>JBBKXJ010000221.1:0-14873 GCA_037969395.1 Pseudomonadales bacterium
CTTATGTCCTCAACGGTGAGCTATTCTGGGGCCAGGATCGTCTTGACTTGCTGCAGCAGGCAGTGCAATCGAAAAGACCCCCGTATACTCCGGGCTAGGAGGGCCTTACTCGTGATAACCGATCGTCCCAGTGGTAATTTGTCGCTGCATTCATCTAATCCAACCAGTGGCTGTGCACAAACGGCCCGTCCGGGTCGTCCACCCGTTGATAGGTATGGGCGCCAAAGGCGTCGCGTTGTGCCTGTGTCATGTTTTGCGGCAGGCGGGCCGACCGGTAGCTGTCGAAGTATGCCAATGATGCACTCATGCCCGGTACGGGTACGCCGTGTTGCTGCGCAAGGCAAACCACCTTCCGCCAGGCAGGCTGTCGTTGCACGACGCCTTCCCGCAATTGCGCATCAAGCAACAGATTTTCGAGCTGCCCGTTTTGCTCGTACGCTTTCATGATGGTGTCTAAAAACCGAGCCCGAATGATGCAGCCGCCTTTCCAGATTCTGGCGGTTTCGCGCAAATTCACCGACCAGTTGTATGTTCTGGAACCTTCGGCAATCAGCGACAAGCCCTGCGCATAAGCCGTGACTTTGGAGGCGAACAGCGCATCGTGAACGGCCTGAATGAGTTCGCCAGTATCTCCCTCGTAACTATCCGGCGCCGGCCCCGGCAAAACCCTCGATGCACGCACGCGCTCGTCTTTCATGCTGGAAAGAACGCGCGCATCAATCGCGGCCGCAATCGCTGGAATAGGAATACCCAGTGTCAGCGCAACCTGGTTGGTCCATTTGCCCGTGCCCTTCTGACCCGCGCGGTCGAGCACGCTATCGATAAGAAAGCCATCACCCTGCTCATCTTTAACGGTTAAAATCGTTGCGGTAATTTCGATTAGAAAAGATTCCAGCGGGCCGCGGTTCCACTGTTCGAATACCGCCGCCAGATCCGATGGTGCCAGGCCACCGACCGCAGAGAGTATGTGGTACGCTTCGGCAATAAATTGCATGTCGGCATACTCGATGCCGTTGTGTACCATTTTGACGAAGTGGCCCGCGCCGTCGGGGCCAATATGGGTCACGCATGATCCGGAATCGGTTTTTGCTGCAATCGCCTCGAATATTGGCTGAATGTGCTCGTACGCCGCATTGTCGCCACCCGGCATTAGCGAGGGGCCGTGACGGGCGCCGTCTTCGCCGCCGGAGACGCCTACACCAAAAAAGCGAAGTCCTGCGGCGGTATATTCTTTCTCCCTCCTCCGTGTGTCTTCGTACCAGGAGTTGCCGCCATCAATGACAATATCGCCGTCATCCAGCAATGGCTTGAGTAGGCCAAGTACCGCATCAACCGGCTCCCCGGCCTTAACCATTAGCATAATTTTGCGCGGCTGATCCAGACAGCCGACCAGTTTCTCAAGGCTATCCTGTGGAATCAGTCTGCCATCGCTGACTGACACAGCCTCGGCAAGCGGGTCGGGGCTGCGATTGTAGGCCGCGACTGAAAAGCCGTGATCAAGGATATTGAGCGCCAGATTGCGGCCCATAACCGCCATGCCTATCATGCCGAAATTGATGTTCGTTGCATTACTCATTTCGGTTAGCCAGCGCGCAGGCGCTTGTAGTGATTGATCAGTGCATTGGTAGACGGGTCGTGACTGCTAACCGCAGCGGGACCCTCAAGTTCCGGATAAATAGCCTGGGCCAGTTGTTTGCCGAGCTCAACACCCCATTGATCGAAACTGTTGATGTTCCAGATAACGCCCTGCACAAATATCTTGTGTTCATACAGGGCAATCAACCGCCCCAGGGTTCTTGGTGTCAGCTTTTCAAACAGCATCGAGCTGGTCGGTCGATTGCCGCTGAACGTGCGGTGGGCTAGCAAATCATCGTCCAACTGAACTCCTTTACGGTCGAGATCAGCGCGCACTTCCTGGGCTGTTTTGCCGCGCATCAATGCCTCGGGTTGAGCAAAGAAGTTGGCCATTAAGATGTCGTGGTGCGGCCCCAGTGGATTTTGACTAATGGCAGCCGCCAGAAAGTCACAGGGGATGACGCGCGTGCCCTGATGAATTAACTGATAAAAGGCATGTTGGCCGTTGGTGCCCGGCTCACCCCACACCACCGGCCCGGTCGTATAGCCCTCGATAGCGTCGCCGTTGCGGTCGACACTTTTGCCATTACTCTCCATATCGCCTTGCTGAAAATAGGCAGCGAAACGGTGCAGATACTGGTCGTACGGCAGGATGGCATGCGTTTGGGCTGCAAAAAAATTGTGATACCAAACACCGAGTAGCGCCATCACAACCGGAATGTTTTGCGCGAGCGGCGTGCTGCGAAAATGTTCGTCGACGTCGTGCGCGCCTGCTAACAACTCTTCGAAGCGGTCCATGCCGATCACCAGCGCGATAGACAGGCCGATAGACGACCATAGTGAGTAACGGCCCCCTACCCAATCCCAAAATTCGAACATATTGTCGGGATCGATGCCAAACCTGGTTACCTCTTCGGTGTTGGTCGACATGGCGACAAAATGACTGGCCACCGCCGCGCGATCACCTAGACTGGCGAGCAACCAGTCGCGGGCCGAGGTGGCATTAGTAATTGTCTCCACTGTCGTGAAAGTTTTCGACGCAACGGCAAACAGCGTACTCTCAGGCCGTAGCTGCTTTATCACCTCGGCGAGATGAGTGGCATCAATATTGGATACAAAATGGACTCGAAGTCCCTCCTGCCAATACGGTCGCAGGGCGTCGGTCACCATCAGAGGCCCCAGGTCCGAGCCGCCGATGCCGATGTTGACGATGTCGGTTATACGCTCACCCGTATAGCCTTTCCATGCACCGCTGCGCACTTTTTCGGTAAAACCGCGCATCTTGTCAAGCGCTTGATTGACCGCCGGCATCACGTCTTCACCGTCAACCTGAATAGGCCGATTGCTGCGATTACGCAGGGCTACGTGCAGCACCGGCCGATCTTCGGTGAAATTGATCCGCTCACCTTGAAACATTTTTTCGATATACTGCGGAACGTCTGCTTCCATAGCCAGGTCAACGAGTACACCCAGCGTTTTCTCGGTGATTCGATGCTTTGAGTAGTCGAACAGCAGATCGTCCAGGCGCAGTGAAAATTTTTCACTGCGCTGTTCGTCGGCAGCGAAGAGTGTGCGCATATGCACCTTTTCCATCTCTTTGCGGTGTTCGGAAAGTTGTTTCCATGCGTTAGTTTGAATCGGTGTTTTCATAACATTCTCTATCTCTTATTTCAGTTGACGCGCTGCAAGTCGTAGTGATGGCAAGTCTTCGTAACCGGCGCGATTATCGTCCGGGGCGCTTGGACAAACTTTATACAACAATGCCGACGCGATTGCGCGCACTATAAATCCACAGTCAGAACGTTCGCCACTGGCGATATGCCCCCTCAATTAGTTCGTCTGCTTCCGCAGGCCCGGCGCTGCCGGCGGCGTATTCGGCGAGTTGCTGTATGTTCTCGTTAGCCCAGGATTCCTGAATGTTCTGGATCCACGTCCAGGAGGCTTCGACCTCGTCGCGGCGCATAAACAACGTGGCGTCTCCCGCCATCACATCCAGTAGCAGTCGTTCGTAGGCTTCCGGTGACTGTTTCTCAAATGTCGTGTCGTACTTAAAATCCATTTCTACCGGCCGTGTTTCCAGTTTCGCGCCAGGGAGCTTGGTGGTAATGCTTAGCGACAGCCCTTCGTCTGGCTGAATACGTAACGCCAGCACGTTGGGGGCAACCGTGCGCTGCGGGTCGACATTGAAAAGAATGGGCGGGATTTCCTTGAACTGGATCGCAATCTCACTGGCTCGCCGCGGCAGGCCTTTACCGGTGCGCAGAAAAAACGGCACGCCAAACCAGCGCCAGTTATCCACGAACACCTTGATTGCCACAAAGGTCTCTGTGGTCGAGTTTGCATCGACGTTCTGTTCGTGCCGATAGCCAGGCACGTCGTCATCGCCACTCTTACCGGCGGCATACTGTGCCCGCACAACGCACTCGCCACAGTCGCTGACCGGCCGCAAACAGTTCAGCACCGCCAGCTTGTTGTCGCGCACGACGTCAGCCGTCATTCCCCAGGGCGGCTCCATGGCCGTCAAACAAAGCAACTGCAGAAGATGGTTTTGCACCATATCACGCAGGGCGCCGGCGCTATCGTAATAGCCTGCCCGGGTGCCTACACCCTCCTCCTCCGCCACCGTGATTTGCACATGATCGATATGTTGCTGGTTCCATAGCGGCTCCAGGATGGCATTGCCAAAACGCATGACTAAAATGTTTTGTACAGTTTCCTTGCCGAGATAGTGGTCGATGCGAAAGATCTGGCTTTCATCCAGCACTTTTGCCAGTGTCGCATTCACCTGCTGCGCGCTCTCAAGATCGCGCCCAATCGGTTTTTCGACAATCACGCGTGAAAACGGGCCGGCAGCGTGACCTGGATAAATTAATCCCGCCGCCTTGAGCTGGTCGAGACAGGCCTCGATAGCGCCGGGAGGAATTGATAAATAAAATATTCGATTGCCCGCCATGCCGTGTTCGGATTCTATCTCTTCGAGTCGCGATTTTAGCCGCTGGAAGGCGTCGGCATCGTCGAAGGTGCCGGGTACAAAGTGTATCGACTGTGCAAACGCTGCCCAATCCTCGTCTTCCAGCGGTCGACGGGAATAGGTTTCAATCGCTTCGCGGGCGAACGCACGATACTGCTCGTCATCGTAGTCACGGCGAGCAAAGCCGACGATAGAGACGTTTTCCGGCAGCTCGCCATCGAGCGCCAGATTATGGGCCGCAGGCAACAGTTTGCGTCGCGCCAGGTCGCCGGCGCCGCCCAGTATCACCAGTGAACAGGGCTGCGGACGGGTTGCAGTTAACCCTGCACTTTGCGGGTCGTGTGATGCAGTTTCAAGCATGGCGCTGTACCTCATGTGTACCGGAAAAAGTCGTGCCGTGAAGTGTATCAAACGAGAGCAGCGTTGGCATGTGCCGCCGTTGCAGATAGCAATCGATCATTATAGCTAGCCGCGTTGTACGCCGCAGCGCTGTCTGCGCCATCAGGTACCTGCTGCAATTTATCCTCCAGCTCATGCGATAGTGAGCTTTTGAGTAACTTGCCGTGGAAACTTTGTAATTGCTCCAGTACGTTGGCGAAACCACAATCAGGGTACACTTAAGGTGTATGGATAATCACCACCTCCGAGCGATTATGGGTACTATTCCCTACCTTTCCCGACCCTATCCTTGCAGACTATGCCTGTCATACTCGAAAAAATCAGCAACGGACGTGTTGGCATATTCAATCCACGTTGCTGTAACAGACGCTGGTGCCGACGTGAACAAAGCTTATTGTGATGTGCCGCTTGCAGCTGGAACAGGATCACGATCGAACGCATCGGCGACCTGCTGCGTATCGATGCCATCACCTGGCTCAACTTTACGAATGCATGAGATCACACGCTGCGTCCGCGGGTTTCGTGTGCAAAAAATTATTCAGGAAAGCGCATGCACAAACAACCACTAGTCAACCCACCTCTTTACGGCCTGCCGTATGCAGCCGTCGAAGGCGTTGACTCGCTGGCCGAGCTTGCACTGGATATGCGTTCGTCCTGGAATCATGCCACCGACCCGATCTGGCGACAGCTGGATCCTGTGTTGTGGGACCTTACGCATAACCCCTGGGTTATTCTGCAGACGGTCTCGCAGCAAAAACTGCAGCAAGAAATAGCCGATCCCGCGTTCCGCGCACAGGTGGATAAGCTGGTGCAGGCGCGCCGCGATGCCGCAGCTGCGCCGGCGTGGTTTCAGCAAGCTTACCCGCAACCACCATTAAATTGCATAGCCTACTTCAGCATGGAATTTATGTTGAGCGAAGCTTTGCCTATCTACTCGGGTGGACTGGGCAATGTGGCGGGTGATCAACTCAAGGCAGCCAGTGATTTGGGCGTGCCAGTGATCGGCGTGGGGCTGCTCTACCAACAAGGTTACTTTCGCCAAATGATCGATAAGGACGGAGCGCAGCAAACACTCCTACCTTACAACGACCCCGGGCAACTGCCGATTACACCGCTGCGTAAGCCCGATGGCGAGTGGTTGCGGCTGGAGGTCGCCCTGCCCGGTTATTCCGTCTGGCTGCGTACCTGGCAGGTGCAGGTGGGTCGGGTCAAGCTCTACCTGCTGGATAGTAACGACGCGGCGAATTATCCGGCGCATCGCGGCATCACCAGTGAACTATATGGCGGCGGCGCAGAATTGCGCCTGAAGCAGGAGCTGATACTCGGCATAGGTGGTTGGCGGCTGCTCGCCGCACTCGACATTGAACCGGATGTCTGTCATTTGAATGAAGGGCATGCGGCCTTCGCCGTATTGGAACGGGCTTGCAGCTTTATGCAGAAAAGCGGGCATAGTTTCGATGTTGCGTTGGCTGCCACCCGCGCCGGCAACCTGTTTACCACGCACACGGCGGTGCCTGCCGGTTTCGATCGGTTCGCGCCTGAGCTCATTACGCAATATCTCAGCACTTATGCCAAACAAAAGCTGGGTATAAGCAGTCATGATTTGCTGGCGTTGGGCCGCCACAACCCGGACGACCCGGCAGAGACTTTCAACATGGCCTATCTCGCGCTGCGCGGCAGTGGCGCGGCGAATGGCGTCAGCCGCCTGCATGGCAGGGTCAGCCGTCAGCTGTTTGGGCCGCTCTATCCTCACTGGCCGCAGCATGAAGTACCGGTCGGTCACGTGACCAACGGCGTCCACATGCCAACCTGGGATTCGGCGGCGGCAGACGATCTTTGGACTGATCAATGTGGCGAAAACCCCTGGCTGGGGACGACTGAGGCTTTGGAGCAGCACATTCGTCGCACTTCCAACGCCGGTCTCTGGCAATTTCGCGCCGCAGCTAGTCGCGCGCTGATTGCATACGCCCGTACACGGTTGAGCCGTCAACTGGCCACCTCGGGAGCCTCAGCCGACACGACTGAGAGTGCCATGCATCTGCTTGACCCCAACGTGTTGACGCTGGGTTTTGCACGCCGCTTTGCGACGTATAAGCGGCCCAACCTGTTACTGCACGACCCGCAACGGTTGTTGCGCCTGTTGACTGATCCGCAGCGCCCCCTTCAACTTATCATGGCCGGCAAGGCGCATCCGGCCGACCAGGCGGGTCAGGCGCTGATTAAGCAATGGGTGCAGTTCATTCGCCAGCCCGAGGTACGCCCGCATATCATTTTCCTCAGCGACTACGATATGCTTCTGACCGAGCGCCTCGTGCAAGGTGTCGATGTGTGGCTCAACACGCCGCGCCGGCCCTGGGAAGCGTGCGGTACCAGCGGCATGAAGGTGTTGGTGAACGGAGGCCTTAATTTATCCGTGTTGGACGGCTGGTGGGCGGAAGCGTATACGCCGGAAGTAGGATGGGCGCTGGGAGATGGTCAGGAGCATGGCGACGATCCCGCTGCGGACGCTGCCGAGGCAGAGGCACTCTATGACTTGCTCGAGCAGAAGGTGGTCCCCGAGTTCTATAGCCGCGACGAGCAGGGCATTCCGGTCGCCTGGGTGGCGCGCATGCGAGAAAGCATGGCGAGTTTGACGGCGCGCTTTTCCAGCAATCGCGCGGTGCGAGAGTACTGCGAGCAATACTATTTGCCGGCGGCCTCAGCCTATCGAAAGCGGGCCGCAAACCTGGGGGAAAACGGCGCAAAGATAGTAAATTGGCGGCATGCTCTGGATCAAAACTGGGCATCGCTGCGCTTTGGCGACGTCCAGGTGGAAAGCGATGACGAACAACACCTCTTTGAGGTCCAGCTGTATTGCAACGATCTCGACCCGAACGCCGTTCGCGTCGAATTATATGCCGACTCTATTAATGACGCCGCGCCACAGCGTTTGGCAATGCAGCGCGTTCGGCAACTGGTGGGAGCAACAAACGGTTACGGCTATCACGCAGCGGTACCGGCTACCCGCCCGGCAGCGGATTACACGGCGCGGGCAATACCACACTGTGAAGGGGTTGCAATTCCTCTGGAAGACAACCGCATTGTGTGGCAACGCTAAGTCTGAAAGTTGACTGCGGAATGTCGGTACGCGAAGCGCTGGCAGCCTGCGGCTGTGCAAACCGGCTCTCCTGCCGGTTTGTCACGGCGTGTCCCGAAAATTTTCGCTCTGTTCAGGCCGGACTACACGCTTAAACAAGTAGCATTTGGTACCGAAGCGAGCGCTGTCTGCTTGACCGCATGGTCGCAGGTTTACGACGGTGGCTTGTCAGAGTCACGCTGAAAAACAAGGCGAACCTTAGACCGCCTACACAGGAGTGGTTAATATTGACCATAGCTGTGGTTGATATTCACCACACTTGCGTCGAATCTGCGCCCTGGAGTAACCAAACGGCAATTTGGCATACGGATTGCTCGCAACATCATATAATGCGCTTACGTCGTTCAGGCGCAATGTCTGGACTCAAACTTAGGGGAACCGTTATGAGCTTTGAAACAATTGGGGAGGTATTGCAACGAGTGGTGGTATACCACATTGAGGCCACCGACTACTATGCTGCACTGCGTTCTACCAACACCGACGAACGCAGCGATATGTTGCTACACCAACTTGCTACACAACAGCAAGAACAGGCAACCGCATTACAAGCGTATTTGAAATCCGGCGACGAAAGTGTGTTATCTACCGAGTTGCAGTTCTCTCCCGCTAGAGATTTCTGGAAACTGCCCGCCGTAGCAACAACCGCGGCTGTCGATTTACGGGAGATTGCCAAGCGGATGTATAATATCGACAATAAAGTGTTACAGCTATATCTTCAATTAAAGAACGAGCAGCTGCCGCCGAGGTTGGAGGAGTTGTTCACGCGCCTGGCAGAGCAGCAGGACGCCATTGCCAGAATGCACTCGTTTGATGCGCAGGAAGTTCAGGATTTGTAATCGGCCGCCGCAACCGCTGACAAAATAGCGTAGCCGACTAACGGGTGGGTAGCAGAGTAACACCTTGCCGCTTGAAAGCATTCACCGTCCTTGAACAGGCGGTCAAACAGCACGCATGTTCATCCCAAACCACATACAAAAACGTACTGCTCGGTTCGTGCAGGAATTCCGTCACGCGAGACCGCATGATTGGCTTCTAATTATGCGAGTATACTAAGTAAGCATTATGACTAATTTAGTCAATACTATATTTAAATGTACTAAAACAGAAGATACTTATATACTGCGCCGGGGTTTACCTGAGAAATAAAAATGAGTGCATCGGAACCGAGCAGCACCAATAAATTGAATTTGGATGTTAAGGCGATGGAGCGGCATGTCGATGAGGCGGCGCAGCTACTGAAGGCTTTGTCGAATCGTAGCCGATTGATAGTGCTGTGTATTTTGTCGGAAGGCGAGTTGTCTGTCGGTGAATTACATAAGAGAGTATCCCTAAGCCAGTCGGCCTTATCGCAGCATCTGGCTGTGTTGCGGCGGGACAACCTGGTAAGTACCCGCAAAGAATCGCAGACTGTTCACTATTCGTTGCAGAATGACACAGCTGTCCGAGTAATTGAGTTGCTACATGAGTTATATTGTGACACGTCGAATGCCTCTCGCAGCAAACCTCGCAAGCAGACCAGGTGAAGGTGTGCGCACAATGCCAAACTGTACTATCACCCGTTATCGCACGCGATAAAATAATGTCGACGGGCAGTACCATTCCACTGACACAACAGGCCGTAAATTTAACACCGGCAGTAAAACGGGTAACATTGCCCCACGTAGAGTTTCGTTTGCGATTCTTGTACGCCTGCACACCGAATGCCCCAGCCAGTGTGCTGACCATTATTTAGTAGAATATCACCCCCTTGCCAGCGACAATCACGGATACAGGCCTGATAGCCCAACAATGCAGTCTAATTCGAGTCGCTAATAATCCCGTTCACCTGCGCGCTGAACTGATCCACTTTGGCGGTTGCATCATCCTTCGACAACCAGGTTTCCGCGGCAACGGTAGGGCAATAAGCCGTCACAAGATAATTGACGATATCAGCAGCGCTTGCCGACGGGTGTTCCCGTTTAAGATTGAAGATTACCTCGTTAACAACATCTGTTGCAGGGTTCTCGGTCAATCTTGTTCCAATAGCCTTAATATCGCTCTGCGTTTCCTCAAGTGCCATATTGCCGCTGAGCGGATGTGGTTCCGGACATTCCAATATTGGCTTAGCGGTATCGCTGGAGCAGCCAGCAAGCGTCAGCAGGCAAACTATAAGAGAAATTCGGGCTGTATCTGAAGGTTGTAACTTGAGCATGGCGTATCTCCTTTAATGTGCTCTCCAGGGTCGGGATGCTGCATTTCCTTTCAAGTTCCATGCCATCCGTACTGGCACTGATTTTCTACAGCGACCACGCTAACCGAAATAATTACTGAGCACGCTGGTCAGCGTTGGCTCCACACCCAGACATGAAATTCCTGCAATATTGCCGGCTGCGAAAAAATTTCACGCAGTTCGTGGGTCTCAAGCGAGTCTACCCCCTCCTCCATCAATTTATATAATAATCCGCCCGCATGATGTTGCTCCCGGCGGCTGAAGGACTTCACCGGCAGCAGGGCCGAATGCAGCGCGAAAATTTCAGGGCTACGTAATACATCCGCAGCGCTGAGTTGACGTTGCGCGGCGGCAAGCTGTTCTTCGTGCAAGTATTGCAGCACCTGTGGCACTTGAGTTTCGGCCGGCGTCAGGAACAAACCAAGACGCCGCGCAATGCGGCCCATGTTGGCACTGCTGGACAGCATTAACAGAGGAATAGCAGTCAGCATGCCGCACAGCACAGGCAAGAACCACCAGAAGTAGGCAGGTACGTAAAACCAGGAAATTAGCCCTGCGGTAATGCCAATGAGCGTTTGCATGCCGTGCGCCGAAGCTGCGTCGGCGAAACGGGTGGAACGGTCCTGCCGCTGCTGCGCCGACCAGCCAATATTTTGTCGGAACAGAATTGCCAGCACAAAGCGTATCTGGAACAACATTAATAACACCAGCCGCGCTCAAGTATGCATGTAAGGCCCGCTCGGTGGCCGCGCCTAGTTGGCCGGTCTGCGCCACTGATAGGTCCAGGTTTCAGTCAGATAGTTTTCTCCAAGGCGTAAACTGCAGCGTAAGTCGACAACATCCGTCTGGTCAGGAAAAAAATTAAACGTCACACGATAGCCATCGCTAAGCGGGTTAGCTTGCACCAGCGGTTTTCCGAGCTTGCCTGCGGAGGCTGCGATCTCTGCGCTCACCTGCCCACCGGCTGGCAGGTTCGCCAGATCGTCGCCCGCGAAATCGAGCACAAATTTTCGCAACTCAGGAACCACTTTCTCATCGGACCCGATGACCTGGGTGGTACCTATGCGGGTGGCAACGGCGCGGCCGCCCTCCAGACGCATCTCGGGGTCGCCACCGAAGCCGATTTTATAGGCAAAACTTTTTTCAGCGCCAGCTTCAACTGCAGCGTCGGCGACCCAGAAGGCGGCGATATTGTCGTAGGTTTCCGAGTCTGTCGGTAGTTCCATCAGTTCCAACGCACCTTTGCCCCAATTCCCTGACGGTTCTACCCAGGCGGAGGGTCGGCGGTGGTATTCCGCTTCCAGATCCTGGTAGTGATCAAAGTCTCGATCACGCTGCGGTAAGCCAAAGCCGCGCGGGTTCTCCATCGAAAACGAACTGAAGCTGAGACTACGCGGATTGCTCAAAGGCCGCCAAAGACGCTCACCATTGCTGCCGGCAATCAACAGGCCGTCGGAGTCGTGTACTTCCGGTCTGAAATCATCGAAACAGCGACCGCCAGCTTCACCGTAGAAAAACATGCTGGTCAATGGCGCCAGCCCGACTTTTTCGACGGCCTTGCGAAAATACAAGTGGGCGCTGACTTCAATGTCCGTGGTTCGTCCCGGGTGTGCTACAAACTGGTAAGCACCGCTGACACTGGGCGAGTCAAGCAGAGCGTAGAACGTTATCGCGGTTGCTTCGGGGGCTGGTTTCACAGAGGGCAGAGCCATAGTGTAATATCCGCAAACGAAGTACTTCCATCCTTCTGCAGACTTTGGAGCAACGAGAGCGATGTGTGAATTACTTGCCATGAGCAGCCACACGCCAGCGGCGGTTACTTATTCGTTGGAAGAATTTTCTAAAAACGGCTCACGCCTGCGCCATAACCGGGATGGCTGGGGTATCGCCCTGGCGAGAGACAAAGACGCGGTTTTGGTAAAAGAACCGGCGCCCGCCGCAAACAGTATTTGGGTGCGTTTTATCGCTGAAAATGCGATCGAAACAACTCTCGCTATCGCACATGTGCGTTATGCGACGCGAGGCCAGCATACAATGGAGAATACGCATCCGTTCCGGCGTGTGCTTGGAGCGCGTACGCACCTGTTTGCGCACAACGGCACCCTCACCGACATAGATAGCGCGGTTGATCGAAGCGGGCTTGCCTTCACGCCGATCGGCAATACCGATTCAGAGCTGGCATTTTGTGTGCTGTTGTCGCGCCTCAAACCACTCTACGACTGTGAAAAAACGCCATCGCTGGATAGCCGCTTGAGTGTATTTCGCGAGGTATGCAGCGAAATGAAGCAGCTGGGCCCCTGCAATTTTCTTTACCATGACGGTGATGTGCTTTTCGTACACGCGCACAAACGCGTGTACGATGAGGGCGGCAGGCATACCGAACCGAAGTCGCCCGGCCTAAATATCAAAAAATGCTGGACCTGCGCGGCACAGAAAGAGGTCAGTTGTCCAGGGCTCAATGTGGGCCTTCAAGACGAGCAAACCGTTTTGATCGCTTCAGTGCCGCTGGACGAAAACGGCTGGGAGGCATTGGACGAAGGCACAGTGTTGGCTGTGAGCGGTGGGCAGGTGCTTGCATGTTGTTAACAATCTGCGGCTGCCCGGGCGATCCACCACCTCATCAGCAGTCAACTGCCACCGCAGGGCATTTAGAATAAATCAGCTCTGCGGTGTTATCAGCACTTTCTCACCCGTTGCCTGTTTGCTGTACACATTGATCGCCTCCAACGATAGCGCCCCGGCCAGCGTGACTTCTTTAGTGTAGTGGCTGGCAAACGTGGTGCCAATTTCCGCTGCCACTCGCCGGCGCATGTCTATATTCTTTTCTTGGCCGATCTTTTGCAGGAAAGGCGTTAGCAGGAATCCGCCGATCCCCCAGGCGAAACCGAAATTACGGGTCAGAATAGTCGGGCTTGGATCGAGTCCACCGTAGATGTATAGCTGCTTATGCACATCCGAACCGTAGCGGTTGTATTCAGCCATTGAGCGCGCAGCCGCGGATTCCATGCAAGTGAGTATGGTACTAGCCAGTTTACCACCACCGATGGCGTCAAAAGCGAGTGTCGCTCCGGTGGCCAGCAACGCGTCAGTCAGATCAGCCTCAAACCGGGAGCTGCTGGAATCACATATCAAGGGAGCGCCAAGCCCCTCAAGTATCTCGCGCTGCTCTGGCTTGCGTACAATATTCACCAGATCGACACCGTCACTCAGGCAAATGCGATTAAGCATCTGGCCCAAATTTGACGCTGCGGCAGTATGTACGAGTGCTTTGTGCCCCTCCATGCGCATGACTTCCACCATACTCTGGGAGGTTAATGGATTGACAAAACACGAAGCGCCCTGTGCCGCTGTAGTGTCAGACTCGAGTTCCAGAGTCTGGAATACATTGACGCAGCGGTACTGCGCAAACATTTCGCCGCCAATGATGCCGACCCGCTTGCCCATCAGAGCCTGTGCTGCAGCAGACGACCCCGCCGCAACCACGATACCTCCACCCTCGTTACCTACCGGTAGCTGCTGCCCAACCCGCGCGGCGACCATCTTCATGCGGTTTTCGGGAATCTCCGCCGTGACCACAGGCCGCTCGCTGGTACCGCTAAACGTTGCGGTTGTCATGTCGGCGGGACCGAGAAGCAACGCCAGATCCGACGGGTTGATAGGCGCGGCATCGATCTGCACTACCACATCGTCCGGTCCGGGATCAGCTATTTCCACATCGACGAGAGACAGTTCCAGCGTATTGTTGTCTTTAATTAACGAGCGCAGCTGCAAATTTTTTGTTGGCATGGGAACTCCTTAAGTTAATCGTTTGACGGGCAAAGTGGCTGACATCGCTTTTGAAAGCAGTGTGAGAGGTCGCCGTTTGATCAAGCGCGTTAAAGTAACACATAAGAGATGCTATTGTGAGTGGCGTCATTGTGCTTGCTTCCGAGCATTCGTACCGCCGCGATTGCAGCCCTCTGGCGACTCGCTATCTGTCCGTTTTGCTCGTTGCACCACACTAGTGTTTTATTTTTACCTCTCCGATGTGGCTCAAACCTGACCCACGAATACGGACTGCGCGATTGCCACAGAATTATTAGCTCGAGTAATTTGCTTAACCCCGGCGAACTCGTTTGGGCGCTGTGCATGAGCGCCGGCTTTATTACGTCTGCCGAGGCTTTATGTTTGCGTTAGGCTGCATACAGGCAGTACAGTGCGGTAACTATAGTTGTCCCACAGGGATTGCTACACATCCCGGAACTGCAGAACGAGACATTGCGTTAAAATTGTATCAAGATTGAGTCAATCAAAACGAAACGAAACAGAAAAGGAACAAACGCTATGAATAAGGCATCCGATCTTTTTATTCATGCTCTCGAAGCAGAGGGCGTAGAGTATATCTTCGGCATACCCGGCGAAGAAAACCTGGACTTGCTGGACAGCTTGTCGCGCTCGAAAAGCATCAGGCTAATTCTGACCCGTCACGAGCAGGCGGCGGGCTTTATGGCGGCAACCTATGGCCGCTTTACCGGCAAGGTCGGCGTGTGTATGGCAACATTGGGGCCGGGCGCCACTAACCTGGTGACCGCTGCGGCGTATGC
>JBBKXJ010000222.1:0-10923 GCA_037969395.1 Pseudomonadales bacterium
AAATATCGCCGCCCCCGTCAGGCCCCATAGAATTCGCGGTACACCGATTCCCAAATCAACCAGGACGATAAATGTCATTTGAAGCCGGTTGCGTTCATAACTCAGCGACTGCGTATAGAACGCAGACGCCATTAAACTCAGGGGCACGGCAAGCGTAAGTGCTCCACCGACAACCCATAGCGTGCTGATCAAAATTGGTGCAATGCCTCCTGATCGCCCCAAATTAGTTGGCGAGTCAGTCAAAAAACCCAGTCGCAGCTCGCCGCCACCGTTCACCCACAAGAAAGCGGCGATCACCACGCACAACACCGCAAAGCAAGATATGGCGAAATCACACAATTTACGAATCATGGCTTTTACTCCTCGAAATTAACCAACGTCCCAGCGCAATTGTCGTCGCAATCAAAACCATAACGAGCAGTGCAACCACATGGAGGACGGCGTAATGCTTATCTGCGGCAAAGTCGAGTTCCAGCGCGATGGTCGTAGTCAAGGTACGGATTGGCCCGAGCCATTCCGGAATCAGCGTCGCCACGTTGCCAGCGACAAACGTCAGCGCCACTGCCTCGCCAAACCCTCTGCCGAGTGCAACCAGCAGGGTGCCTAGGACACCGCTTAGGGTTTCACTGATAACCAGCCGAATCACAGCAAGGTCTCCCAGGCCCAGCGCTCGCGCAGCCAGAACCACAGTCGGTGCCGTCTGCTGTAACAAACCAGAAACAGACAACACATACTGCGGGGTCACCAACATAAATATCGCCAAGGCGGCAGATAACAAACTGATTCCGAGACTACCCAAAACAAACAATCCAATCACAACTGATGGAAGCCCCGCCAATGTGCCCATCACCATACGAAGTACTGAACGCTTACCACGGTCGGCAAACACCCCCATGTACAGCGCTGCAGGCAAACCTAGGCCGAGGACTAAAGGCACTGCCGCGAAGCCGCTCGAAACCGTTCCCACCACCAAAGGAACAAGCCCATACTTCGCTTCCGTAGGCGTCCAAACCAGCCCCAACAAGCCACTTAAATCCTGCAGCGATAAAGCAGTACTTCGCCAAAGCAAGTAGGTCACAAGTGCGATCACCGACAGCGGAACCATGGTGCCGAAAAACATCGACGCCAGCTCCAGAATTCGAGTAAGCGCTTTAGTGAGTCGGTTTAAGCGGTACATAGTTCGCGCCCTCAATGATTCTTGAACCTTCTTCTGAACGCAGAAACTCGACCATCGCCTCGGCCCAGCTCTGGATCGTTGCCTGCTTAGAAACGAGGTACAGAGTCCGGGCGATCGGCCAGCTTCCATTCGCCACATTCGCCAACGTCGGGGCCACGCCCTCTAATTCAATCGCTTTAATGGGCGTACCGATTTCAACCGCCGCAATTACATCAGCCAGGGAGACGTAACCAACGGAATTAGCACTAGCCGCAATAGTCTTAATGACTTGGGTGTTATTCCCAGCGACAACATGCGGCTTTATCTGTGAACCCTTGACACCGAGATATTGGCTAAACACCGCGCGGGTGCCATGTCCCGCTGCTTTGTGCACTAAAGTGATAGCCCGGTCAGCGCCGGTTAGGGTTCGCCAGTTATCAATCTCACCCATATAAATCGCAAAAAGTTCGTTCTTGGTAAGACTGGTTAATGAATTGCTAGCATGGGTAACAATGACCACGCCGTCCCGAGCGATGGGAATAGAATGGACCTGCTCACGCTCAGCCGGAGAGAGCTCTCGGGCAACCGCTCCCAAGTCGTTGTGACCCTCGATAGTGTCACGAATGCCTTTCGAGCTGCCGCCTGGTTGCACATGAACCCGCAGGTTCGGGTTGCGGCTCTCCATTACATCTGCGGCGTGCATCAGAATCGGTACAGGTGTGCTGGCGCCGGTGATCACCAGTTGCTCGCGCTGGCTTGAATCGCCGCAGGCGGAAAGATTCAACACCAGCGCTAGTGCAGAATGGAATAAACAAAACTTGCCTATAAATTGATAGATTTGCGTAACACTTGTCCACTTTCTTGCATTGGCTAGTTGAACGCATTCAATTACTGGACTGGAAATGTGATTTTCAGTATGGTCTACATTAATGTCGTTCATTGGTCTTCTCCATTTATGATGATGAGATCACGGTCGTGTTTGATACTCTTGAGATGAATACTAGGAGTGATTACCGATCTGCACGAGACAGCTTTTAGCGGTTTTCAACAGATTTCGACGGAGCTTTTCTCTGGGAGAATATTAAGAACAAAAATTTGGAAACAATCATGAATGGCAGAATTGTGACAAGTGCAATACCACTTAAATCACGTTCCTTTGATACGAAGCTACTCACAAATCTTTAGGTACCTCATTAACCATATTAAAAGTACAATTAGACGGAGATAATTCATGGATTTTGAGCATGAACAAGTCAGGGAATGCTTTGCAGATTTTTTAAATGAAGAGAGGCAAGCGCAAAGCCGCACGATCGAATCATTTGCAGGCGATGCTGGTGTTTCGGTGACTCAAATGCGCGGCTACCTTAATCCCAACAGCAAGGGCGCTCCAAAAAAAATCACCAGTACATTCTACAATGCCATGCTTACTGTACTAGGCCGCACTCACGAGGATTTTAAGAATTTTTTTCAAAACTGGAAAACCGAGAAAAATCAAACAGGAGGGGACAACACCAACAAGATTTATAAAAGTAAGCTCGATAGAAGTCCTGTTGGAGCCAACGTCGTAAACTATAGCGAGACCCATCATCATGCCGGCGAGAAGGTAGAGGATTAGCCATCCCATGGGCGTAGATGCGGCGGATACAGTTGAAGAAGATACCGCTAAACCAGGTATCAGCGAGGAGGATGAACAGCCAATCGACGATGTTCCTCCCAATGATCATGGAAGCTCATCAGACCCTCTATCCAATGAGCGAGGTGCCTCGGGTAAAGTGGCAGATGAAAAAATAAACAACGATAAAGAGGCTTCATCGCTAGATGCCGAACAGAGCTATGATGGCGAGAACGACCAGGACCCGATTGATACCTTGGAGAGGGCAATTAACCGCTCTCATCTTGTAAAGTCACCTGTGTCCGCAGGGACGGTGAATTATCACGAAAATAAGTATTTCGGCTACAATCATAAAGGTTCAGAACAAGAAGATCCCACCTACAGTGTTAAATCGTGGGGGGAAGCTCGTGCTTTTGATCGGCCGCTAGATGTCGCCAAAGCCAGAGAGCGACTGCTGTCCGATCGCATCATCTTCCTTTCTTCCTCAACGGCTGGTGCCATAACAGCCCCTCTCTACGCCCTATTAAACGAGCTGCAAAGCGAATTTTCGTTCCGTACCTATCGAAGCGGTTCGTTTGATATCGACATCTATCGCTCTAATCTTCCGTCCTTACGTTACGACAAGCCAACCGTCACCTACTTAAACCTTTACAATGCCCGCTGTGACGCCGAGCCACTGGCGCAGTCTGAATACGCGGCAGAGTTGCAGTCGCATTTAGCGAAAAAAAATAACCATCTTATACTGCTCATCGATCAAGACGTAATTGACCCTGATAATCAGGTCGATTCCGTACATGCGCCATCGCAGTTATTTACGTGGTCGATAATCGAGCAAGCAGAACAAGAGCCCCCATCGGTTGAGTTTTCTTTAGATGTTGACTTCGGCGCAACGCTCGAATTTCTTGTTACTTTCTTTCCAGGGCTTTGTGCTCACGAAATTGATAGCCTAGTGCGAGAGCTGAACCCACCGCAGCAACGCATAAAAGAAAATGAGGGTACAAAAAAACTCGATGACGTCAATCAAGAATCCAACAGCGCTGATGCGATTATATCGTCCTCAATAACCTGGGAAAATTCTGCAGATCAGATAGCACAGGAGCGTGGAATCGCGTGTACGGATCGAGAGGGTGTGGGCTTTGGCTATTACTATGATGAGATAGAAAGAGAAACACAAACGCGACGTTTACTGCTTGAGCGCTATCCTCAATTTGTACACAGTAAGATACGTCCGTTATTACGTTACTTTTTTAGCTCAAGCGAGAGTAGTCCAAAATTTGGGTACGGTTTAAACGAGCTGTTGGTTACAATTGAGCGACGACGCACGTATTCTCCACTATCCGTTGAGTTGTTCGAGCTCTACCAGGAGCTTGCGACGGAAAAATGCGATGAGGCGGTCATACACCGATTTCGATTTCTGGTCCGTCAACTTGATCGCCACCCTTCCACGCGGCGCATTGTCGATCAGCTCGTGCGGAATTTGGTTCAACACGCACAGATCGAATTGACGCAATGGGACGGCATCGTGCAGTCTGGAGTCGATACAGGTGATGAAAACCCGACGTTACAAGATATCAACACGTGGCTGGAGAGCTCAACAGAGGTGGTGGCGAAGTATGAACGGTTGGCTCAGCAACTCAAGGCGACTTATTTCATCCTTATCGAAGCCACCGATTGGCGAACTGGCCACCGTCTTATCGATTTGCACCGTTTGACGAGCTATGAGCAACGAAGAAGAACCCATGGCAACTACTTGACCAAGGGTGTTGGTCTCATCGCTCTCTATGCACATTTGTTGTACGACTTCCAGTCGATGCCGAGGTATGGCCGAATAGTACTGGACTTTCATCAGGAAGAAGCACGATCGGCAGATTTGTTTTTAGATGCCTTTAATTTAGCGGTACGTCAAATTGTCAATAATTGCGTGTTCGACGATGACTGGACCGCAGCCGAAGGATTTCTGGGATTGATTGCCTCCGATGAAGGCGATGAACTGGCGGATATTATCGCAGAGGTCGCTCTCACAAAAGCGCCGTACAAACCTTCTGAGCAACGTCTCATGTTGGTCTTGACCGGTAAGGGCGCCTCCCTATCCCTATCCAAAACGCGTCGTGAGAAGAACCTTAAAGAAATCGCTCATTTCTACGAAAAACTTGCCACTGCTTTAGTAAAATATACAGATAATCGAGCACGCTACGATGGTGATCGGAAATTATACCTACGCCAATTGATTCGCAAAGCGACCCAACCCCTGTCACAACGATTAAAAAGTAAAGAGCGTCGTGACTTCCGTGCCGCGTTGACCGAAATACAGACTCGCGCCAAGGCCTATCGGAGTACCCACACCTTTAAACGGGGTAGCCGGCGCCATACCTGGCAAGTATTAACGGCCGAAGCGATGCGTATTTTACTTGGCAGTTTGTCGCAAAGAAGCGTTCCACATAAATAGGATACTTTGTCATGAACGATCTAAGAGACGATCATCAGTTAGATGAAGTGGTGCGCGAAACGAGTGCCAAAGGCGTCGATATCAAGGTACATGGCCCAGGCTATCATCGCACGTTGGACGCAAAAAAGCAGAAGGTATCGGATAAGCCGCCATTGATTTCAAAACTGGTCGGTGGCGATACGAACCTGCATTACTACTACATCAAACAGCACAGCAAGCCTTTTGTGATTAAAGACTGGCCATTTTTATGGGCTGAAGGTACCAGTGGTGTCGAGTTAGAGTTCACCGGCAGACTCGAACTCACCGTCGACACCGAAGCGCAAGCAAGCGCTTTAGTCAAAGCACTCGGTGGATACGAGAGCCCTACTACGCGCCTGCACAAAATCATAGACAAACATATGTATTCGTCGATGACTGCGGTCTACGACCGTTGTGTCCTGGAAGATCGAAACATCCTTGAAAATTTCGGAGTAGGTGGCGTCGGCGTTGGCGAGTCCGCGGAGCTCAATCGAGATGTGAGCCAGCGTGTCAGCGCTGATCTGGATGTGCCGTTTCGGGTCGGTTTCAAGCTAAGAAGCGCCCCGCCTTTACAGGTCGACATCAAAAAATTCCCCACGAGTTTTGATGTGGCAGACAGCCATATTACTCGAAAGATTGAAACAAATGCCCTTTTAACTCTCGCTAATTTTCAGAAATATAAACGGTCTGGATTGGCGAATGAGGCGGATGTGCGCGCTTGCATGGAAGCAGCGATTGAAGACTCCGTCAAACGACATCTGTTCGGGAGGCCTTTTTATGACGTTGTTCAACATTTTTCTAAACGGCCCCCTTTAATTCAAGAACAAATACGTACGCACTTGCAGGATGTCGCCGCGGAGATTGGCTACGAACTTAAAATGTTTCAGACGCTCATCGATATTGAATCGGTGAAACTGTTGGACGGGTTGCGTATCGATATGGGTGCTGACAGCGTCGAGTTTCGAACCAGGCACTCGAATGGTTACGTAAAGATATCGGTGTCCATAGAGGTCACGGCGAAGGATTTCATTCTACTGAAGCGGTTAATAGACCCTAACGTGACAAAGGTTGAACCCGACATACTTAGAAAAGTAGAAAGCATTTGTCGTGACGAGATCAGCAAAATCGACAGACGCGCATTCAATTTAGAGTTTGAATCCAAGGTTGTTCCGGCAATCGAGACCGCGCTAACGGATAAACTTGAGAAACGCTATGGTCTTGATGTGGCAATTATTAACATTGAGCAGGCGCCAACAGAAGACGCACGACGTTTTCAGTCCATATCGCGTAATACGCAGCCTTTTGTCCTGCATATCGAACCGCTTGCGGATGCCGGTGAAACTGACCCTATCGACATTGAATGCAAATTTGAAATTATTAACATGTCGGACGACGGTTGGGAAAAATTCGAGGCGAAAGATTATGGGTATAGAGCGGACTCACCGGTATGGACGCCGACCAAGAAAGCAGCCCTCGCTTTAGACGTCGGTGAGCGTATTGATCAGCCTTCGCTTGAGGACATAGAAAACGAACGGCGTGCTGAGGCGATTCGCCATGAGCTTCAGGAGATTGCAGGAAGAATTCAAAGCGCGATTGAAACACATCTGGAGAAAACGCCAGGATTAGCCAAGGGTATCACCCAGATTGAATCCAACGAAGAAGTGTCACGCTGGGCTAAGCGCATTGCAGCAACGGCAATTGAGGATGAATGGGGTCTAATTATTGAGCTCAGAGAATTCAAATTGTTGAAAAGCGACTCTGAACGTATTGCGCTTCTACGACGGGAAAAAGCTCGTGAAATGATCGAACAACGTCTTGAGGACGACGTTCAAAGCCAAAAAGATTTGATTAAGGCCAGACGCAGCGGTGATGTTACGCACCTTCAGGCGCTCTTTCAACGACGTACAACGTTATTGCTTGATGAGGATATCGATCGTGACGCAGAGGAAATTCGTGAAGAGCTCAAAGAAATTAACGACGAAATCTCTCGTTTAACGCCCAAAGACGAGGCACCTCTGGATGTAGAGACGGCGAGATTAATCTCAAAAAATAACACGCACAATGGAAAATGGTCTTTGCAGGATGCCATAGGCGATAACAGTTATAAGCGATTGGGTGCAGATAAAGAAAGCGAAAACGCTCCCGAGAAAAAAGAAGAGAAACTGTCGTAAGATTGTATGCTGGTCGCTGACTGTTTCAATCTGAGTGACTAAAAATTATGTTTGTAGTCTGGGTTGCTCCAATTCCACTTCTGCGTCCGGCACAATACTTTCTAGCTCTTTAGCCCACATGTCCATTTCCATGATACCGTGATTCAAAAATACCTCAAAGTAAGCTTTGGAAAGCACCGTCGCTTTTTGTTGTTGAGTAAAACCTTTGCGTGACAGGCTCGCTATCCAAGCGTCGAAAGCGATAAATACCGATCGCCGATCGACAGACTCCAGGTCTCTGAACAATTCGACATATCTTTCTCGAGAGCGACGCAAGTTCGACTCATTACTGCTTCGCACTTGCTGATATTCTAAATACAATGCCTCATCGTGGATACTGCCGCTTCGCATAATGGCATTGATAGCTTCCAAGCGCGCGCCATATGCTGCGATATCCATGGAAACAACTGACAGGTTACGTACCAATGCTTGAGCGGTATTGATGGATTCACGTCGGCTGGGGACCTCTTCGACGAACACAGTGTGTCGCTCTTGGTTTTGGGTGTTCGTCAGTAGAATTGAAAAATCCTCGACGCGCTCATTGAAATGCTCATCTGGCAAGATAGTAACGCGGATTTTCTTGCTGTATTCGTTCGCGTTAAACGCTACTTCGCCACTTTCCGGTAGATAGTCAGCGTCAGCCGAAGCCGAACCCTCAACAGTAACGAATTGCACCACGGCTGGGCGAGCAGTTTTTGAGCGAAAAATCTCTACTTGTACGTAAGCTTGTGACTCGTCTACTTTCGTCGTCTTGTTCGTAAACCCATAGCCACTCAACGCCGGCGGGTATAAATAATGGTAAAGGGGGAAGCCTAACGCTGCCGACGCAGCGCCAACAACGATAACTCCAGCCAACCAGTACCTCTGCGGATGGACAGTTTTCCCTGCCTCTAAAAGGGCCCCACAACCATCGTTTGAGTTACCTTCACACCTGTGTATAGAGGGATCATCCTTTGAAAATCTGTACGCGTGATCGTTCCTTGCATACTCACAATGTTGAACGTTTTTGCAAAAATAATGCTTGTATGTCTGCCACGCCACCCAAAGTCACCTCTGCTTTAGCAGCAACAGAATTGCAGTATGTAAACGGCGATTCTGCGCATCGACATGCTTTGCCCTCTGTTTAGCCGCGTCCTCTCCAAGTGGTGCGACGTTGAATCGATTACCTGTGATCTGCAGTTCCCTCGATAACGCTGAGTGTTCGGTCTTCGCTTTTTCGCTACGCTTAACGAGCTGATCAAAAGTCGTCCGCAGCTCTTCGTTTTCTTGAGTAAGTTGCTTGAGAACGATTTCCAACGTTCGAACATCGCTGTTAAGTGCGTCGACGTCTGATTCCAAAGAATCATTTTGTTGTGTTACAGCATCAACTTCTTCTTGCGTATCATCGGCCCGGTCTTGCAATATATCACGACGGACTGTTGCCTTTTTTTCAGACCAACCAATCAATCCGCCCTTAGTGGGGTCGCCCGTAGTGGAGCATGCAGTTACACAGAGTAACCCTAAGGTGGCAAGATTTAGTTTCCCAATGAATGACATTGTCAAGTACTCAGTCAATAGGCACGCCGATTATCGATCAGCTTTAATTGCGCCAATGATTGCTGTAAAGCACGCTCCTGAATCTCAAGTTCTGTGACACCACCAAGAGCTACATTAATCAAACGAGCCGGAGCGCTTTCTCGCTCACGCTCAATGACCTTATTTTGAATCGAGATTTCATTTGTTACCAGTTTGAGCTCATTTTCTGTTTGTTTAATTGTGGTAATCAGTTCTTCATTATTTTTTCGAATCGATGCTTTATTCTGCTCCTGACGGTCAGTGGCACTAATAAGTTCGCTTTTCTTTTTATCCAGTACAGTCAACTGTTTTTTCAGATCGACGTTATAAACTTTTGCCTCTTCTGCGACTTTAGCCGCATTGGCGATCACATCGTTCAGATAGGCTTCCTCGCTCGCATACTCCGTTTTTTTGTTTGCGACGTGGGTCCCATAGGCATAGCCGGCCGCTCCTCCAGCAACTGCACCAACTGTAGCCCCTTGGCGTCGAGCCTTTGCGCAATCTTTCTTGTCTGAATCGCAACGGAAACTCGCTGCAACTGTGCCAACGATTGCACCCATCACCGCACCAATTCCAGCACCCTCGGTTTTAGTCTTACCGGAATCAGTTGTCGCGCAGCCGCCAGAAAAAGTGATGGCTAATGTTAAGAGAATAATAGGTGAATATAAAAATTTTTCCCTGATTAAAAATGCAGCGTTTTTGCTTTTATTTTGGGTCATTATTTACTCCTAGCGTTGCGCATATGCCCTTCGTGAGAAGTATAAACTGACCCAGTGCCTTATTGAACAGGAAAAAACTAAAGTCCCAAAACAGTTTTTAATACTTCTCCCGAAATGTAGGACTGTCTTCGGGCCGCATCTTGCGCCGATCATATAGACGGGTCGTTGAAAGATTGCTATGACCCAACCAGGTCTGCACGATCGCAATGTCGGCATTGTGCGTTAGGGCATTAGTAGCCGCTGTCGTGCGCATGGAGTGGGGTGACAAACCATCCACCTCAATGGTAATCCCAGTGGCCCTTCCGTATTTCAAAACGCGTTTCTAGATGTTATCTGGTGTCAACATTTTGACGCTGTGTGTCCGCGATGAGTGGATGAGGGGGGGTTCACGGTGGTCTGGTGCGTGGCTGGCGTCCAGGTAAGTATCGATCATTCGGGCGGCCAAGGGGTGCAGTGCCACATAGCGGATCTTATCGCCTTTGCCTTGAATCACCAGGTGCGGTACGCCTTCACGGGTTTGCCGGTCCTTGATGCGCAGTTTGCACAGTTCATCGCCGCGCAGCCCGTGAAATAACAGCACGGCCAGGATGGCTCGGTCGCGCTGGCCGATCAGGGTGCCTTCCGGCGGCGCGCTCAACAGCGCCCTTACTTGGGCATCACCCAGCGCCGGTTTATTGCCTTCATTGGCGCCTTCGGAATTACCTGGGTTACAAAACGTTGCCTGGTGCCCAGTTGCGCTACTTCGTTACCAGCGGCGAACAGATCCTGGCCCTGTTGGGGTTTGGCGCCAGCGCGTGGCAGGCGGCGCCGCGGGATAACTACATCGGCTGGAGTCATGATCAACGGAAAGCGCAGCTGCATCGAGTGGTCAATAACGCCCGCTTCCTGATCCTGCCCTGGGTCAGATCGAAGAACCTGGCTTCCATGATCCTGTCGATGGCGGCCCGACGCTTGCCTGCCGACTGGGAATCCCGCTACCACTATCGGCCCGTCTTGCTAGAGACGTTTGTAGAGAAAAACCGCTTTGTGGGAACCTCGTATAAAGCCGCCAACTGGATTTATGTCGGCGAGACCAAGGGACGCGGAAAGCTGGGACCGGCAGGGAAGCAGAGTGTGCCGATCAAGGATATGTGGCTCTATCCCCTCACGCGAGACTTCAGATCGACGCTAACCCGGTAGACTTGGGTATGGGGAGGCCGAATATTTAC
>JBBKXJ010000223.1:0-20937 GCA_037969395.1 Pseudomonadales bacterium
TTTGCGGGAACGTCGTACAAAGCCGCCAACTGGATTCATGTCGGCGAGACCAAGGGACGGGGAAAGCTGGGACCGGCAGGCAAGCAGAGTGTGCCGATCAAGGATATGTGGCTCTATCCTCTCACGCGAGACTTCAGGTCGACGCTAACCCGGTGAACTTGGGTATCGGGAGGCCGAATATTTACTTTGATTGTTTAGTGTCCGACCGTAAGATAACATGCGAAGAACAACATCGTATGCACCTGCTATCGCCCTAAAAAAGCAACCGGTGTGGGTCGCGAAGGGCCTGCCACCTCCCTATATCGCCAATGACAGCGTACTCAGCCACGAGCTGTCGCTCAAGCTAGCCAATTTGTTAGTTTGCGAACTGGTAGAACCGACCAGGAGCGACCGCTGACACATAGTCCATTTAGTGAGCGCGTTCCAGCGATATGAAGTCTTGAAGTTTTCGCTTCTGTTTCCCTGCATTATCATAGTTTTCCTCATCCAGCCATTTCTGGTAGGCACTCTTCAATGATGGCCAGTCGCGGTTAAGAATTGAGTACCACGCGGTATCGCGGTTGCGGCCCTTATATACAATTGCCTGCTCAAATACGCCGTCGAAACTAAAACCAAGCCTTTCTGCGGCCCTGCGTGACGCGGCATTCAGCGAGTCACACTTCCACTCGTATCGGCGATACCCCAATTCATCGAAAACTCTTGTCATCAGCAAAAACATTGCTTCAGTTGCCAATGGGGTACGTTGAAGGTGCGGAGAGTATGTGATGCTCCCCACTTCAATCACTCCAACGCTCGGTCTGACTCGCATCAGAGCGGCAATACCAACTGCCTTGCCCGTTGATAAATCTATCAGCGCATGAAAGAGCGGGTCCTCAGTGGCACAAGCGGGTTCCATCCAAGCACGGAGTTCATCTGCTGACTGAAAGGGACCTACCGCCATATAGGTCCACAATATGCCCTCGACATCTTCTGAATAGACATCGTAAAGATTATGCAGGTGGCGCTCAGGGTCTAGTGGTTCAACTCTACAAAGGCGTCCGGCCATAGGCTTGCGGGGTGGAGGTTCAACGCCTTTCCAACCCGGCACTTCATCGCCAATGGGTTGGTCAAACTCATTTTTACGTGGGCCCATTGGGTCTTCCATTTACGTGCAAGTTGGGGAGAAGTGTTCCTTTCAGAGAGTCTATAAAGGGTCGTGAACACCATTTTACCGTTCCGAACCTTAAAGGTCAGCAACATTGGGTATACCGGCCAGACAAAGCACCGAATAACATGATCCTGCTACTCGTACTGTCGGCCAGGAGCTGGCGTTCCTGACGGACATTCTATTTAGAGCGCGGTTTCAGCGGCAGTTGCGAGGCTAAGTATAGGACTGATTAACGCCCTCTTGTTTTGCTCAATTTACTTGTTAAGCAGTACGCTACTAGCAAGCGTTTATCGACTAAGGCCGCCGCAAGCGATGGCCGCCGAAGCAGTGCGCGACGACGACAGCTACGTACTCAACGGCTGCAAGATCTGGATTTCCAACGGCGGTATCGCCGACTTCTATACGGTGTTCGTGCGTACCAATGAAGCGGCGAGCGTCAAGGGCATCAGCTGTTTCGTGGTCGACCCTAATACCCCGGGATTCACAATAGCCGAACGTATTGAGTTAATCGCGCCGCTGGCGCGGCTAACGTCCAATGTCTGCCGCATCCGCAAATAGCAACGGTATGTTGTTTCTTTCGGCGCTCGTGTCGAGTGTCTTCAAGCAAAGCTTGGCACTCTGGCGTTGCAGGGGATGGATAAACGCCATCACATCCGTGCACCTTGACGTTGCCGAATAGTTCGAAGACTCAGCGCGAGTCAAAGGGCTCTCGTCCGCCCTGCACGCTAGACTGACTAATAACGCAACAATCAGTGCCGCGTTCCTCATGAAACCACCGTCAACTGCCGTCACTCCGCGCCTGGCCGGGCCATAAACTAAAGAACGCGTACTGGTGCGCGGCATCGCTCACGGCAGCAATATTACCGCTCCTGAAGCATTGCGCAGTACTTCGCCAGTGCGGAACCATAGTGGAATGGCGTCATTGGTCAGCCAGTACGGCAGTTGGTTCAGATAGAATTCATTGCCTGGTACGGCATTGGTACCGCCGGGCCAGACCGACTCCGCCTGCGATGGTCCTCGGCGTGCCATCTCGACGACCAGCCGGTTGGTCGGGCCGCCGTCGAACATGAAGCCGTCAATGCCGGTAGCTCGTGCGCTGTGTGATGACGCGTCGACCGTGCCAAATCCGCCATCAGTGGGTATTCCGCGTAAGTTGGCCAAGGGTGGTGGAAATTCTCCAGCTGCCGGCGGCACGCTGAACGGCTCTCCCAGTGGTGAGTTCAACACGATGCGGTGCAGCTTGCCCCAGCGATAGTCGTCCTGGCTTGTGCTGTTGCCGAAGGCTGGAGCGAACTCGTCACTGGCGAGGCGGTCGAGGCTATCGGCGAGACTTTGCAGCATCACGATCTGCACCTTGATCGCCGGATCGGCCGTGCCTCCGGCGGCAAAGAAATCCACGCCCGAAACGGAAACGCCGCCGTTGCGCAGCAAATTCTGCAAGGCTGTCATCGACGCTCTGCTGCCCGGCGCGAACTCAATCAGACCCATGCTGCTCAACGTTGCGTCGATACTATTCTGCACAAAACTCGAACGCCAAACGCTGTAGATGCTAGTGGCTACGCTGTTAGCAATTTCTTCGTCGCTGGGATCGCCGAGTTCACCGTTCTCATCGATAGCATCGTAGCCTTCGCGGATGCCCGTCGGTGCTGTGTAATCGTAGGCTCCCCAATCATTCATTCGCTTGGCTGCTTCCTGCACACGTGTATCGGCAGCCAGCGCGGCAAGAGCGGCATTGGCGCCGGGCATCTGGCCGTCGTCAACCGCCTTAAGCAACAAGGGTACGAAGAATTGTGCATCACGCAGCCCAACATCCGCCTGGATGCTTTGCATGTCTTCGTACGAAATACTGCCATCGGCGGCAAGCGCCGCCTCGATTCGCTGCTTGATCCGGCCGGCGCGAAAGCCAGCCGCATAGCCCGGATTCAGGTAATAAATTCCACCGCCAGGTCGACTCTCATTGAGCGGATTGTTATCCAGGCTGGTACCTGCTGGATCGTTGTTGGCATTGATAAACCAGCCGTTGAGCGGATTAATAAGCTGTGGCATTTCCTCAACGGGTAGAATTTCATAGGGCAGGGCTTGTCGCGGCTGCTGATTCTGCACTTTCATCCATTCGTTATTACTGCCCGCGCCATCGCGTATAAAGAACGGCGGTAATCCGGCCACGTTGCCGGCCTGTAAATCCTCACGAATTGGCATTTCCGCGCTGGTAAAATAGGCAATATTCCCCCAACGGTCCGCGTAGGACCAATTCTGGGAACCGACGTCGAAGTATTTGAGCCCATTGCGGAAACTGCGCAGCCCGGTGGCTTTATTCCAAAGGTAAAAGCTTTCAAGTTCGGTGGTTGCTGCGAAACCGGTGTATTGCACCGTCAATGCGCTCCCGTTCGCTGGATCGAAATCGATAATGGCGCCGTTATTACGCGCCGGTACGGTCAAGCTGGCGAGCGGTATCGCCGGGTTGGGCGGCACCGGTACGACGACACCGTCAGGTCGACCGTCGTTGTCGATATCGGCGTTGACGAAATACTGCTCCGGCACCGGAATAATCGGTGCGGACTGCCCCTCAAACAATATGCCCAGGCCAATTGGCGAGTCGGCATTTGGCACGAGTTGATCCAGGAAGACATCCGTGACATCCATTGGGTTGACGGTCGCGCCCCAGGTGATGCTGCGGTTGTGTCCGATTACCACAAACGGTAACCCTGCAAAGCCATTGCCGATCACGTCGACACTTCGGGCACTTAGATGCATTGGATAAAATGTGGTGGGCATGTCCAGGGCAAGGTGCGAATCGTTGGCCATGATGGGCAGGCCGCTGTCCGATTTAGCGCCAGACACCGCCCACTCGTTCGAACCTCGGTCGGTGTATTCGCGTTCCATAATTTTTTTCAGCAGTGGAACTTTACTAGCTTTTTCTTTGTACCGGCGGGCCATTGCCGCGGCTTTCTTATTTGCCTCTTCCCAATCCCGGTAACTCTGGCCGTGGCGATGCGGTCGGGTCGGAGATCCGGAACCACCGGAATCGGGTACCGTGGAGGCCGAGTCGAAGGGCTGGGTGCGATACAAGTCTTCAAAAAACAATGCAGCACCGAGCTGGGGATCCAGCGCCGCACTAAATGCCTGCAAGGCAATGCTATTGTCTATGTCGTCCAGACCGAACGATAGGCCAAAGGACAATAACTTGCCAACCGCTACAGAATCCAGCAGTTCCCAGCGCGGAAATGCACTTGCGGGATTATCTCTGTCGAAGCCAACCGCGCCATATTCCGGCGGCAGTGGCGTACCGGACTCGAAAACGAAATAGTTGACACCCGCGGCGTACGCCTCGAGCGCCGCGATTACCGGTGGCGAATAGGCTGCCAATGAGCGCTCCGCCGCACGGCGCAAACCAATCGTTCGTAGTTCCACATCGCTGGATATAGCGCCTTGACCTAACACTGTCGCCAGCGTGCCATTGCTGGTCCGGCGGCTGACGTCCATCTGGAACAGGCGATCGTGCGCGTGGACATATCCTTGAAGAAAGAACAAATCATGCTCATTTCGCGCCCGAACATGGGCAATTCCCCAACTATCTCGTACGATGGATGCCGGCGCTCGCAGCTGCGGCAGCCGCAGTAATTCGATATGCTCGGTTTGGCTTTTCGCTACCGTCGTCAGCGGCAGGCAAGCACACAAGACCAGGACGACTAATGTGTTTCGTTGTTTGTTTGACATGATCTCATCCACAGTTATCTAAAATTTTTATGGTTCGCGGTAGGTTACGCCACAGCGGCGGGGGCCGCTGCAGGTCGCGAAGGGCCTGTCGGTGTCGCAAACATCGAAAGTCAGCTTACTCCAGTGAAAGCCACCGATCAAACGACCTGTTGAATGAGGCATTGAACTGGTAAAATCGGCCACGAGCGGACGGACGTATCGTTACGCGCCTGGTGTCTTTCCGATGACGCAGAAAGCATTACCAAAGGGATCACTGCAGAATGCGACAGGCGGGTGATCTCCGCCTTCAAACTTTTGCTCGCACTTCGCCCCAGCCGTCAATGCACGCTGTAGAGCTGTGAGTAAGCAAAAAAATTGCGGGATTTCCCCCGAACTTGAGTTTGTACAAAGTCAATTGGCAGCAATGATCCCCGTACGCACGTGCGGCGGAGCTTCTGGAGTTGCTGGTGCCCATCGATACCGGGAATTCACCGTCTACTGTCCGCCGTCACGCGCTCAGCATCGGACAGCGTCTGGATAAAGAATTGCACAAGGCAGCCGAGGTGGCGCAGTTCGAGTGTTCAAATACGGATACAAATCCGGTCACGGTAGCGGGCCTCGACAGTGGCTACGTAAAAGATTGCCGCCCTCAATCAGAGGGGTCATTCGAGGTCGTTGTGGGTAGAATCCTCAACGAAAATAAAGACCCGCGGAGCCTGGGATTCGTGCGTACGATCGAAAGCAACCGCGCTGCAGGGCATCGATTGAAGCAACGACTACATGAGCAAGGCCATCATATTAACGATAACATTACCGTGTTCACGGACGGAGATCCGGGATTGAGATGTTTGCTGTTGTCGGCGCCGCCCAAGGCCACCCATATTTTGGATTGGTATCACCTGACCCGTTGCCTTACGGTGCTGAAAAGAGTGCTGTTCGCCTGCGGCGGTTGATCAAGGAGCTGCTTCGTTACCTCAAAAACAATCAGGACTCCCTGGCCAATTACGGTCGGCGTTACCGTAGCGGTCGTCGAATCTCCACCGCGTTCAAGGAGTCCGCGGTCAACCAGCTGATTGATAAACGGATGTCGAAAGCATAGCAGATGCGTTGGTCACCCATGGGCGCGCATGCCCTCTTGCAGGTCCGCGCTGAGCTGGTCGATGTGCTGCATTTGCCCGCTGGTATCCTGGGTTTGCAGGAGAGAGACAGCGTTATCAGGCTGGCACATGACCCCACCGTTTGAATCGCTCTCTGAGCTCTTCTCCTTTCGTCCCAAAAGGTCGTCTCGTCTTCATTTGCCATGGAGCTCCTCCAATGGGCATCTGGCCGCAGCGTTGTGCGAAAGACCCGGCACTGTCAGCTTTGGGTCGTCCACTGCCGGTCAGGGTTCTATCACGCGACCGACCGGTTGTCGGGCTAGTCCAGCGCGTAGCCCAGTCCTCTCGCCGCATTTCTGAGAACGGTCAATATGGCGGGATCGCCGAGCGCACGATGAAAAGCCGGCTGTTGTGGCATGGCACGAGCGAATAGTGCGCGCTCATTCAACGCAACGGCCGGGGCGTTCGCATGCATGGATGACGGATAATACAGTCCATGGACGGTGGCGTAGGCTTCGTAGAAGCCCCGGGCCCAGTTGCGCCCTACCGGGCGCGGCCCGGACATCAGACCCATAGACGCCCCGGCCCTTGTGGTAAAAACACCCGTCAGATCGAGCAGCATGAGCGACGTCTGGAGATCAAAGGCCACGAGCCACGGGTCCCCTCGCCAGCGGTCGATGCGCCGTGTTTTTTGGAACACCTCCGCCAAGCAGGTGCCGATGTCGAGCGCGCCATACAAAATGCCGCGCTCCTGTTCCGTGGGCGTTCCACCCTCATCGGAGATATGGTGATCAAAGCGACCCCGCGTAGGGCCGACGAAGCGAAACGACGACCACGATGTCGGGTGTTGACCACCCCGAAAATACACCCGCCAAAGGCGTTCCCCGGCGGGCAGTTCTTTAAGCTCGGGTTGGAGCGCATGCAGTTGCGGTGGGGAAGGAGTCCGTGGCACTTTGGCCATCGCGGTTAGAGGTCCAGGGCTGCCTGCAGCACGGGCTCCACGGGAAGCCCGGTTTTCAACCAAATCAACGGTGACACGGCTTGGCCTGCTTCCGTCTCCAGGTCAGCCTCCGGCAGTGTGTACCACCGATACACGGCCACAGCATGCAACGCGGGATCTAGCACCGCATTGACCTTACCGATGTTGGGGATTAACCGCGCATCCTGAAATTGAAATACCGGAATTTGCCAGCGGCCATCGACGAGCACCCCATACAAGCTCCGATCTCCTAACATCTGACGAATCCGGCTGGCATCAACCTTGAGTCGCTGCGCCGCGTCCGTCGTGCTCAGACTGGTCCTCAACAGTGCCGCATAATCCGCCGCCGCATCCGCCATGGGATCCGGGCCAGACTGCTCTTCCAATACAGCACCGCCTGAACGAAGTACGCCGGCGTCGGCTTGGGTGAGCTCACCGGCCGACTCAACGTATAGGCTACGATGCATGGTATTAATGGCGCGCACCATGGCGTCATTGAGCGCTTCAGGGGGCTGCGCTTTCAAGCCATGCATCTGGAAGTAGCGGTCTTCTGCTTTAATGCGTTCACTCGTCATGTTGCTAACCGATATTAATGGCGTTAATAGTCGTTAGTATAACATACACACAGACGGCGACAAGGGCTTTTGAAAGGTCAAATCGTTTGAGTCAGCATCACCAATCCGCCCGCCTGGGTCATGAGCAGGGCGACTCTGGGCGTGTTCAGACGTGTCGTCACTCAGGCGCCGGTCTCCACATTAGGACTTATTACTCGCGGCAAAGAAGTGAGCGTTCACTTTCTTTAATAGAGTCCTATAGACCAGTAGACCGCTCTACCCTACCACCCAACTAACATTGCGGCCTACAAAAATGCATCGATGCGGAGCGAGGTGTCACCCCTGATCCGGGTCGTACCCGAAGCACTGCAGTAAGCCTTCAAGGACATCCATCCGGCCCACGTAGTCGATGCTAACCTTGGCACCTGGCTGGTCGTTCGAGAAGGGAGAGCCGATCAACTCACTCATCACTTCTTCCAAGCGCAGCGTGTCGGGATCTTTTGCCGGCGTTTGCGACGCTGCAGTGGGTGTCGCGCCCTGCCCTTTATTTGATGTGCTTATCGAGCTGCCGCGCTGTGAGCACATCACGCACCGCTCGCTGCGGCAACTCATTCTGAACAAAAAACTTTTTCAACGTCCCAAAAAGATGGACGAGATCGGCTGACAGAGTGCCTGCTCGGACGTAGACCTGAACGTCAAGCGGGAGGGAAAAAATCTTAAAGAGCGCGACACCCGACTACGCTATGTCCCGGTCAGTCGCACCACTTTCGCTTCACTCACTTTGTCGCCCTCTCCTGCTTCAGACAAACGTTACTGAAACCATTCCGCCTCATCGATCAGGTTTCCTTTTTTGGTAATGACGTACCCGATCGACCGACGTGGGCCGGCTAGGCGCGATGGAAAAACCTCAACAAGAGGCGACGCTCGATCGCTAACGCGTTAGCTGGTTATACGAACATTGATATTCAGCTCTAAGCAAACACCTAGCGATCATCTTTGATCGATTTTCGCCGACTAGACTTAAGTGGACAGACGATAGTATGTCGACAACTGCAGGTTAACCCGACCCGCGCGACGACAATAGGGAATGATCCGACCCTTCAAATTGCGGTATCAGGGGTGAGCCCAGTATAGCGAGTCATCCATAACAGAGCCGGTAACTCTCTTCTTTTCAATTTATCAGTAACAATTTAGATCGAGACTACTTCAGTCAATACTGCTTTAGTTAATACGGAGTTCATTGTTATTGGGTTGAGGCCGATCGAATAATCACCCTTAATCTGCCATAGTTGGTTCAAACTTTTCAACTAGCAATTCAGCCGTTTCGGCCAAATCTTTTTCGACTTGTCGGGCGAGAGCGTGGGTGTAGTGGTAACGTCTCGACTTCTTACGCCCTACCCCTCTGACTTCGATCTTGAAAGTTTTGAGACCGCCCGTGCTCACCATGTCTTCAAACGCTTTCCGGCATGTGACGCGAAAATTATCGCGTGTTTTGGACGCTTCCTGTTCAGACCAGAGATCTCTTCCTGCAAGCGCCGCCAGCCGGTTTTCGTCGATCCAATGGTGCCAATTCTGAGGATCTATGTAGGGCCAAAAGGATTTCGCGTGGTCGTTCTTCAGTTTGAATTGTGCATCAGCGTCTAGGCTAACCATAAAGTTCGTTACGATGGCATCGCGTACGTAGTTACCGTACACAACTTGCAATTCGTCATCTAGATTTTTACCGGACCAGCGAATGTCATGGATGACATTGGACGAGTACCCTGCCCCGGCCAACTGCCATTTAAACCTCACAAAGAACAATATGACAAAACCGAACCGATCATCCGCCGTTTGCTCACTTCAACACGGCCTGGCCGCTTCGCGCTCTCGGCTCGAGACTGACCAAATGGTAGTCGGTCGACGGTAACACTATCCGTAACGACACAGCCGTTGCCATCATCATATCCCGCCTCATGCCGCACCAGGGTTGTGTTGCTGTTCTTGCGTCAAGCGAGCATCTACACACTATTCTTGTCTCCGCGAGTCAACGTACGGGCCTGCTTTCATAGAGCTGTTTGCAGGGTACAATAATGGCGATAGGGTTCTGCTGGCCAGGGTGCGACGCACCGCTTAGCGGCTTGCCCCTGCCAGCTGGTTCCTATTGACATAGAACCCCAACCAGCCAACAGCGCGGCGACAGCATGGCATCTACCGTGAGCACAGTTACAGTCATTACCCCAAGATGCATTTTCATAAGACTACCGGCTAACGTCGTTCACGTGGGCGTAACACTGCATCGATCAATCGACAGTGCCAGAATCTTATTATCCGCAGTTAGCGCTTACATTCATTAAGAGCTCTGCAGTTAAGAGCCTCTAAGGCTCGGTACTTACAGAGACTGCAGAACAAGGCGAATTCAGCAGCAACGTGTCGGTCACAATCCGGAGCTTACGAACCCTTGCGATTGCATCCCCCGATGACACCCGATGCGGAATCAATAGATGGTCAATGTAAACATTTGCTGACGTTTTTTAGCGACCCACGTGACACTAATAATTACAACATACAGGTATCCCCGTATGTTTATATAGACAGACGCAGTGCGTGTGTTTGCCGAGGCGTTAACACTGGCTGCCGGGATTACCTATTGCAGGCAGCCGCTACGGGAGAGGAAAACCTCGGACGTATCGACAGACTCAATCTTAAAGGAGATGACATCTGCGGCTTCTTTGCATGCAAGAGCGTTCATCGGCTGCAGCTTATCGGCCAAACCGCTGACTATTTAAAATTTTTGAAAAAATTTATAGCCAGTATCACCTAGGGAAGGTAAAACATCAGCACCGATGGACAGTCTAATAGATCGACCATTAGCGACTGCACGCGTTCAATATCAACATCCGTGCAAACCGAGTCGACGGTGCAATTTGCCTCTCCTGTAGTTAACATTCACTGTCTTAGCGCTTTGACCAATAGCGACGCGTCAATCGCTATGCGCTGCAATCTTTCCGCAGGCTCGGAAAACACAGTGGCCGGCACGTGGGACTGAGAACGTCACACTTACTGTCATGCTGCACCGTTTCCGGGAGCGTCAGGAACCACAAGTACCCAGATACGTAGGTGCGCGAATTTGTAATCTAAAGCCACGCACCGCTTGGGAACGACGATCATTCTGATAATCGTGCGGATTTTCCTACAGTAACGAATGCATCGACGTGACGCACATCAATCCTGATCCGGGTCGTACCCCAGGCGTTGCAGTAAGCCTTCGAGCACATCCATCCGGCCCGAGTAGTCGATGGTGACCTGCCCCTTCGCCTGGTCAATCACGAAAGGACTGCCGATCAACTCGCCCATGACTTGCTCCAAACGCAGCGTGTCGGGGTCCTTGGCTGGCGCTTTTACCGCCGCTACCTCTGAGGCGCCCCGCACTGCACCTTTGACAAGCTTAGCGAGCTGGCGCACCGTAAGCGCACCACCTACCGCGCGACATGCCAGTTCATGCTGAACAGATGCTTTTTTCAGTGTCGCCAGGAGATGACCATGACCGGCGGAGAGTGCGCCTGCGCGAAGGTGATCCTGCACGTCCGGCGGGAGGGTCAACAAGCTCAGCGAGCGTGACACGTGCGACCGCGTGGTCCCGGTCAGTCGCGCTACTTTGGCCTTACTTGCGGTGTCACCCTCCCCTGCTTCGATCAGCCTTTCCTGAAACCATTCGGCCTCATCGATCGGATTACCGGCCTGGGTTGTGTGTTGATCCCGAACAATCGCGCTGGCTTGCTGATCGTCGAGGTCTTCACGTACGACGACCGGCACGTCGGGAATACACAGCCGCCCGGCTGCGAGGACGGCTTCCGGGTTACTGAGGATCTCGTACATCCCGGCCTCGAGGGCGGGCCGCACCACAATGGGCTCGATAAAGCCGTGATCTTTAATACGTCGCATGACGTCGTGCGAAGCCTTGGGGACGGCACCGGCCTGGCGATACCGCGAGAAGGAAAGCTGCTCAATTCCTAGCGTCTGCATACGGGCGTCCTGACCGTGCAACGTTGCACGCTTTCATCAGGATACTGGAATAGATGCACTGTTGTGTCAAGCATTTAGCGGGTTATGCAGCGCTTATGGCCCCGCCGATCAACACAAGGGGTAATGGTGACAGCAACGCGTCAAACTTCACCAACGTTCCCTCAACACAAGTGACATTCTATCGACAAAAAAGAGTGCATTTTTGCACCCTTTGTATCAGTCTATTTTCTTATATATCAATGTGTTAGTAAATTTTTCGCACTGTGCAAAGTCAACATCCCAATACTTTTTGCAGCGCTTTATGCAGGGCCATCAACTCGGTGTCCGAGACGTCAAACACATCCACCTTATATTGTCCTTCGTTGCTACGATGAGCACCGATGACCGCCCTCTTCTGCCCTTTGTCACCTAGGATCTCAATCCTCATATTCTTGGTTGGTGCCGCGAACTTGGGTTGCGTCAGCGCCCTAATTGCTTTGACCAACATAGCCGCCGTTGCATAAGGCGCTTCTCGCGCTAATGACGCCATCAACGTTTCTTTCATAGCCGGTGTTAGCGACTTGAATGCCTTAAGCACCTCGAGGCCCGACCGCAGCGTGATCTCGGCCGGGGAAATGACCAGTTTCACGGTCGCCTCGGGCAACTGGGCCAACTGTAAATACCGATAGACGCTGCTGCCATCAACGCCCTCAATACTGGCAACGGCTTCCAGGCTTAACTCCGGTCGATCGTCCTTCAGTCGCTGATAGTATTGCGCCAGCTCCCATGCCGAAATATCTTGCCGATCCGTGTTCTCGCTATCGGCTAAACGCTTTGCATCCGGATCGGTGATTTTATTACTCACCCACGCTTTGAGCTTGAACTCTCCTTCCTCTTCCTTAGCGATCAATTCCGCGACGAAACGACGGCGGGTGCCATAGACGATTTCGTACCGCAGTTTATCGGTGGGCTTGGCGACGGGCCTGATCAACACTGGGTCACGCTGCCCTTCTTTCTGGACGCTGGCCTTTAACTGCTGGATCGCCGGGTCGTTGGCGGACAACAGTGACTGAATCCGCTTGTTAAACGGCGATGCGATACACTGAGTCGGATCGAGCTCCATGAGCTCGCACTCCGCGCGAATCTTGGACACCGGCAGATCCAAATAGAGCCGCTGAATACGTTGCGTATTTTTCGACATACCCGGTGAGTTAATCGGCGAAGACACCGATTTGCTATGCACTGGCTCTTTCGTGTGTGGCTCTACCGGCGCGCTCTTTTTGTCTTCGAGTGCCTGCGATAGCGCGTTGACGCCAAAGGCTTTCTTAGCCATTAGTAAATCCCCCTGACTTCAAGCATGGCTTTTTTGGACGGCCAATGTGGATAGACCGCCCGTTCGAGTATTTCATCAAATACGGTCTCAAAATTCGACATGGCGCGTTTTCTGGCATCCCGGTTAACGTTGCCATCCGTTGGATTGATATCGAACACCGTGCGACGCATCAGCGACAAATTGCTGACGACGGCTTCATGCTTTTTGATAACCGATTGCATGCAAGACGCGCCGAACGTCTTTCGAATCTGGCTCAAGACGAATTCGCTCCCTAGCGTGGCGGTTTTTTCCGAGGGCGAAAAGCGCGTCGGAACATAGAGCATATCCGGCAAATCCACTCCATCACCGAAGACACGGCTGAGCGATTCAACCTGATCGCGATACAGGTCGCCGAACGCCAACGTCGATGCAAAATCGGTGATCTCGGTCGGCACGGGCACGACCACCACGTCAGACGCAAAGATGATATTCAGCGGCAGCAGGCCCAAGGATGGCGTACCATCCATGATCACGATGTCGTAGTCCTGCTTGACCAGGCTGATGGCATCACGCACACGGTGAAACCAGTGCAGCATCCTGGTGACACTGTCTTCGCTGTTACGCGCTTCCACGATGGCGTTCGAGAGCGCATATTCAACCCCTGCCAATTGCAGGGTCGATGGAATGATCTTCAGGTTGCTTAGATAGGTATCCCGTACTGCGTTATTCGCCCACTCTTCCGGGAAGCCTTCTTCCTCCAGGATATACGGGCCTAAGGACTGTTCGTGCGACGTTTCAAAGTCCGGCAGAATGCCACAGTTCAGTGTGAGCGATGCCTGCGGATCCAGGTCGACGAACAACACGCGGTAACCCATATTGGCGTAATAGGAGCCTGCATACCAGCTGGTGGTTGTCTTCCAGCAGCCCCCTTTAAAGTTGGTAAATGACATAACCACCGGGTCTTCATCGTCGCGCCGCCGCGGTGCCGTGTCGAAATAGGATTGCATGTGCAGCACCTGATCCAACGTCGCACCAAGGCGACGATGCGTGACCGGATCTACATCCGGCGCGGGGAGCCGACCCTCTTTTTCTGCCATGTAGATGGTTGATAGTGATACGCCGACCACCTCGGTAAGATCGTGGCCTCTGAAGCGGCGAGGCGGCATTTGCTCCTCGGCAATTTTCTTGATGTCATGCGTAAGTTGGTGCCCAGTTGCCAAATATCCTTCCAGTTGGGCAATCGTCTCAGTTACACTGCTCATTTTATAAATATCACTCTCTAAGGTGTGGTTTATATATTTTGGTCAAAAATTATAACAAAATATAAAATGCGCAACTAGCGCGGTATAATGCTTTTCAAAGTTTACTTTCATTTCCTCAGCGCAATTGCACCCGGCGTACAATGAGTCGCTTAATACGAACTACGTACACAATGGGAGCTTAAATCGCTGGAATCACCACTTAAAGAGGGTTGCCGGCAGGTTTGATCCACACCGCATTGTTGAATACACATAATAATGCACAGTGAACTTTGCTTTAAGGACAGTGAACCAACAAAAAGCACAGTGAAGCATGAGGAAAGTACAGTGATCGTTCAGTGGAGACAGTAAACTATCCTAAAACCACAGTGAGCATTCGGGAAAGTACAGAGAACTTAATCAGAAACACAATAACATGTTGTTTTATATCATTTTTTCTGCCTATATTCACTATATTCATACTATTTATAGCGAGTTGTCCTATTCATATCGAGCCAGTCGACTCCCTGAACAAAGCTGCATATCTATCTGAATAACAAATCATAGCGTTGAGACTAATTGGATTGACTTTCGCATCCTCAACGGATAGATTTCATCCTCAAGGCAAACATTTCATCCTCATAACAAATAATGGCCCAACAAAAAATCTACTTCACAGTATCAAACCAGGTTAGAGATAACGTGGATCTGCTATTCGCTGATAACACTATCAATGAAAAATTCCGGGAATTCATCTTTGTTCTGGCTAAAAGCTGCATCGACGCGGAGCAGGGGAGGGTGTCTCGAGCTGAATTCATCGAGATTTTAAAAAGACGCCATATGGCGGCTAGTGCTGGCATCATAGGCCGGCGCTTGAACGAGCTCGAGGCACTTGGGGTATTGGCCAACAATAAAATGAATATCGCGGGGAGCGCCTGCAAGATAGTTGAACTCACATCACTGCAGCCCATATTTAGTTATTTTGCCAACACCCAGCGCCGTTCTTTGATTCCATCGCACAGACCCTTAAAGAATCAGCTCTCATTGGAAATTGACAAACTCGAAAATGAGGGGAGTTACCTTTCTCTCAATAGCACCGTGCCACCGCGGATTGAAAGCCTTTTTTGTATCCTCGACGCAGGGATGAAGCTGTCTGGTAGGGACAGCCGGAAATCGATTGAATGTAAGTACACTTTTTTTGAAAACGACCATATCCACATTCAGACATCGACGGTGACGCGTCAGGCAAGCAACATAGCGTATCTGTCAGATGAACGTGTGATGCGTGCGTTAAATGGCATTCTCCTCGACGAGCTCGAAAACAAATTTGGGACCCTGGATAATCTCAACATCAATAATCTGGGAATCAAGGACGAGTACTTCTTTTTCGATATCTATGACCTCTGCCGTCGAATGGGACTGAGACCCAATGATCAGAACCGGAAGATTGCGCGGGGTATGCTGGAGCGATTACGCGATACCGATTTTTTGATCGATGCATCGAACTCGCCGTACTTTCGGGAGAATTACTCGCTAGGCGCAGAAACCGCCCAGTACCGCTATATCACCGAGTTTTTTGCCAAAAAGGAGTACGTGACTGATGCCAGCGGCAAGCAGCTGGTGAGCTCTGATCGCTATTACCTAGTGAAATTTCACACGGCCATTCTGACCAATCTGATCTCAGTCGGGCGGTCTTTTATTTCCCATGACGGATTGGCATCTGAGCGGTCCGGTCTCGCGCATCGACTGAACAATTGGGCAAAGGCCGTCATCGGCGTCCGGCGCAAGCAGGTCGGTCGACCGTTCCAGTATCCCTTGGATGAATTTCGTGAACGCGTCATGCCGTCTGCGCGAATGGATAACTTTGAGCGAGACCTGTTGAATCTGATGCGCCGGCTATGCGATGAACTGGTCGACGCAGAGGAAGAGGCTGAGCATGCCGAGGCCACGGTGGGATGGCGCGGCAATAATCAGGTAAACATCGCTTGGTTATACGGCTACTACTACAAGATTGAATGGGACGAGGCGAAGGCGAAAGAGCTCAACAGAATCCGGCGACGTCGATACCGCTCCACCAAGCACTATCCGGTGATCACTATATGGCGTGACGTTGAAGATTTCTATGTGGGTGACAACAGTGACCACAACAAAGCCTTGCGGCGGCAGGCAGCGACACTATTAGGCGCGTCATCATGAAACAATGGGAGCCGAGTCAGAAGACACGACTCACGCTGAAACAGCTCGGTTTTTCGCAGGCTAACGTGCGGAACAGATTACAACGCTATCGCGATGTAGATGATCACCCCGATGACCAAGGTTTCCTGTGTCTGTTCGCCGGATCCCTTGTGCCGGATAACAGCTATTATCAGTTGTTACATCAGGCGGCACAGTTGCCGCTACTGTGGCAACCCGAAAGAGACCTGTGCAAGTATCTTCACCGTGCGGGGTTCGCCGCTGATGCGATAAGCCACTATCGGGATCTATTTGTCATCGGGGTCAGAGAGGAGGGCAGGGTAGTGGCGAATCCCGACACAGAGTTTCGACGCTATTGTCAGAGTCGCCCCAAGCGACTCGCCTCACCTATTCACGACGAGTGGCAACCGAATCGCGATACCCTCCAACGACTTGTTCAACATAACATCAGTATCGCTTTTTCACTCAGTCTGGTTCCTGAGTTCATTTTATACTGGAAGGACGTGGGGCGCGTTGAATCGAATTGGCAGCCAGTATTTTTGAAGCGAGCGCTCACTTACGCGATAGCACAGAAGGGTTATAGCGAGGAGTGCGCTCACATCGACAACGGGCTACCGGAGCGCACTGGGTCGAGTGAATCCTTCGCCGAGTCTCAGGTCGCATGATTGCGGTTAGATTCAAGCTCCGAAAAAGGCGCACAGCACGACAATGACAGTAAATGTCTCAGCCCCAGATTTCCTGACGACGCCAAGCGATGTTTGCACCTTGAGACAGCTCACCGGACGCCTACACATAGATGTTTTATAGCAATTGATATAGTATTTTCTCTCATACTAATGATAGTACCCGAGGAGGATACACTCGGATATCTTTGACTAATTGATAAAATCATTCGAATAGGGTATTGATAGTTTTCTCGATAATCCCGGTGGGAATGTGCAAAAAGCTGATGTACTGCTTTTGCCATAGCGGTGCCAGGCCACTCGAACAATTTGATCAAATGTAGACATTTTTCTGTGGATGTAAGTGAGTGTTAACTTATAACTAAGTACCCGTGGTTAGGCGTTTCCTTTGGTCCAATGCATCTTTTACGCGTGTAACAAAGCGCTCACCGGTGTTGACATAACCACCGGATCTTCATCGTCGAGCCGTCGCGTTGATGTATCAAAATCGTCGGTTGTCTACCAGCGAATGATATTGGCTGCGAAACACTAATCCCTGGCAGTGTCAGGCCAAGCGCCGCCAACAAGCCCCGAGTCTCGGGTATGCGCCACAATTCACTGTTTCGGTATGAAATACAAATGATGAATGAATTTAGACTTTATTTTCAATTTCCATGACTAAACCACCAAAGCCTGCAGCCCACGCTACCTATACTACCCACTGGCCAGACCAGGCTCGTCGAAGACATTCGCGATTTGATTGAAGACACCCGTAGATCCATAGCAGCCACGGTAAACGCCGAGATGACCATGTTGTATTGGCGCATTGGTAAACGCGTTAATGACGAGGTGCTAAAAGGCGAACGGGCAGATTACGGCGAGACAATTGTCTCTACACTGGCGAGACTATTAACCGAACAGTACGGGCGCGGTTTCTCAGTTCAGAATTTGCGCCACATGATCCGGTTTGCCGAAGCCTTTCAAGACGAACAAATTGTCTCTACGCCGTGGAGACAATTGGGCTGGTCACATTTCAAGGAAGTTATCTATTTAAAAGAACCGTTGCAGATGGAATTCTACGCCGAAATGTGCCGTGTCGAACGCTGGAGCGTACGGCGCTTTCAAAAAAACCGGATACGTCAGCAAAAGCAGAACTCCAGGCATTGCGCGATGGTGACCAAATTACGCCAAATATGGTATTCCTCTACCCTTACATCCTGGATTTCCTGGGTATAAACGACCGCTACTTGAAGCAAGACCTGGAAGATGCGGTATTGCGGGAAATGGAACATTTTCTGTTGGAGCTCGGCGGTGGATTTGCCTTCCGTGATCGACAAAAACGCATCCAGATTAGCAACGATGATTTCTGTCCGAATAGGGGTTAATAAGCTCACCGTCAATAACAGACCAGATTCACGATATTGACGTATTGGACGGAATGGACGATAACAACGGCTAACTTCTCATGCTGAAATGCCAACATGACTCAACAAAACAGTGGTGCCGCTGAGCGGCTCACCGAGCTTCTGCAAGTGGCTGTACAAAAGTTGCCCGTAAAGACGATGCAGCGCCTGGTGAATAATCCGGAAGCTGTCGCCAGCGCGCTAGCGGCTGCCGCGACGGTGATTGATGCAGACGCCTCTATGAGCAATATGGAACCCATCATGGAACGGGTAGGGAATGTTACGCCACTGAAAAAGATCAGTGCCGAAGCGGCAGACGTCGAGCTACGGCAACGCACCGAGCCAGATCACGTCGGCGAACTGTTGACGTCAGAGGCGTTCGCCGAACGAGCAGGGATCAAGTCACGCCAAACCATCCATCTCTGGTTCAAAAAAGGTGCCATCATCGGCTGGGAAGGGGCGAAACGTGGCTTGCAAATACCGGCTGAACAACTCGATACCCGTGGCAAGCTAATCCCGCACCTGGAAGCGCTGCAGGGTCTTTTCACTGATGGCTATACACTCTGGGTCTGGTTGCGCGCCCCGGTTGCCGCACTGGAGGGCGCAACCCCGTTAGACGCCCTAAGAAACCATGAGGTCGATCGTGTTCTCGCTGCCGCCCGCGCTGAGCAACAGGGCGATTTTGGGTGAGCACCCGTTATCCAGCCGCGCGGATTCGTAAAAGGCTGTGTACGATCCAACTGGCGGGCGTCTATCGTGTCATTCGTTCTACGTATTCGAAGGCGCCGTTAACTGCAGTGCCTGCCCGCAGTCGTTTTAGCGATCCTGCCGGTCACTATGCCGTCCTGTATGCAGCCAATACCGTGCGTTGTGCATTCTGGGAGGCAGTGGCGAGAGGGCGATTGATTCACCGCGTGACACGCACGCTACCTGCGGCCGAGCTGCGCGCACGTGTTCGGTCACGCTGTACTCAACATAGCCCTTAAAATGTGTCGACTTACGCCATGATGGTTTGATCCGGCTGGGCGCACCCACCACCGTGACACACGACAGCGACCAGCGCACGGGTCGCGCACTGTCGGCCGCCATCGCATCGCAGGTGACAGAGGCTGACGGGGTTGTCTATCACTCGCGCTTTACTGGGGACGCGTGTTTTGCCCTATTCGATCGTGGGGTGCACAAACTGGACACACGCGCAATAGCACCGCTGATTGAACATGAAGCGCTGGAAGCGGCATTGGATGATTACGACGTTACGCTCACTGAAGCGCCATAGCGTGACCGATGTTAGCGACGACGGTTAGCCCACGAGTCAATAGGGGAGGCAACATCTGTCACCATCCGTTCACCGATGAACGCGTCTCGGGGTAGCCATCAGTGATACCCGAAGCGACTACACGTACGCCCAAGCTGCCGCGACCGCGACACACATTGCTAGGTAGATTACGGGTGGTGGACAACGTACCGCTCATTGATGCCATCGAAGCACACTGCAAATCACAAGCGTGGTGAATTGCTCTATTACAAAGGCAGTGTCCTGATGGATAGGGAACGATTGGTGTACGACTACACAGTAGCGTGGTGGGCCTCAAACGGCGACAGGCAGCGGTCACAGGCTGTAAGGTAGCCTGTCACTACGTTGAGCCCAGCGAAAAATACTGTAGTGACGGGCTACGCAGCGCCTGTAAACAAGAGTCATCCAGCCCCATTTAATTCATGACAGCGTAGTGACCGCACAATTAAACCGGATTATACTCATCATGTACCAAAAGCTGGATGCTCAATTCAAAATCATTCGCCACAATAGGAATGAGAGGATGTAAGCCGGTTATCAGGACACGGCCTGATAAAAATCATTTATTGGCGTCATCCATAATGCTTGCTATTAAATGAAAGGGACATGGTTCGTAGTATGAACAAGCAATACATGACCCTCCTCATTGCCAGCAGAGAAAAGAGATCGCAGCGTGTCACTTAGGTGATGTAAAACCTACTTAGCTTTTTTGTGCAAAACCCTAGGGTTGGAAATTCCCTTGGGGATCTCCAACATTCAATTCATACGTGAAAGATGGAGGAGATCGAACCATTTAGTTATGTAGTCGTCTGCACGGGCTCGAATGAGCCATAGCGTTGATAAGCTCGCGTTAGAAAAACCTAGCGTTAATGCGATTCTTCGTTAGACGAAATGCACTATACGGATCAACAGAAACGGTGGTGCGAGGCCAAGTGGCCAACAGTAAAACGTGATGTCCTTTTATGCTTCGGCAATTTTGGTCAGCGGGTTCCGCTCTCAAAATGGACACCAAAACTAACCGAATCGTACGACCGAACTCCGCGATCACACGGGGGGAAAGGAAGAGAAAACGCCGCCATGCGGCGTCAGTCAGCGTGGTTATTATATGCGCGATCTTAATTTTGAATTAAGTAATTTGTGCAAACGAAATTAGGACGGGGCGTTTGGAACGCAGCGCGATCGATCCTATATCCTGGATCAATGCGCCAGCGAATTGCACGGGTTGGGGTTCAGAAATCTATCGATTAATGGCCTAAAACCGAAGCACGTTGAGGCGCTGATTTCATACTGGCAGGTGAAAGAAATTAGCACCGGCAGCATCAAAAATCGCATGGTGCAGCTCCGCTGGTGGGCGGAGAAAATCGGCAAGTTGTCGATG
>JBBKXJ010000224.1:0-16581 GCA_037969395.1 Pseudomonadales bacterium
TCATTTTGTCGGTTGTTGATTTCATGTCGCCGGCTGTTTAACGAGTGCGAAGTTGAGAGCTAACGGGCTATGCTACGAATACTCGCTTTGGTCGAGTTAGCCAACCGGGTTGTTATTCAGATCTGTTGAGTAAGGGCTGGCACAGTGGCATTAATAACACGTTGAAGGCCCCTGCAAGGCAACATCGCCTGTAGGGGCGAAAGTTAAAGCTAGCCGGTCATCAACCCGTCATTTTGCTTGTCAGCAAACGTCTTGGCTGCAGTTGGCTGCTTTGGCGCACGCAAGTACCTGGTGGTAAATACAATCGTTTCGTCATCTTCTATGATGGACGCCGTGAAATCCAGGCCGTGAGCCAATTTCAACATGCGCTGATTGCCCCTCAGCACCGTACCCTGTAGCAGTTCTACACCGGCGATAGCGGCACAGGTTGTAAGGCCACGCATTAGCCGGCTGGCAATGCCCAGGCCGTGCCATTCATCGGCAACGACCAACGCATATTCTGCAGTATTGATAGTGGTGGTTGGTTCGTAACGCGCGGTAGCGATCACCCGCTCCTGTCCGTCTTCCACAACGGTTGCGAGCAGCGCGCAGTTATGTGGATAGTCGGGGTGAGTGAAGCGTGCCAGCATAGTCGGTGACAGCCGGTCGATACCCGAGAAGAAGCGCAAATACCGCGACTCGTCCGACAGGCGGCGCACAAACGCCTGCACGCTGTCGGCGTCGTCCGGGCGCATTATCCGAAACGTCACGCAGCCGCCGTTGCATAATTTTACACATTCGCCAGCAGCGGGGGGCAGGAATCTTGTGTCTGGCGCCAGCATGGCCAGGTGGTCAATCACAAATCGCTCGGCTAGCGGCTTCTCGATAAGCTCGGTTGCGCCACAATAAAGCGCCCGTTGCCGCAGGTCGCGATCAACATCGCCACTGAGCACAATTGTCGGCTGTTTAAATCCCAACGAGCGCAGCCGGCGCACCAGTGCCAAAGCACCCAGTTCCGGCAGGTCGTCCTCTACCAAAAGACAGCTGCGGCCTGCATCGTTTAACGTGTAAGCGGCGAGGAAGCTTTCGGCGTCTGCAAACGTATGTACCGGAATAGCGTACAGGCCGAGCAGCGCACTCAGCGCGTTACCCAGCGCCACATCCGGACTGACGAGATAAACAGTATTGCTGTGCTCTATAGAGTTCACGGGTTCATCCTTGTATATGGTTGAAGGCTTCCTGCCTTAAATGCGGCCTTGCTACTAATTTGTGGGTGTTTCATGATCAATTCACTGCAGATCGTTAAAATGGCTTACTCTTAAAGCGTAGGTTGCGACACGGCTATCGACAACTGATGTTTTCTAAGCGTCGGCCAACTATATTTCATGCATGCTGTTGAAACTTTCCTAACATCCAATCAGCCAACGCGCGCACCTCGGTGCGCTTTGCGGCTGCAGGGCGGTGCGCCAGATAGAAGCTTTCGCCGGTTTCCAGTTCGCGCTCAAACACTCGCACCAGTGCACCGCAGGTAAACCGCTGTTTCGCCAGCGGCCACGAAACCAGCGCAATGCCCAGACCCTGCTCAGCCGCGTGTACGACTGCTGCCATTGAATCAAAGCGCATTAACCGCTTTGGTGCGAATTCCGGAATACCGAATGCAGCGGCCCAACGCTCCCAGTTGTCGCGACCATCGTCATGCACGATCAAAGTTTGACCACTCAAACTGGCATAAGTGTCGAACTTACATTGTGCAAACAACTCCGGTGAGCAGGCAGTAACGACGCTGCGTGCAAACAAGCGATACGTAGCCAGCTCTGGCCAATCGCCTTTGCCTACCAGCACCGACAGATCTGCCTCAACCGGGTGCGTGTTCATTTCATTGGGCTGTGTGCTAATCCGTATATCAATTTCGGCGTCCACGTGAACAAAGGACGACAGCTGTCCCAGCAGCGCCTCGCTGGCAAAAAAAGGCGGCAACCACAACCGCACGCTGCCCCGCCGAAAGTGGGATAACTGCCGGGTTTCGCGCTCCAGACGCAAAAACATGCCGTCAAGAAAATCAAAATAACGTTGGCCTGCTACGGTAAATTCCAGTGACCGCGCCTTGCGTTCGAACAGTACTACGCCCAAAAACGCTTCCAGGTTCTTAATTTGATGACTAACCGCCGAACCGGTCACGGCAAGCTCGTCGGCGGCTGCCTTAAAGCTAAGGTGTCGTCCGGCGATTTGAAATGTGCGCAGATATTTTAGGGGAGGCAGGCGCATAATGCGGTCCGTACTGACCAGCACGGTGGTCGATACTCATAGTAATAGTAGATTGTTACTATGGTATGACAGGTTTAATGACTATTCAGTGAACAAAGTTAGCATATTACAATGTTTGACGAAGTTACTAGATCAGCTTTTCCAGCTGTTCATTTAATGCCCAGACAACGTGTTCACGCACCAATTCTGATGGATGGTCGAGCCGCGCCGTCAATCCTTGCACAATTTTTGAGCTGTAGTCGGCATTGCCCAAGCCAACTGCCAGATTGCGTAACCAGCACTGGTAGCCAATGCGGCGCATAGCCGAGCCTTCGGTGTAACGCAAATATTCCTCCTCGCTCCAGTTAAATAAATCCAGCAGCTCGCGATTTTGTAGACCGTGGCGCGGCGTGAAGTCTTTTTCTGTGGTCGCCCTGGCGAAACGATTCCACGGGCAGACCAGTTGGCAGTCATCGCAGCCGAACACGCGGTTGCCCATAAGCGGGCGCAACTCAAGCGGAATGGCTTCTTTGGATTCAATTGTCAGATAAGAGATGCAGCGTCGCGCGTCGAGCACCCAGGGTTTGACGAACGCGTTGGTAGGGCAGACGTCAATGCAGGCGTGACAGCTGCCGCAATGTTTGCTGGTTTGCGGTGGGTCAATGGGCAGCGGCAGGTCGGTATAAATCTCGCCCAGAAAAAACCACGAGCCGGCCTTGCTGTTTAGTAACAAGGTATTTTTGCCTATCCACCCAAGCCCGGCTTTCTCCGCCAACGCGCGCTCCAGTACCGGCGCGCTGTCGACAAACGCGCGATAGTTATGATTGGCACTGCTGTAGCTTTCAATCTTCTGTGCCAGAGCGGCCAGACGTTTGCGAATTAGCTTATGATAGTCGCGGCCCAGCGCATAGCGGGAAATATACGCCTGCTGCGGATTGTTAAGCACCTGCAGCGCTTCGGTGTCGGCCGGCAAATAATCGAGGCGTACCGAAATTACCCGTAGCGTGCCGGCTATCAGTTCCGCCGGTCGGCTGCGCTTGCTACCGTGTGCTTCCATGTAGTGCATACTGCCGTGGTAGCGTTGCTGCAGCCATTCCCGCAATTTGTCTTCGTGTGCGCTCAGGTCGGTGTCGGTGATGCCCACTTGCTGGAAGCCGAGCTCCCGGCTCCAGGTCTTGATGTGCTGCGCCAGAGTCTGTAGCGCTGGCGTTTCAAAGTGATTTTTGGGCATCAAAATTTAAGTTAATTGCATGCGCATTGCGTATAATTCCTGCAGTTTACTCGAAACTACGCGTATTGCATTGCAGGCATGACAAGCAAACCTTTTCCACGCTGCCCTTTTCCCTCTCGTTTGTACCGCACCACGCAGGTGCGTGAATTTGATCGTATCGCGATTGAAGAGCGTGGCATTCCCGGTTATACGCTGATGCAACGCGCGGGCCAGGCCTGCTTCGACGCGCTGCGTCAGCGCTGGCCCGAGATAGACAGCGTTACCGTGTTTTGCGGGGCTGGTAACAACGCCGGTGATGGCTTTATCATCGCCGCGCTGGCGCAGCAGGCCGGTATGCGGGTGCAGGTCGTGCTGGTGGGCGCGGTGGAAAAACTGCGCGGCGATGCGCGCCGTACTTATGAGCTTGCCGAGCAGCACAACGTTGCCATGCGGTCTTTTGACGCGCAGCTCGCAATACCACCCGGTGTGATTGTCGACGCCTTGCTGGGCACTGGTTTAGATAAAGACGTGCGCGAACCGTATGCCAGTGCCATCGCCCAAATTAACGCCAGCCATTTGCCGGTACTGGCGGTAGACGTTCCCTCCGGCCTCAGCGCCGACAGCGGCGCGGTGCTCGGCAGTGCCGTGCGAGCTGATTGCACCGTCACCTTTATTGCCATGAAGCAGGGTCTGTTAACTGGCCGGGCGCCGGCGTTGACCGGCCCACTGCAGTTTGCCGACCTTGCAGTGCCACCGGACGTGATAACGTCGCTGCAGCCCAGCGCACACTGCCTGAATTTAAGCGAGGCATTGGCCGAATTGCCACTGCGCCAGCAAGATGATCATAAGGGCCGCTTCGGCCATGTACTGATCGTCGGTGGCGACTTCGGCATGGCCGGTGCGGCATTGATGGCTGGCAGCGCCGCCCAGCGCTGCGGCGCCGGTTTGATTTCGGTCGGCACCCAACCGGCAAACGTCGCCGCGTTTGTCACACGCTGCCCCGAACTAATGACCCACGGCGTAAGCTCGACGCATGATTTGCGTCCTTTACTGCAGCGCGCCAGCGTGGTGGCCATCGGTCCCGGGCTGGGCCGCAGCCCCTGGTCGGAGCAATTATTGCATCAAGTATTGGCAACGCAGTTACCGCTGGTGGTCGATGCCGACGCGCTCAACATGCTCAGTGAACTGGCAGCGAAACAGTCCATACAGCGGCAAAACTGGGTACTCACACCCCACCCGGGCGAGGCAAGTCGGTTGCTTGGCCGGTCTACCGCAGAGATACAAAGTGATCGTTTCGACAGTGTACGCGCCTTGCAGCGGCGCTACGGCGGCGTGGCGTTGCTAAAAGGTGCCGGCACGCTTATCTGTGACGTTGAGCGGAATACCGGCGTGTGCACCCACGGCAATCCCGGCATGGCCAGCGGCGGCATGGGTGATGTGCTGACCGGCGTGATTGCCGCCTTGTTGGCGCAACATTTAAGTCCCGGCGCTGCAGCGCGGCTCGGTGCCTGCCTGCATGGCCACAGTGCAGACCTCGCGGCCGCAGCAGTAGGCCCCGTCGGTTTAGCCGCGACAGACTTATTGCCACACCTGCGCGCATCTGTTAACAACCGTTTAGCGTGAGCAGAGTGCGAATAAGAGTGTGAGCAAAGTGCAGGATGTGTCCACCAATCAATTATTTCTGGCCGACGAAGAGGCGACGCTCGCCGTAGCAAAAGTGTTAGCCAGCGCGTTGCAACCGAACAGTTGTGTGCACCTGCGTGGCCAGTTAGGCAGCGGCAAAACAACTCTGGCGCGCGGTATGCTGCGAGCATTGGGTTATTCAGGTGCGGTTAAGAGCCCAACTTATACGCTGGTAGAAAGTTATCATTTGGCGCAGTTTACGTTGCACCATTTTGATTTGTACCGCTTAAGCGACCCGGAAGAGCTGGAGCTGCTGGGCATGCGAGATTATTTCGATGCGCAGGCGGCGTGTCTGATCGAGTGGCCCGAGCGCGGCGCGGCATTGTTACCGCCGGCTGATATAATTTTTGAGTTACAGGTAGCGGAAAAAAGCCGCTATCTTGTTTATCATAGCCAGTCCGCGACAGGGGAACGCCTGGTCGCTGCTTTACGAAACTATTAATGATCAAGAAATTCCACCCATCGTTATTCAGTAGTGCACTGTTGCTGTTGCTGGCCAATGCCGTGCAGGCAGCGGTTAGTGTTGAGGACGTGCGCGTGTGGCGTGCGCCCGACCATACCAAGATGGTGCTGGACCTCAGCGGTCCGGCACAACACAAAATTTTGCTGTTATCCAACCCAGAGCGGCTGGTACTTGATATCAGCGCCGTGCAGCTGCGTACCGGCCTGGAAAATATCGACCTTAAAGACAGTCCCATCGAAAGAATTCGCAGCGGTATTCGCAACGGCGGCGATCTGCGTCTGGCGCTGGACTTGCGCGCCGCTGTCAAGCCGCGCAGTTATCTGTTGCCGGCTACCGACGAATTTGGCGACCGGCTGGTAGTTGATATGTACGACGCGAAAAAGATCAGGGCTAGCGTAAAAAAACATTCGCAAACCGCGCGCTCAACCAGGCGCGATCTCGTTATTGCGATTGACGCCGGTCACGGTGGTGAAGACCCGGGCGCTGTGGGTGCGAATGGCATTCTGGAAAAACGAGTGGTGCTGGAAACCTCTCGACAATTGGCGCGTTTATTCGACGCAGCGCGTGGTTACAAAGCGGTGCTGATTCGCAAAGATGACTACTTTGTACCGCTTGAAGAGCGTCGCTTGCTGGCGCGTAAAGCTAATGCCGATCTGTTTTTGTCTATTCATGCCGACGCATTCAAACGCACCGCGGCACGCGGTGGGTCAGTCTTCAGTCTGTCACCCAGTGGCGCGACCAGTACCTTTGCCAGGGCGCTGGCAGCGCGCGAAAACAAGGCCGATCTGGTCGGTGGTTTCGAAGTGCCCGCCAACGGCGACAAAGACCTGCACTTCGTGTTGGTCGATCTGGCCCTGACCGGCAGTATTGAAGCCGGCGAGCAAGCTGGTCATAAAGTGCTTAATTCCATGCAAGGCGTAATGATGCTGCACAGCAAGAGGCTGGAGCGTGCCAATTTTTCAGTGCTACGCTCGCCCGACATTCCCTCTCTGTTGATTGAAACCGGCTTTATTTCCAATCCTGAAGAGGCACGCAAATTGAACACATCTGCCTATCGCGCGCAGATTGCACAATCAGTGTTTAATGGCGTGTCGGCCTATTTCGAAGATTTGCAACCCGAAGGAACCTATATTGGCTGGCGTGCCGACCAGCCGCAGCAGTTCAGTGAGCATATTATCGTGCCGGGTGATACTCTGTCGGGCATCGCCCAGCGCTACAAAGTCAGTCTGCAGCGCTTGAAAAGTCACAATGGCTTGAACGACAACGCCATCCGCATCGGTCAGAAATTGAATATTCCCAACTCATGAGCGTGGCCGCTGCCGCAGTGCACAGCGCGCGCATCCAGGTGTTAACCAGCGCGCTGGCCAACCAGATTGCCGCTGGCGAGGTCGTCGAGCGACCAGCGTCGGTGGCGAAAGAGTTGATCGAAAACAGCTTGGATGCCGGCGCCACTCGCATCGACGTTGAACTGGAGCAGGGCGGCGTCAAGCTCATCCGCGTGCGCGACAACGGCTGTGGCGTGCATGCCGACGATTTGGCGCTGTCAGTCAGCCGCCACGCCACCAGCAAAATTCGTCAACTCAGCGATTTAGATGCGATTAACAGCCTCGGTTTCCGTGGCGAGGCGCTGGCCAGTATTGCGTCGGTGACGCGGCTGACGCTGTTATCAAACAACGAGGAAGCCGGAGTTGGCTGCCGCCTGCAATTAGACAGCGTAGCAGAGACATCAGCGGTGCAGCCGGCGGCGCATCCACAGGGCACGACGGTTGAAGTTAGAGACCTGTTCTTCAACACGCCGGCACGGCGCAAGTTCCTGAAAACCGAGCGCACGGAGCTAAATCATTGCGAAGAAGTCGTGAAGCGTATGGCGTTAAGCCAGTTTCAGGTTGCATTCAATTTATTGCATAACGGCAAAACGCTGTTTAGCCTGCCGGTGGCGAACACTGCAGACGAGCAGGCGCGCCGCATTGGCAGGCTGTGCGGTACGGCCTTTGCCGACAATGCCATGCCGATTGAAACCAGTGCGGGCGAGTTCAGACTATGGGGCTGGATAGCGCTGCCGGCGTTTTCGCGTAGCCAGGCCGACATGCAGTATTTTTACGTTAATAACCGCATTATCCGCGACAAGCTGGTCGGTCATGCGGTGCGCCAGGCCTATCGTGACGTATTGTTTCACGGACGGCATCCGGCGTTTGTGCTGTATTTTGAAATTGATGCTCACGCCGTGGACGTGAACGTCCATCCCACTAAACACGAGGTGCGATTTCGCGACAGCCGCAGTGTGCATGATTTTATTTTTCGCGGCATTCACAAAGCGCTTGCCGAGGTGCGGCCTGACGATCAGAGGACTGATACTGACCACATCAATGCATCCAGCGAGCTGCAGTCGGCCCAGCGAGCGCAAAGCCAGTTCGGCTTTCGACCAGCCAAAGGTCCGTTACAAGCCGCCGGCAACTCATCAGCTTTCGGGAATACTGCAACTGCCGGAAACGTGCACGAGCAGGTAGCGTTTTACGCGGCGCTGCATCCCTCCGATCAGCTGCAAACGGGTGGTCCGCCAACCCACAACGCTGTGATGCTAGCGGACGCCGAGCAGCAGGATATTCCACCGCTGGGTTTTGCGCTCGCCCAACTAAAAGGTATTTATATTCTCGCCGAGAATAAAGACGGGCTGATTGTTGTCGATATGCACGCAGCGCACGAGCGCATTATCTACGAAAAAATGAAAAGCCAGTACGGCGCAAGCGGCATTCAACAGCAGCCGCTGCTGGTGCCAACCACCATTCATGTTAGCGAACGCGAGGCTGCAGCAGCCGAGCAGCACGTCGAATTGTTTACCCGCCTTGGCGTCGTGCTGGAGCGCATGGGCCTGGCCACCGTTGTGCTGCGCGCCTTGCCGGCATTGCTCAGCCGCGACGACGGCGAACAGCTGGTGCGCGACGTGTTGGCCGACCTGCTGGAATGGGGCCGCAGCGAGCGGGTGCAGACCCAAATCGATGAGCTGCTGTCGACTATGGCCTGCCATGGTTCGGTGCGCGCCAACCGACGTTTAACCATTCCGGAGATGAATGCTCTGTTGCGCTCAATGGAGCACACCGAGCGCAGCGGTCAGTGCAATCATGGCCGACCGACCTGGACGGCGATGTCACTGGCAGAGTTGGACAAGTTATTTTTACGCGGTCGTTAACACCGCAGGGTTGCCGTGACTAGCGCGTCTTCACCGCCGGCCATATTTTTGCTGGGCCCTACGGCGTCGGGTAAATCCGAGCTGGCTCTGCTGTTGTGTAAGCGCTTGCCGTGTGAAATTATCAGCGTCGATTCTACTGCGGTTTACCGTGGTCTGGATGTCGGCAGCGCCAAACCGGATGCTGCGACTCTGGCGCGCGTGCCGCATCATCTAATCAATATTCGGGAGCCGCAAGCGCCGTACTCGGTTGCCGACTTTCGTCACGACGCGCTAGCGGCGATGCGAGATATAACCGCCAGAGGCAAGCTGCCGCTGCTGGTTGGCGGCAGCATGCTGTATTTCAAAGCCTTGCTTCACGGCCTGGCCGAATTGCCGGCGGCCGACCCGGTCATGCGCGCTGCTATCGAAGCCGAAGCGGCAGTGAGCGGTTGGGCCGCTTTGCATGCCGAGCTGGCGCGAGTCGACCCGGTTGCCGCCGCGCGCATTCACGCGACTGATGCGCAGCGTTTGCAGCGGGCGCTGGAGGTTTATCGTCACGCCGGTGTGTCGTTGACTGAATTGCAAAACCGGCAACACAGCATAAACAGCGAACGCTTGCCGTATCAGGTAACGCAATTGGCGATTGCACCGCGCGAGCGTGCCCTGCTGCATCTACGTATCGAGAAAAGATTCCGCGATATGTTGAACTCCGGTTTAGTGGCAGAGGTCGAAGTTCTACTGAGGGATGCGCAGCTTGATGTGAATTTACCTGCACTCAAAGCGGTTGGTTATCGGCAAGTCGTACAGTATCTGCGCAATGATGACGACAAAGCACATTTAATTACGCGCGGTGTTATCGCCACACGCCAGTTTGCAAAACGTCAATTGACCTGGCTGCGCAGCTGGGATGATCTAAATTGGCTATATGTTGACCAGGACGATTACGCCAATGGCTTTGAACACGGTGATGTGCTGCAAAACAAGGTTTCTATTTTGCAGCAAGCCTTGAATATTTTAGATCTGGATGCCATATAGTGGCGTAGGTATGTCGAGTTGCACACACTTCAGATCAGTTTTATTGTTCCCTGTTGATCCGGTGGTCGCTGTTTCGATCGGAAATTTAATGTGATATTCAGTATTTAGGAGATAAGAAAATGTCGAAAGGGCACTCTTTACAAGACCCTTACCTCAATGTGCTGCGCAAGGAGCGCGTTCCAGTTTCAATTTACCTGGTCAATGGTATCAAGCTGCAAGGTCAAATCGAGTCTTTCGATCAATTCGTTGTGCTGCTCAAAAATACGGTCAGTCAGATGGTCTATAAGCACGCAATTTCTACTGTTGTACCATCACGCAATGTGCGCGTGCCACAAAGCGATGATGATGAAGAGTCAGCATAGGCCCGCATTTGTTTTTTGAGCGCCCTGGCGCCGCCGAAGGGCCCACCGACCGCGAAGGGGCGATTCTCGTTAATGTCGAGCTGAGCCATGCCGCTGACAACAGTAACTCTGCCGCGGATTCCGAAGAATTTCAGGAGCTGGCTCGAGCGGCCGGCGCAGAAGCACTGGATTTTTTGCAGGCTAATATAAAAGCAACCAGTGCGAGCACCTGTGTCGGCTCAGGAAAAGTAGCTGAAATTAAAGCAGCGGTAGCCGACCACAATGCCGAGTTGGTACTGTTTAATCGCAGCCTGACACCCAGCCAGGAGCGTAACCTTGAGCGTGAAGTCTGCTGCCGAGTGTTAGATCGGACCGGTCTTATCCTCGATATATTTGCGCAGCGAGCGCGTACACACGAGGGTAAACTGCAAGTCGAGCTGGCGCAGCTGCAATACACATCCACGCGTTTGATTCGTGGCTGGACCCACCTCGAACGGCAGAAAGGCGGTATCGGTCTGCGTGGCCCGGGTGAAACGCAGCTCGAAACCGACCGGCGTTTGCTGCGGCTACGCATTAAGAGTTTGAAGGCCAAACTCGAGCGGGTGCGTAAACAGCGTGCTTTGGGGAGGCGGGCGCGGCGTCGATCGCATGTGCCCAGCGTCTCGCTGGTTGGTTACACCAATGCCGGCAAATCGACGCTGTTTAATGCGCTAACCGAAGCGGATGTCTACGTGGCAGACCAATTATTTGCTACCCTCGACCCCACGCTACGAAAACTGCAGCTACCCGACGCCGGCACTGCCGTATTAGCCGACACAGTAGGCTTTATTCGGGATCTACCGCATAAGCTGATCGATGCTTTTAAAGCCACGTTGGAGGAAGCGACGCAAGCTGATCTGCTGCTGCATGTGGTTGACGCCAGCTCGAGCGATAGAGCCGACACCATTAAAGAAGTGAACACGGTGTTAGAGGGTATTGGTGCAGCAGCAACCAATACATTGTTTGTGTACAACAAAATTGATTTACTCGATGCTGCCAGCGCGCGTATCGTGCGTGCTGAAAACGGCAAACCGGAACGCGTGTATTTATCGGCGCAGACCGGCGACGGGCTCGCGCTGTTAGGCGAGGCGATCGCTGAATTACTGGATGAACAGGTAGTGCACGCGTTTTTGCCGCTTGAGCCACATATGGGCCGCCTGCGCGCCAGGTTGTTTGAGCACAGTGCGGTGATTAGTGAGCAAGCCGACGCTGAAGGCGTGTGCACGCTGGAGCTGCGGCTACCGCAAACCGATTTACGCCAACTGTTAAAAGCTGAAGGGGTAGCCTGGAGCGAATTAGTCGTTGCAGCAGCGCCGCCGGATACTAACCAACACTCAGCAAATAAAGTCTGTTAAAATCGCGGCGCTTTTTTTGCAATATTCACAATGCGTGCAGTAATTTTGCTGCGGCATCATTTAATGATTAATAGGAGTTGCCATGGCCTGGAATGAACCAGGTAAGAACGGTGGTCAAAAAGACCCCTGGGGCGGAGGCGATCAAGGGCCACCGGACCTCGACGAAGCGTTGAAGCGTTTTCAGGAGAGGCTCGGCGGCATTTTTGGCGGCGGCGGCAAGAGCGGCGGCACGGCAAGTGCGGGTGGCCCGTCGGCAATCAGCTTTGTCGTGTTTCTGGTGGTTGCATTGCTGATCTGGGTTGCAATGGGCATTTACCAGGTTGACCAGCAAGAGCGTGCTGTAGTGCTGCGTCTCGGCGTTTATCATTCGACCCAGGCGGCAGGGCTGCACTGGAACCCGAAGTTTATCGACGACGTTATCATTGAGAACGTAACCAAGGTACGCTCGCACAGCCACAGCGCGCATATGCTGACCGAAGACGAAAACATCGTCGAGGTTACGCTGTCGGTACAGTACACGATTGCTGACCTGCAAAACTTCCTGCTGGAAATTGCCAGTCCTGAGCAAACATTGGCAGACGCTACCGAAAGCGCTCTGCGACACGCGGTTGGTGGCTCCAAAATGGACCAGGTGTTAACCGCGGGTCGCGAGCAACTGGGTATTGAAGTGCAGCAGCGCTTGCAGGACTATCTCGGTGACTACTCGACCGGCATTCAAGTGGCGCAGGTCAACATAGAACGAACCAATCCGCCGTCTGAAGTACAGGCCGCGTTTGACGACGTGATCAAGGCGCGAGAGGACGAGGTTCGTTCTAAAAACGAAGCTGAGGCTTATGCCAACGGCATTATCCCCGAAGCTCGTGGTAAGGCGCGTCGCCAGATAGAAGAGGCGAATGCCGACAAAGGTCGCGCTATTGCCGAGTCAGAAGGTGAAGCGGCGCGTTTCGAGCAACTGTTGACTGAGTACAGCAAGGCGCCGGAAGTCACCCGCGAACGCTTGTATTTGTCTGCCGTGCAATCGGTAATGCAAAACAGTTCAAAAGTGATGATCGACTCCGAGGGGGGCAACAACCTGCTGTACTTACCGCTCGATAAAATTATACAGTCAAGTAACGACAACAGTTCGGCGCAGGGTAATATGAGTATTTCCGAGTCAGGCATGCGCCAGCTATCTGACAACGTGGCTCAGCGACTGCGCAATCAAAGCACACCAAGCCGCCGCAGGGAGGGTCGATAATGCAAATGAAAGGTGTAGCAGGCATTATTATTCTTCTCGTGGTAGCGCTGTTGGCGGCTATGAGTGTATTCATTGTCAAGGAAACCGAGCGAGCTGTGTTGCTCCGTTTTGGTGAAATCGTACGCCCGGATATCCCCCCTGGGCTGCATTTTAAAGTGCCATTCGTCAACTCTGTGCGCCTGTTTGATGCGCGGATTCTAACGGTTGATTCGCGCCCGGAGCGTTTTTTGACCCTCGAAAAAAAGGCGGTGATCGTTGATTCCTACGCAAAATGGCGAGTCGGTGCGACCGAAGGTGACGTATCGAAATTCTACACAGCCACCAACGGCGAGGAGAGCAGAGCACGCGGTCTGTTGGCGCAGCGCATCAACACCGGGCTGAGAAACCAGTTTGGCGAGCGCACCATACGTGAAGTGGTATCCGGTGAACGCGATGTGCTGATGACGGAGCTGACCGGCAATCTGAATAAGATTGCGAAGCGGGAATTTGGCATAGAAGTCGTCGATATTCGCGTCAAGCGTATCGATTTGCCAGACGAGGTCAGCGAGTCGGTGTATCAACGTATGAACACCGAACGTGAGCGCTTAGCGCGCGAGCTGCGCTCCGAAGGTAATGAGTTAGCCGAGGGAATTCGCGCTGACGCAGACCGGCGCCGCACCATCCTGCTGGCCGAGGCCTATCGCGACGCGGAGCGCATTCGTGGTGAAGGTGATGCCAAGTCGGCCGCGATTTACGCCAACGCATTTAATAAAGATAAGGAGTTTTACGCGTTCACCCGCAGTCTGGCAGCATATCAGAAGTCGTTTAACAGTAAGTCAGATATTCTTTTGCTGGAACCGACTAACGACTTTTTTAAATACCTGAACAATTCACAGGGACGCAGTTCCAAGGGAGGCAGTTCCGAGGGTGGTGAGCTCAAGGACGACAGCTTGAGAAGCGGCTCACAGGCGGAAAAGTAACACATATGCTCACTTGAGCTATGTTAAACTCCCGCGCACCGGGTGCAGCCTTACAGCGATAAAACTGTAAGGCCGGCATCCGGTTTTTTTTGCCGATAACGATAGAAGTGAAAACATGGCGCACGAGTTGGCCATAGCAGCCTGTCTGGTTCTCGTATTCGAAGGACTCATGCCCTTTATCAGCCCGAAGCGCTGGCGCGCTATGGTTGCAACTATGGCAACGCTTGATGATCGCGCCTTGCGAGGCGCTGGTTTATTTTGCATGCTGCTAGGCACACTGCTACTGTATTTTATCAATTAACACTTCATTAATTAACGTAGGCGTCGAGTACGCAGGGTTCCCATGACGATGTCTGACCGCTGGCAACTGCCGGAGGGTATTGAAGAACTGCTTCCCGAGCAGGCAGCGCAAGTCGAAGCGCTGCGTCGTCACATCCTCGATTTGTTTGCCGGTTGGGGTTATCAACTGGTTATTCCACCGTTGCTGGAATATACCGAGTCGTTGCTCATTGGCTTGGGTCGCGATATCGACCTGCAGTCATTTAAAGTCATCGACCAGCAGAGCGGCCGCATGCTTGCTATTCGCGCCGATATTACCCCGCAAACTGCCCGCATTGATGCTCACAGTCTGAATGCCAACGGCGTACAGCGACTGTGCTATGCCGGCAGCGTTTTACATACCATGCCGAAATCCCTGAAAGCAACGCGCGCGCCCATTCAAGTCGGTGCCGAGCTATATGGTGCGGCATCGGTAGACGCCGACATCGAAGTCGTTTGTCTAATGCTGGAAACCCTGACGCGGCTGGGCGTTGAGGAGATAACGCTGGACCTTGGTCATGTTGGCATCTACCGCGAGCTGATCAAGCAAGCGGCTTTATCGGCAGCGCAGGAAGAAGCGCTTTTCGAATTGCTGCAGCGCAAAAACCTGAGCGATTTGCGTACCTGGTTGAACGCTCATCCTGGCGACGAACAGTTTAACGCCAGTATTCTGCAGCTGGCGCAGCTTAATGGTGCTGACGACGTGCTTGATACGGCTCGCCGCACTATGGCGGCCGCCGGGTCAGTGGTGCTGGCCGCTATCGAACAGCTGCAGCAGGTCACCGAGCGCGTGCAGGAGCGTTATCCCAGTGTAAATGTATATTTCGATTTAAGTGAGCTGCGTGGCTACCATTATCACACCGGCCTGGTGTTTGCGGCCTACAGCCCCGGAAGCGGTCGCGCCATCGCCAACGGCGGTCGGTACGATGAAATTGGGGCCGTATTTGGCCGCGCCCGGCCGGCGACGGGGTTTAATACCGACCTGAAATCGTTGTTGGCACTCGCTCACTGCGCGGCATTGCAGCCGGCGACAGTGAGCGCCATACGTGCGCCAGGGTCACCCGACCCGGTACTATGGGCGCGCATACGCGAGTTGCGCGCCAGTGGCGAAACTGTGGTGGTTGATGTCGCGGCCACCGACGACGAACAAGAGTACGCGCGCGTGTTGCGCCAGGACGCCGCCGGTGCGTGGCAGGTCTGCCAATGTACTCTCAGCAATATTAATAGCAGCAATAGCAATAATTGAGGTAGCGAAAATCGCATGAGCAAAAGCGTTGTCGTGCTGGGCACCCAATGGGGTGATGAGGGGAAGGGTAAAATCGTCGATCTGCTGACCGAACAGGCAGACGCCGTGATTCGCTTTCAGGGTGGCCACAATGCTGGCCATACGCTGGTCATCGACGGCGAGAAGACCGTTCTGCACCTGATTCCCTCTGGCATTCTGCGCGCCAATGTGACCTGCCTGATCGGTAACGGTGTAGTGCTGTCACCGCAGGCCTTGCTGCAGGAGATCAATGAGCTGGAGCAAAAAAGCGTGCCGGTGCGTGAGCGGCTTAGAATCAGCTCTGCCTGCCCGCTGATTTTGCCTTACCACGTTGAACTCGACAAGGCGCGTGAAACGGCGCGCGGTGCAAGCAAAATAGGCACCACCGGGCGCGGCATAGGGCCGGCCTACGAAGATAAAGTAGCGCGCCGCAGCCTGCGCGTTGACGATTTACAACATCCTCAACGCTTTACCCAGAAGCTGGAGGAAATACTCGATTACCACAATTTTGTGTTGCGTGATTATTATAAAGCGGCAGCGGTAGATTTGCAGGAAATCGTCGACCAGGCGATGGCGCACGCTGCCGAACTGGCGCCGCTAACCTGCGACGTGGCCACGCACTTGCACGAGCTGCATGCGGCTGGAAAAAACATGATGTTTGAAGGTGCGCAAGGCGGCCTGTTAGATATTGATCACGGCACCTATCCCTATGTGACATCGTCTAACACCACGGCCGGTGCGGCGGCAACAGGCAGCGGCTTTGGCCCGTTAAATCTCGACTATGTGCTAGGCATCACCAAGGCCTATACCACGCGGGTAGGGTCAGGGCCATTTCCCACCGAGTTATTTGACGACATTGGCGCACATTTGTCCAAAGTGGGGCACGAGTTCGGCGCGACCACGGGCCGGCCACGGCGCTGTGGCTGGTTTGACGCGGTCGCACTGCGGCATATGGCGCAGGTGAATAGCTTATCGGGTGTGTGCCTGACCAAGCTCGACGTGCTGGACGGCATGCAGGAAATAAAAATATGCACAGCGTACCGTAACGCGGCGGGCGAAACGGTGGGCTTGCCTACCGACAGTGAAGACTATGCTCAGCTGCAGCCGATTTACGAAACTATGCCTGGCTGGGAGAAATCGACGGTCGGCGCGAAATCGCTAGCGAGCTTACCCGCTAATGCGCAAGCTTACATCGATAGGCTGGAAGAATTGGTCGGTGTCAATGTGGCTATTATTTCGACCGGGCCCGATCGCATGGAAACGATCATCAAAACCAATCCATACGATT
>JBBKXJ010000225.1:0-5113 GCA_037969395.1 Pseudomonadales bacterium
TATTGGCTTATCTGCCGGCGGAGACGGTAATCAAGCAACGGCAAGAGCACTACTATGCATTGCTCAGTGAGGCGGATAAACACTTGGCATGCTCGGCGTTTATAGAATTTCTGCTATCCGCCATTGAAGCGAGTTTGTCAGAGGCGATTGCCACTGAAGCCACGGCCCTTAAGAAGACGGCCACTACCCAGAAAACTACCCTAAAAACTACCCAGAACCAGCAGGCGATGCTGGCGCTTCTGCGCAGCCACCCGCAGGCGAGTCGTAAAGAGATCGCCTCAGCGATTAGCGGCATTACCGAAAACGGGGTGAAGTACAATGTGAAAAAGCTGCAAGCAGCCGGTTTGCTGCAACGGGTGGGGTCTGCGCGCACAGGCCACTGGCGAGTGCCGGATTAGCGGGCGAATATTTCAGCACAAAGGGATAAGCGATGGCGCAATTAATATCGCCAATTGGTGTAGAGAATATTGCTGGTGCGATCTGATGCGCCCAAGCAGGGTGCGGTGTTTACCCAAGCGAATTACTAGGTCGTGTGGTCGCGCATCCATGCGTTTCACCGCGATGAGGCCAACTTTTTCAGCATAAAATATAGTCAAGTCCAAGCCTCGCTCCAAAGCCAAACAAGCACCAGGTTTTTCAGTTATGATTCGCTCCTCAACAAATTGGAGATACCCTTATGCATCGTTATATCGCCTTATCGTGCGTGCTCGCGCTAGCTGCCTGCGGCCAACAATCCAACGAGGAGGCGGCTACCGCGCCTGAAAAGCCCGCAGAAAAAGTAGAGGCACCAGCTGAAGACGTTAGCAGCACCGACAGATTAGCGACGGTACTGGCTGCTCAACCGGAGGAGAAAAGGGCGCGCTATAAGTACCGCCATCCGCAGGAAACGCTGGAATTTTTTGGCATAGAACCCGGCATGACCGTGGTCGAGGCGTTACCGGGCGGCGGCTGGTATACGCAGATTCTGCTGCCTTATCTCGGCGCGGCCGGTACGCTGGTTGGGGTGGACTATGCGCTCGATATGTATCCGAAATTCGGATTTTTTAGTGACGAAGTGATAAAGGCCAAGGCAACATGGGTAGATACATGGACAGAAGAAGCAGAGGCTTGGCGCGCTGATGACGCCGACTCCGCCGCCGTGTCGGCGGCCGTCTTTGGTTCTGTGACAGACGATCTGGATGACAGTGCCGATGCCGTGCTGTTTATTCGCGCGCTGCATAATCTCAATCGTTTTGAAAACGACGGCGGCTATATGACCACAGCCCTGGCTGACGCCTATCGCGTGCTCAAGCCCGGCGGCATCGTCGGCGTTGTGCAACACGAAGCCAGCGAAGAAGCACCTGACGCGTGGGCCGATGGGTCCAACGGCTATCTTAAGAAAGCCGCTGTGGTTAAGCTCATGGAGCAGGCTGGCTTCGAATATGTGGATGAAAGTGACATCAATGCCAACGCCAACGATCAACCCACCGAAGACGATATGGTATGGCGTCTGCCGCCCAGTTTCTCAACCAGTAGTGATGATGCTGAGCTGAAAAAAGAAATGCAGGCAGTCGGCGAATCGAATCGCATGACGCTAAAATTTCGGAAACCGGCTTAGCGATTAGCGAGAGTAGCTATCAATAAGGATGGCTGTGGCAGTGTTTAATGGCTGGCAGCTAACGGTTAGCCGTTAAAACTCAACAATGTTTATTTCAACAGCGCTGCCCTGCATCTATTTCCCGATGCAGCAGGTTCGAGTCCAGCAGCTGCCACGGCAGCTCGGTTGGCTATGCCGAATGGTTAGCGCCATACACAGAAGCGGTGCGCTCGTTGCAAGGCAAACACGGTCTTCCTATTTCAACGCGTCAGGAATCTCACACACCGGAATAGGATTCATTTTATGTTTATTAGCGACATTCAGTCGCCGGTAGATAGCCAGCACTTCGGTTTGCCGTGCGCTAAGTTCATCGCCGGAGGCCCTGGCCTGATCAAATTCCATAGCCCACTCAAGCTCGGGGTAACTGGCGCCTAGCTGGTCTTCATCGCTGCGGTCGTCGCCCCACAAACCGTCGGTGGGCTTTGCCTGCATAATTTGCTGATTGACGCCCAGTGCAGCGGCGACCGCGTACACTTCGGTTTTCATTAGATCTGCAATAGGGCTTAGATCGACGCCGCCGTCGCCATATTTGGTGTAAAAGCCAACCCCGAAATCCTCAACCTTGTTGCCCGTGCCGACCACCAGATAATTATGTAAGCCGGCGAAGTAATACAGAGTCGTCATGCGTAAGCGTGCCCGGCTATTTGCCAGGGTGAGAAATCGCTGGTCCTTGCTGCCTACTTCTGGCATGGCGGCGGTGAAGGTGTCGAACAGTGGGGTCAAATCGGCGCGTACCAAGCTGACGTTAGAAAACTGCTGCTTTAACGCATCTATGTGTTGCCGTGCGCGCGAATCATGCGACGGCGGCTGATGTATCGGCATTTCCACGCACAGCGTCGGCTGTCCGGTCGTTGCAGCAAGAGCTGACGTGACCGCCGAATCAATGCCACCGGAAACGCCGACAACAAAGCCCTTGGTGCGTGCTTTGTTCGCGTAGGCGTTTAGCCAGCTGGTAATATGCAAAATAACTGCTTCAGTATTCATACGGGTGCTCTGTATTTGCGCAAGTGATGTGCTGCGACGAGAATAATGGTGTCACGCTATAAAGTCTATTGCTTGCCGCGCGGCCAGAGGCTGCACCCCAGTACAAACCTTCCAGCCGGGGCGCAATTCTACTCTGGCAATCATCTTCCTGATGCACTAAACCATCCCAATTTTTCTGCAACGCTGTTGCGACCCGGCGAAGAATATGCGCATACGACCGTCTATACGTTCCGGCAACGCCCAGGGGTGAAAACAGCTAGCCCCACCGGTGGGTTTAACATAGAAAGCAATGTAGGGAGGGGCTAATGCCATTTCAAAAACGCGGTGACAATATCCGCACGCAATTCACGCGACAGGGCATTCATCGCCTCCGGCCGGTTAAGCGAGACGATTGCAAAACCATCGCGTTTTTCCAGTGTGACTTTATTCATTACGCTGTTGCTCTTTTATTCAGTGACGCGAATGCTGGACTAAGCTGATGTGCTCGTCTGCTTACTTTTTCGTAAACTGCATGACGCCGTCGTCGATAGGCGCTTTGCGAAATAGCTGCTGGTCTGCGGAGTAGCGTTGAGTGTTCAGCCAGGGTGCGCGGTCGCCCTGCTTCGGCAGCATGGGCATCATGCGCTGCATATAGCCTGACGAAAAGTCTTCTATCCATGGCCGTTCAGGCATATCGTGATCGTCGGGTCGTAGCCGCGGCGTACACTGTACGGCACCTGTTTCGCTCATATGGTTAAGCAGGCGACAAACGTATTCGCAGCTGAGATCAACGCGTAAGGTCCATGAAGCGTTGATATAGCCGAACGAGGAGGCGAGGTTGGGAACGTCGGAATAACAGAGGCCCTTGTACGTCCAGGTTTTCGCAAAGTCGATTGCCTTGCCGTCAACCACAAAGTCAATTTCGCCGAGGGTGACTAACTGCAGGCCGGTGGCGGCAACGATAATATCCGCGTACAGCTCCTCGCCGGAACGCAGCTTAATGCCGTTCTCGGTAAAGGTCTCTATATGGTCGGTAACCACCGTCGCCTTGCTTGACTGCAGCGCCTTAAACAAATCGTTATCGGGTATAAGGCACAGTCGCTGGTCCCAGGGGTTGTAACCAGGCGTAAAATGTTTGTCTACATCGTAATCTGCACCCAGCGTATCTCTAACCCGTTTAAGCAGCTGCTTTTTTACCATTGCCGGGTTAGAGCGCGACTTATTGTAAATGTATTGCTGCAGCAGCGTATTTTTCCAGCGCGTGATGCCATACGCGAGCTTCGCAGGCAACAGCGTGCGCAGCGTATTCGCGATGGCGTCGCGGTCAGGTCGTGACACAACATAGGTGGGAGAGCGTTGCAGCATGGTAACGTGCTGTGCGCGTTCTGCCATTGCTGGCACAAGCGTTATTGCCGTTGCGCCGGAGCCAATAACCACTACATGCTTACCGCTGTAGTCGAGATCTGCCGGCCACTGCTGCGGCTTGACGAGAGGGCCTACAAAACGATGCTGGCCGCAAAACTCTGGAGTGTAACCGCCTTTATAGCTATAGTAACCGCTGCACATAAAGAGGAAGTTGCAGGTGTAATGCAACGTCTCGTTGGTATCGGTGCGGGTCACCGTCAGCATCCATGTTGCTGTCTCGCTATGCCACTCGGCGCGTGCCACGTGCTGCTGAAACCGAACATGGCGCTCAATATCATTTTCGGCTGCAGTCGCCTGCAGATAAGCTAATATTGATGGCCCATCGGCGATAGCCTTGTCTGCCTGCCACGGCTTAAAAGAATAGCCGAGGGTGTGCATGTCGCTGTCGGAGCGTATGCCGGGGTAACGAAATAAATCCCAGGTGCCACCCAGCGCCGCGCGCGCCTCTAGAATCGAAAAGCTGTGCTGCGGACAGCGAGTTTGCAAATGATATGCAGCGCCGATGCCCGAGATACCGGCACCGACAATAAGCACATCAACATGTTCAACAGCAGTCACTATTCTGCTTTCTCTCCTATTTACCGGAATCAACACCGGCAAGTAGGATATATTAGCAATATCTTGCTACCCGGGCTGTCTGCTTTGAGGCGAGTACCGCGCCCGTTCTTCCGCCTTGGACGCTATATCTATTTGTGCGGGAACCGGTGGCACCTTCGCCGGTGTCGGCATTGTGCTACCCGGGAATCGCCATTATTGTTGGTGTTGGGCCTAAAAATTAGCGCAGAATCAGTTCGATTTCACTGCAGCGAGTCGCATGGCGGTGAAGGTCAGTTGAGCTAATGGCAGCGATTAAGCTGCCGGGTCATTATCTTCATTGATAAACCGCAGGCCAATGCCTGCGTTGTCGAGTCTGACCACGCGCATTTTAATCAGCGGCCCGGAGGCGCCGCCGCCAAGACCCTGTACCTGCACCTCAACCAGCTCGCCAACCGCCGGTAAGTCATTGCCTTCGGCTAGAATATAAGCGCCGCTTTCGGAAATATCGCCGGTGTGCAGGGTAAGATCACCTACCTGCGGGTGCGAAAGCGT
>JBBKXJ010000226.1:0-21329 GCA_037969395.1 Pseudomonadales bacterium
CAGCTCCGATCGATCCGGCGCGCAGGCGTGCGAAATGGGAGGGCCCTGAGCCGCTTACGATTGGCGACAACGTCTGGTTGGGAGGCGGCGTTATTGTTTGTCCCGGAGTCACTATAGGCGAGAATACAGTAGTCGGTGCAGGAGCCATTGTTGTTCACGATTTACCGGCGAATGTCGTAGCTGTTGGCAATCCTGCTCGGATCATTCGGCAGATGTGACCGCTTATGGCCGGTCGCGTCGAGCAACTTCGGCCTTAATCTCTGGTTCGAATTCACTTACCGCAAGCCTTGTTGCTGCGGTTGCATAGAGGAGGAGATTCCCAGCATTAGGCTCGTGAGAGAGCGGTCTGATCAAGGCCCGCTGTGGCGCTGGTCACAAACAGCATATTTAAATTCGACCCGCCAAAGGCGACGCAAGTTGGTTGGCTTACCGGTACCGACAAGATCAGATCGACTTCACCCGCCGGTGAATAACGCACTCCCCCCCACTGGGCATTCCACAGAAAGCCTTCTGCATCCACTGTTGAGCCGTCGGGGCTACAACTGGCTGCGGTTTCAGCGAAGCTGCTGCGATTCGACAGCGCCGCATGGAGACCGATTAGCATGCAAGGTTCAGATTGTTTAAATTTCATACAGCGCTTCAGGTCATATCGATTTGCTTTGAACGCAATCTTGACAACCTGGATTGACAGCGGTTAGCGTACCGCACCGCCGAATGCCCGATGCCGGGCTCACTAACGATCGCAACCATTATCAGAACGCGAAACACTGGAGTTTTAAGTGACAAAACCACTGCTATTACGGTCGGTAGCTGGCGCCCCGGATTTGATCTGTTATCTTTTAAGGCAGACTTATCGCCCGGATAGGGCAAACGGGGCCTGAGCGGATGATGGAGCGACTCAGCAAAGACAGTCTGTCCACACTGAAAGCCGGTGTTAAGACGCCGGGATACACGCACACGTCTGTCACTTCCGGCATCGTCCACTTTGGTGCCGGCAATTTCCATCGCGCCCATCAGGCGGTGTATTGCGATACACTGCTGAATCAGGGTGAAACGACGTGGGGCATCACCGGCGTTTCGCTGCGCTCGGCTGGCATGCGAGACAATCTCTCCCCGCAGAATTTTCTGTACACGCAGGCAACTCTGGGTGAGACAACCGACTACCGCATTATCGGCGCTATTCAAAACCTGCTGGTGGCGCCGGAAAATCCCCAGACCGTGATCGAGACGCTCGTCCGCGACCAAACCCGGTTGGTCACCACCACGATTACGGAAAAAGGTTACTGCCTGGCAAGCGGGGAGATCAACCGCGAGCATGCGGGCATTATCCGGGATCTTGAATCGCTAGCAACGCCGCAAACGACTTATGGTTATCTTGCCGCTGCATTGATCAAGCGTTGTGCCGAGCGGGGCGCGCCCCTGACGGTCCTCTGTTGCGACAATATGCACGCTGGTGGCGAGCATCTGCGGGACGGTGTGCAGCTGCTGCTGCAACGGCACAGTCCCGAAACGCTAAGCTGGGTTGCGGACAATGTGGCTTTTTCCTCATCGATGGTCGACCGGGTAACGCCGGCGACTGATGAACGGCTGAAGGATGAGGTGGCTGAACGATTGGGGGTGTACGACGCGGCGCCGGTGGCCGCAGAGCCATTCACCCAGTGGGTCATCGAAGACCGTTTTGCCGGGGAGCGCCCCCCCTTCGACCGTGCCGGCGCGCTGTTCGTCAAGGATATTGCGCCCTTTGAACGCATTAAGCTGCGTTTTCTCAATGCCGGGCATTTAATGCTCGCGGCGCTGGGCTACCTGGCCGGCGACCGCTTTATCCACGAGGCGCTGCAACGCCCGGCCCTCGCCCGTTTTACCGAGCAAGCGCTGAAGCGCAATGTACTGCCGGTAACAGCGGTTCCCGACGGCACCAGCGGTGAGGCCTACATCGATCAGGTGCTCGAGCGCTTCCGCAATGCCAATCTGCCCTATGCGGTGTTGCAGGTCGGTACCGACAGTTCCCAGAAAATTCAGCAACGCTGGCTGCCGACCATCGACGACGCGCTCAGCCAGGGGAGAGATGCAAGCTACCTGGCGATTGCGCTGGCGGGCTGGGTAAGCTTTGTTCGTAAAGCGCTGCTGAACGATGATCTTAACGACCCCCTTCGCGATGCCTTTGCGCGCTGCGAATCCGCAGACACTGCAGCCGATGTGCAAAATTTCCTCGCCCTGGCGGGCGCGGACAAGTTCGCTTTTTTCTCCAATAAATCTTTTATGGCGGAGGTGGAGCGATATCACCGGGCCATTGGTGAAATCGGCGTCGAGAAGGCGGTAACTACTTTTATTGAAAGTTAACCTGGTAAGAAGATTATGCGTGAATCCTGGCGATGGTTTGGACCCAACGACCCCGTGACCATTGATGACATAAGACAAACGGGCGCGACCGATGTTGTCAGCGCGCTGCATGCCATACCCGTCGGTGAAGTCTGGCCGGTGGCGGCAATACGCGAGCATAAAGCGCTGATCGAGGACTGTGAACCTGACCTGGTACCTTTAAAGTGGACCGTGGTGGAAAGTATACCCGTGCATGAGGATGTCAAGCTGGCGCGCCCCGGTTACCAGAAATACGTGGATAACTGGATCTCGTCAATGGCCAACCTGGCGCAGTGCGGCATCACAACCATCTGCTACAATTTTATGCCGGTGATCGACTGGACCCGCACCGATCTCAAGTACAAATTGCCGAGCGGCGCCTATGCATTGCGCTTTGATCAGAATAAATTCGCCGCCTTCGACCTCTTTATACTGCAGCGTGAGAATGCTCAAGCCGAGTACAGCGAGGCGGAAATTTCTGCAGCAAAGCAAGTCTTCGAGACCATGCCGGAAGCGGAGCGCACGCAACTGACTAACAATATCATTGCCGGCCTGCCAGGCAAGATGACGGAAGCCTATGGTCTGGACGATTTCCGCGCCATGCTTGCCAATTACAAGGACGTGAGCAAGGATACCCTGCGTAATAATCTGTTCGCGTTCCTGTCGCAGGTATTGCCTCGTGCCGAAGAACTGGGCGTCAAGCTGGCCATCCATCCCGACGATCCTCCGCGCGACATGCTGGGGCTACCGCGAATCATCTGTACCGCGGATGATCTGGAAGTCTTGTTTGCGGCCCTGCCGAGCACGTCTAACGGCATTACACTGTGCGTGGGTACCTACAGCAGCCGCCCGGACAATGACCTGCCAGCTATGGCCAGACAGTTCGGGCCACGCATCCATTTTTCTCACTTGCGCGGTGTCAGCCGTGACCCCGATGAACAGCGCTCTTTCTACGAGGCTAGCCACCTGGACAGCGATATCGACATGATTCAGGTGGTCCGGGAATTATTGAGCGAGGAGTCGCGACGCAAACAGGAAGAACCCGAGCGGCAGGATATTTTCATTCGCCCCGATCACGGCCATCAGATGATGGACGACATGGATAAAAACGTAAACCCGGGCTATTCGGGTATCGGGCGGCTGAAAGGCCTTGCTGAAGTGCGCGGCGTAATTCGGGCGCTGTCGGCGCAGCAATAGTGACCGTTAAAAGCGTCTGCCTTTGGTTCGAAACTGCAATTGACCAATTTTCGCCACATGGCGAAACACGTTGTACCGTGCGAACTGACCGATTCTGACAGGCACTACCATGCGCGTTATTGGTAAGAACTTTTGGTTTACAGCTAAATTCCTGCAAACATCACGCTAAAAATAGTAGTGCGTGGCAACAGGACCAGTGTTTTTGCTGTCATTGGTAACAAGAAAATGTGTATATTGGTAACAGCGGATGATGCATTGGTAGAAAAGATGGTATTGCCAATTGGTTTTACGTACACTTCCGCGCAGTTGTGCTAATAACTATTTAATCTACAAAAAAGTGTTCTTAAAGATAAATCAAACGACGAGAGAAATATGATGAAATCGTTCACGAGAGGAATTACCCTGCCGCCATCGCGAGTCTCGACTAAAAAGCTGATGGTTGTTAGCTTGTCACTGACAATTTCTACCTTTTCTGGTGGCGTGCTTGCGCAACCGGAAGAGCCTGTTTTAGAAGAGGTTATTGTAACAGGCAGTATCCGCAGTTCTCTGGCAAGCGCCATTAATCAAAAGCGAAATTCGGATAACCTCGTCGAAGTCATTATGGCGGAAGACATAGGTAAGCTGCCTGATCAAAACCTGGCAGAGGTTCTCGAGAACGTCACAGGTGTTCAGATTACCCGTGAGGCGGGTGTCGGTACCGGTGTTCAAATCCGTGGTACTAACGCAAACCGTACCGAAATCAACGGTGTTTCTACCGTCGGTTCCGGTGCTGGACGTAGCGGCATCAATTTTGAAGATGTGTCTGCGGGCATTATCGCCGGTGTTGAAGTGACCAAAGCACCTGAAGCGAAAACGATTGAAGGGTCAGTGGGAGGCACGATCAACCTGAGAACCATACGTCCTCTTGACTTGGACGAGCAATTAGTATCACTCCGCATCCAGGGGGAAGATAGCAGTCTTTCAACCGATGGTATTACACCCAGGGCATCGGGTACCTGGGGCAACAATTGGGATACAGGCGTTGGTACCATCGGCGTTGTTGTCAGCGCAAGTTATGCCGAACAGGATGTAACCGCCTTCCGTCCTCGTGCCGATCGCGATAACTTCGTTTTGTCAGATAGCGGTGCTGCCAGTGCGCAATCTTTCGATTTTCTGCCAGCTCAGTTTTTTGTCCAGGATTACGACAATTTTGAGACTGAAACCAAGAACTATGCCGGTTCGTTTGAGTGGGCGCCGAATGATTATGTGAAGGTGTATTTTGATGCGGTCATCAATGATGCAGAGCGTAATCAAGAGAGCTCAAGGGTGCAGGCATCGGGCTTGTCTGACCTTAAGGACATTGGGGTTCCCAGTGCATTTGAAACAGTTGATTTTGGATCGCTGGACGGCAGAAATGGCAATCAGAGACTCGGTTCCATCCAGGCGGCAGTCCAGGGTATAGTTCCCGTTTTAGGTGACGGTGGTGATCCAAACCTGCGTTTATCAAGCGATACAAACTCGCGCGAGACAACGAGCGAAATATTCAGGTTGGGTACCGACTTGAATTACGACAGAATGTCAGGGCGCGTAGAGGTATCGACGTCAAATTCTGATTCTGAAACTCCCAGCTTTAACACTACGCTCAATTTTATCAACCCGAACGTGGCAGCTAACGATTCAAATGAGAATGGCACACCTTTTATATACGATCTGACCGGCGGTGCGCTGACATTTGGCATCGCACAGGATGCGGCAGGCGGACCAACGACTGCGCAATTGCTTGACCCCGCCAACTATGTGCTGCGTGATGTAAACATAGGACAAGACGAAACCGAAAATACTGAAGACGCATTTCGCGCTGATTTCTCTTACGATTTGGAAGATATCGTACCATTCGTTACGTCGGTTAATGTTGGCTATCGTTACAGTGAAGCTACAAGTACGCAGGATGAAATTGGTGAAAACGTCGGTTTAAGAGACCTGGCCGAAAGCCCAAGGGGTAATCTGTTCTCCAGTATCCTCACGGCAGGCCCTGATAACTTTGACGACGCCGATGGCAGAAGGCTATTTGTTCCTGATTTTCTTATTATTGACCCAGAGCAGAGCTCAGGTAGCTCGCTAGCCGCGCTGAATGCTGCGATTCTTGCAAATGATCCAAACGCTGATCCAATCAGCTCACCAACATCGAGTGTCGCTGCGTTCTATGATATTACAGAAGAGACTAACGCTCTTTATGCGCAAGTGAATTTTGAGTACGGGATCGTCCGCGGTAACGTAGGAGTACGCTATGTGGACACCACGGTTACCTCGGACGCTATTGCGGATCTCAATGGTGTGACGACACCGACTTCCGAGAAAAGCGATTATGATTTCGTGTTGCCACGCTTGAATCTGGTTGTAGACGTAATCGAAAGTGTCTCTGTTCGGGCAGGTTGGGGAAAAGATATCAGACGCCCGGATTTTGACGATCTGTCATCAGCATTTACATTTAGCACCAGTCCCAACCCTGCCGTGGATCTGGGTAATCCTGGATTGGAGCCGGAAGAGGTCGAGTCATTCGATATCTCTGCTGAGTGGTATTTTGCGCCGGCGAGCGTGGTAAGTATCGGCTTCTTCCATAAGACACGCGAGGGCGTCTTTGTTAATAATGATGAAGACCCAGCTTCAGATCCGGCCACTGGATTTCGTGACACTGTGGGCCCCGAGTGTGAAGGCGGCGGTATTTTCAACCCCATTGCGGACATAAACGTCTTCGGTCCTACTGTTGGTACCGGGGTATGTGTGCCGTCATCGCAGACAATCAATGGTAATGGAGAAACCAAGCAAAAAGGTATTGAATTCGCGTTTCAGTATGATCTTGCAGATTTTGACGATAAGCTTGGTTGGGCGTCTGGATTCGGCTTTCTCTTTAACTACACCTGGCAGGAGTTCGACGGTGCTGATGAATTCCTTGATGCGCAAAGTCGTGCTGCTACTATCTTTGAAGCAACATCAGGTCTCACAGATGTCACTTTCCGTGCACCATTGGAGGATCTGTCTGAAAATGCCTTCAACGCAACGGTGTATTACGAAAAATACGGCCTTTCAGCCAGATTGCGCTATACATGGCGTGAGGCATACCGTTCAGGCGATTTTGGCAGTACCAGTAGCAGGCCCTGGGGTTTCCAGGTTGTACAAGAGGATAGAGGGCAGCTCAATGGCAGCATAGTTTATGATTTCAATGAGAATTTCAATATTGGACTTGAAGCCGTTAACCTCACGAAGGAAGAAGTTGAGCAAAGTTGTGTAAATGAAGGCGCCCTGCTGTGTTTCCAGGGCCTCACCGATCGCCGAATTACCTTAGGACTTAGCTACCGCATGTAAATAGCGAGAGTAAAATAGCGAACAAATGAATGCCATCCATGATGGCATCTCGGTTCGCTTACAAGCCCCAGCTATTTGCTGGGGTTTTTTTTAGCGGACTTTTTAATGAACTATTTTCGCTATTTTTAGCACGTAACTAGTCTCACTTCTGGTAACAAGTAAGATGGAAAAAATAAAGACGGTTCTTAAGTCACTTCTGCCAGGAATATTTTTATTCGGATTTACTGTTGGTACTGGCAGCGTGACGGCCATGGCTAAAGCCGGGGCAGATTATGGGATGTCCCTGCTATGGACTCTCTTTATTTCGTGTTCCATCACCTATTTTTTAATTCACCTGTTTGGCAAGTATACGCTGGTGACAGGCCTGACCGCCCTGCAATCCTTCAGAAGACATATTCATCCGGCGGTGGGCATGTTTTTTGTGGTAACGCTGACCGCACAGGTTTGCGGCAGTGTTATCGGGGTGATGGGCATCGTAGGGGATGTCAGTCATGAATGGTCGAAAAATTACGTGGACGGCGGCATTTCACCACTCTACTTCGCCATCTTCTTTATCACTTTTGTCTATATCATTTTTCTTATAGGCAAAACGGAAGTGTTTGAAAAGGTACTGGCCATTTTTGTTGCGATTATGGCTGCCTGTTTTCTGGTCAATTTTATTATACTAATGCCCCCGGCCATGGAGATATTAAAGGGGATGGTCCCAAATTTACCCGATACCGGTTCTGAACAAAGTTCATTTCTGGTGATAGCTTCCATGGTGGGCACCACGGTTTTTTCGGGACTGTTTATTTTGCGGACCATTCTTGTAAAGGAAGCGGGCTGGACGATGGCCGATCTTAAAACTCAAAATAGAGATGCGCTGTTTTCGGCCTTTCTGATGCTTATCGTGAGTGCTTCAATAATGGCGGCGGCCGCTGGCTCTTTGCATGTCCAGGGAATCACCCTGGTAAGTGTTACCCAGATGATTTACCTGTTGGAACCCCTGGCGGGGGCCGCTGCCGTGGCCATATTTGCCATCGGTCTCATAGCAGCCGGAGTTTCTTCGCAGTTTCCCAATGTGGCATTATTGCCCTGGCTGCTCGATGATTATTACGAGCGCAAGCCCAATTTGAAGAGACCCAGCTATCGAATAATGGCCTTGATCATTTCTTCGTTAGGGTTGATTGTCCCTGTTTTTAATGCCAAACCCATTGCCGTCATGGTGACCTCCCAGGCCTTTGGCGCCCTGGTGCTGCCGGCTACTGTGGCTTGCATCGTCTATATAGGCAATAAAAAACCCCTGATGGGGGAGCATAAATTTTCAAACGCGACCAACCTTATTCTGGTGCTGATATTCGTCTTTGCATTGATCATGAGTTACATGAGCTACAATGGCATCCTGGCTACACTACGGGCTATTTGATGGGCTGCAACTACCCACTCACGTTTTTCACCTAAAGAAGTAGAGTCATTACAATGAGTCAAATTATTAAATTCTCTGCTAATCGTGTATGGCGCACCTATCAAGGCGGCAAGCAGCTCGATACTATGGAGGGCAAGGAGAATCCCCAGGATTCAAGTTTCCCCGAAGACTGGATTGGCTCCACTGTTCAGGCCCGCAATGTCGGTCGCGAAGATGTGGTGGAAGGTTTGGCCATGGTGACGGATGATTCAGGTCAGATGGTTCCTTTTCGCGACTTACTGAAGCAGGAGCAACAACGCTTTTTAGGTAAGGTTGGCGACACGGTGCGTTCGCTGGACGACATTCCTCTTGTTAAATACCTGGATAGCTCAACGCGTTTGCACTTCCAGGCGCATCCTACCCGTGCCTTCGCCGAGGAGAGGCTTGGTCTGCCGCGTGGAAAGACTGAAGCCTACGTGATTCTCGAGACCCGTGCGGAAGTCAGCGACCCATACATCTACGCGGGGTTTCAAAGATCGCCCAGTCGCGAGCAACTTAAGGAATGGATCGAAAACCAGGATATCCAATCGATTGAAAAGTGTTTCGATCGCATACCGGTCAAACCCGGGGACGTGTTTCTGATCCCCGGCGGTCGACCACACGCGTTAGGTGAAGGCATACTGATGCTGGAAATTATGGAACCTTCGGACCTCGCCGTAAGATTTGAATTCGAACGCTGCGGCTTCGTGATCCCTGAAGAGGCGAGATTTATGGGTAGGGACATCGAGACGGCATTGGACGTATTTAACTTCGAGCCGGTTCCCCCCGAAAAAGTAGATGCAGAATTTCGTTGTGCTGCCAAACACCTTGGCAGCGACGAGCATGGCAACCGTCTCGAGGAATTGATCGGTGCGGATAAGACATCCTGTTTCACCATCAAGCGAGCCTCGGTCAATGGCTGCTTCAAGCGCGAAAACAATGCTTTTTTTTATGGCGTGGTAATCGATGGTCCCGGTACGCTACGCACCGGCGACGAAGTGACACAGCTGAATCGTTGGGATCGTTTCTTCTGTCCCGCAGGAGTTGACTTGTTCCAGTACGAATCAGATTCGGGGATGACGGTCCTGGAATGCTATCCGGGCAACAGTTGATAGCGCATTACAAATGAACCGCTCCCGGATTGCTCGCTAACCGACATTCGTCGATAACCGTTGCGGGCGCTGTTCCACCTCTTGCCGTCTGTCCGTTTTTCCATTCAAACAGCTTCTTTACGTGGCCCCGCGACATAGTGAACAAATTCTTCGCTCAGCGATATTGGCGAAGCGTTTGCCAGTATGGACAACAACCCCGCAGGCATGAACGCACTGGTTGCCTGCAATTCATCACTTTAAGCAACAGGAATTCTGCATATGTTGGAGCAATTCAGTTTGTCGGGAAAAACAGCGCTCGTCACCGGCTGTAAGCGCGGCATTGGCAAAGCAATGGCGGTCGCATTGGCGGAAGCCGGCGCCGATGTTATTGGAGTGTCTGCCAGTCTGGAAGCGTCGGGTTCGGCGCTAGAGAAGGAGGTTGTGGCGCTGGGCCGAAACTTCCAGGCCTATCAATGCGATTTTGCCGAGCGCAGTAGTCTTTATGAGTTCATCGCCGAGGTGACGCAGGACCACCCGGTGATTGATATTCTGGTCAATAACGCGGGCACAATTTTACGTGCGCCGGCTGCCGAGCACAGCGATGAATATTGGGACAAAGTCATTGAAGTTAACCTCAACGCCCAGTTCATATTAAGCCGTGAAATCGGCAAGAGCATGGTCGAGCGCAACAGCGGCAAGATTATTTTCACCGCTTCGTTGCTTACCTTTCAGGGCGGCATTACCGTGCCCGGCTATGCGGCCAGTAAAGGGGCGGTGGGTCAGTTGGTTATGGCTTTGTCCAACGAGTGGGCGGCCCACGGCGTTAACGTTAATGCGATTGCACCGGGTTATATCGCCACCGATAACACCGCGGCGTTGCGTGAAGACAACGACCGAGCAGCGGCAATTCTCGGTCGTATTCCACAGGGCCGTTGGGGCGAGCCGGAAGATTTCAAAGGTCCGGTGGTATTTCTGGCCTCGAATGCATCAAATTATATAAGCGGCAGCACGCTATTAGTCGACGGCGGCTGGATGGGTAGGTAGACAGAGTTGCAGGTTAAAAACAGCGTAAATTTTATCAGTGGCGAGTACGCCGCGTACGCTGCGTCAGAATCTATCGATGCTTATACTCCCAGCAACGGAAGTTTGGTGAACTGAACAAACGCGTGCCGGATCTTCTGCTCGGCAGGCAATAGAGAACGCAAGGGCACCAGCTACCGGGAGCCGCGCGCACACTGGTTTGATACTTAATATTTTACATTAATAAATCGGCACAATGAATTGATATTAATAGACAATAGAATCAACTTTAACCAGGGTACGCCGAGCACTAGCCTCCGGCGCGAAGCGCTTTTGCACAACTACCCCTCGATCACGCCCGTTGCTGACGGCGATGGGTACCGGCAATGACGGAACTGTAAAAACAACGACAGTGGCCAAGCCAGCGAGCGCCAGCAGGAGCAGATTCATAAGGGTTCTGCTATTTGTTATGACCAAACTGCCAAACAGAAAGCCATCGAAAATCAGGGCCGCGGGAAGTAGCAGAAGAATTCCTGACTTGTTTTGTAATCGTAACAACGCCGACCATGGCCCCTGACACTCGCTAGTTGTCCATTGACTTGCACCCCATTTCAGTCATTCAGAAATAATCGGATGTCATCTACGCCACGCCCCGGCAGATGGCATGGCTGTGCGACCGAACTGACACCTCGGTATTGCAGGGGGTGCAGAGGAAAATATTTGAAGCGTTCCATCTATGACGCGTGATCGAAGCTCGGTCTTCAAAGATAACAATTTCATCAAAACGGGCGCTGCATAGTTAAGCGAGCGCTATTTCAATTTTGTGCCTTACCAATAGCGATAAGTCTATATTACCAAAATCAAAAATTGGATATTACGAAATGTAATAACGAAAAGTCAAATGGGGTCTTGTTATTGGTTGGTGAAACTGGTTATATTCCATTCCGCGAAAATAGTTCCATCTTATTTTAACTAAAGTTTCGCAGTGCAAAGAAAATAATTGATTTTGATCTCCGAAAATCAAGATAACAATTACATTAGAGGATGATCGCATGAGCAAAAAACAACAAAATCCGTTACAAAGCTTCAGACGTCGCCGCGATCTGGGGTCCGTACTGCTGGCCAGCGCTGTCGCTTCTGTGCTGCCTATTTCCTCATATGCGCAGGAGCCTGCGCAAGATATGGTGCTCGAAGAGGTGGTGGTAACTGGTATTCGCGCTAGTATGGCGGCTGCCGCGGATCTCAAAGAGAATTCTGATCAAATCGGCGACTCGATCGTTGCTGAGGACATCGGCAAGCTGCCAGACAATAATATTGCCGAAGCGCTGCAGCGCGTCACCGGCGTATCCATCAACCGCGATTTCGGTGTGGGCTCTGAAGTTTCCATTCGAGGCCTTCCGCAAAACCGTGTAGAACTGAACGGTCGCTCCACCGTGGGCGACGGTCGCAACGGCGTCAGCTTCGAGGATTTTCCTGCGAGTTTCCTGTCCGCGGTAGAGGTTATCAAGTCACCAACCCCGGAAATGATCGAAGGCGCCCTGGGTGGTACCATCAGCCTCAAAACTGCTAAACCACTAGATCTTCCCGAGCGGTTGTTCGCTGTATCAATGGATGGCGAATACGCTGACAAGTCTGAAGAATGGGCGCCAGTATTCAGCATTGCTGGTGGAGAGAATTGGGATTTTGGTGAAGCTGGTACCTTCGGCGTCATGGGGTTGTTTGCTTACCAGGATCGCACCTTGCGCCAGGACACCCACCAGGCCAGCCTTTTCGTTTTTAATCAGGAAGATATCAACAACCTGAATGTCGATGCGCAAAACACGCCCAGCGGCGATTACGTCGTTGCTACAGAGCACAAGTTTGAGCCCTTTATTGAAGAACGAGAGCGCAAGGCTTATAACCTGATACTGCAGTGGGCTCCCGCATCAGAGGCTGGAAATATCTATCTTGATGTGAACGCAACAGAACGCGAGGGTGGCCAGGAAGCCTACTCCATCCTATATGCTGGCGGAGACCCTTCGGACCCTGATCTCAACCCTTCTGCCACAGGCGGCACTTTCGAAGACCGCAATGGCGCGCTGCAAAATTACCGTTATGAAGGTGTTGTGGTTATTCCCAAGACATGGAGTGAATTCCGTGAAACAGATTCCACCTCAATTGCATTCGGCGGTGACTGGAATTTCTTCGACAAGCTCACAGTGGCCGCTGAATTCTCTACGGCTGAATCCAACTCCGTCCAGCCAAAATCGGAATTCAATTGGCGAGCTGTAGACCCGGTTGCAGAAGCGCTAGACCCGGAAGCTACCAATGAGTTCAATCCCAGCGTTGATATTGTCAATAGTCAAACCGAGGGCCCGAGTGTCGTATTCGTCGGCGGCAATCCGTTTCTGAACACAGACGTCCTCGCCTTCCGCGAATACCTGTATAGCAAACCAAAAATCGACAATAAGGAAGATGCGTTCCGCCTGGATGTTGAATATAACGAGCCCGGCGGATTAGAGTGGATCACAGCAATTAAAGCGGGTTTTCGTGTCACTGAAAATGAATTCGAGAGCCGGGAAAGCCAATATCGCGTTCGAGATCTCTACAGATACCTGGATGATGAGAACGGCAACCGGGACATTATCTGGCAGGATGAAATCGCCGCAGCATTTCCCGGAAGCATCATAATCCCGGATGTTACCGGTGACGCGTTCGAGCATGCAGGGCAGGTCGGACCAAGCGATTTAACACGTTTCTCGGTATATGATGGCAACCAGCTGCAGAATGCTGAACAAACTTTTGAACGGGTTCAACAGCTTGTGGGTGGTAAACAATTACGGGATGCTGACGGCAACATCACACCGCTTTCTACCCTTGGAACTCTGGATGAAAATCTGGAAGATCTAAACAGCGCCTTCGCACTTGTCACTGAAGATACGACCGCCTACTATTTGCAAGCCAATATGGATTTCGAGACGGTGAGATTTGTGATTGGTGCTCGTTTTGTAGAAACCGAGATTTCGTCTACGGCCTTCAACCAAGCGGGCGATCAGCTGGTGACTGAAGACAGCCGATATGTTGATTTCCTGCCCAGCTTTAACGCTACGGTGAATCTCACAGACAGCACGCTAATGCGTTTTGCAGGCGCTAAAGTGATGGCTCGGCCAAATTTCGAGCAATTGAGTCCGACCTTCGTGTTTGCCAGTGATTTCGTCACAGCTGACAAGGGCAACCCCGGCCTCGACCCTTTCCGAGCGACGCAGTTTGATATTGCGTTCGAGCACTACTTCGGTGAAGGCGATTTGATATCAACAACTTTTTTCTATAAATCGGTTGCCTCTTTCCTGAAGAGCGAAACGTTCTGTGCCTTCGATCCTGAGGCCCTCTCACAGCAAAACCTTACCATACCCACAAGAATCTGTATCAGACCAGAGGCAACGGGAGATTCCTCGACCTGGACCTTTGCTAGTGGCGATGCGGAGCTTGCTGCATTTAGCGCTGAAGGCCGGCGTGGCGTTCTAACAAACACTACTGCAAATGGTTCATCCGGGGTGGTTCAGGGCTTTGAAATCGGTTACCAGCAAGGCTTTTACTTCCTGCCCGGGTTTTGGTCTGGCTTCGGTATAAATGCCAACTACACTTTTTCCGAAAGTGAGGATCCGGACGGTTCCCCGTTGGCGGATATTTCCGAGAATTCCTACAACTTTCAGCTGTATTGGGAGTATGAGAGTTTTCAGGTCCGTCTGGCTTACACCTTTCGTGACAACTTCCTCGACGAAAACAACGAAAAACGAACCGAGCGGGTGGGCGAGCTGGTAGCGTTTAACAACCCTGACATTGTTGATCCAACCGCGGGTAACGACTTCCGCGATGATCTGGAGCAGTGGGATTTATCAGGTAGCTGGGATGTTAACGATATATTCAGCGTTGTCGCGAACGTTTCTAACCTCACTGCCGAGCCTACGGTTAACTACGCTGCGAACGGTACAACCTGGGAGGTACAGGAATCCGACCGTCGATTCGTCGTAGGTGTTCGCGCCAAGTTCTAGAAAAGGCGCGTGAGCAGCCGGGTGATCGCGATAAAAGTGGTATTCACTTAGTGCGTCGCCCGGCGCATTCAATCATCGGTCGAGGCTAACACGAGGTGGCCGATCACCTGACCAATTATTTATAGGGCAGCGAGTGCTCTCGCGCGCCACACAATCCAATAGCATCTATTACTTGAAACTGCGGAGCTTAAAACATGCGACCGGCCTATAACTTACATCGTTACCCACTCGTATTATTTCTTGCACTCTTATCGTATGCACAAATTAGTAGCGCCGAACTCGTAAACAACATCGAGCAATTCGATAAGGCCGTGGCGACGCTGAAGCCGGGCGACGAGCTTGTTCTCGCAAACGGTAACTGGAGCGACGTAGAACTGGTTTTCAAGGCCAAGGGTCTACCCGACAAGCCCATCAAATTAAAGGCCGAGGACCCGGGCAAGGTGATTATCACCGGTCAGTCCAATCTAAGTATTTCAGGTGAGCACTTCATTATTTCCGGGCTGGTGTTTAAAGACGGTTTTACACCTACCAGTGAGGTGATTTCTTTTAGAACATCGAAGCAGGATCTCGCCAATAATGTCAGGATGACCAATGTTGCCATCGACAATTTCGGTAATCCGGAGCGATTCGAATCTGATACCTATGTATCTATTTACGGTAAAAACAATCAATTCGACCATAATTCATTGCTGAATAAGGGCAATAGTGGTGTGACCCTGACGGTGAAGATGAATTCAGAAGCCAGCCAGGAAAATGGACACATTATTGAACACAACTATTTTGGGCCACGCCACGTTTTTGGTTCGAACGGCGCTGAAACGTTAAGAATCGGCACCAGTCACTTTTCCAGAAAATACTCCAATACCATTGTTCGAAATAACTATTTTGACAGGGTCAATGGAGAACACGAAATCATCTCAAATAAATCCTGTGGCAATGAATATCGAGGCAATGTAATTTTCGAAAGTCAGGGTACGTTGACTATGCGTCATGGTCATCACACTCTGGTTGAGGGCAACTATATTATAGGCAACGGGAAACCCAATACCGGCGGAATTCGAATTATCAATGAATACCAGACTGTCAAAAATAATTACTTATCCGGTTTAACCGGCCATCGCTTTCGCGGTGCTTTGGTCATTATGAATGGCGTTCCAAACTCAACGCCCAATCGATATAACCAGGTTGTTGACTCGGTGATGGACAACAATATCGTCATCGATAGCGACGATATCAATTTTTGTGCGGGCAGCGATGCAGAGCGCACAGCCACACCCATTGGCTCCTTTTTTCGTAATAACCTGATTATGGGTGAAACCAATCTTGATCCTATCACCCTGTACGATGACGTATCCGGTATCACCTTCGAGGGAAATATCCTGAATGACGACGCCAGCGTTCCGGCACCGCTAAAGAGTGGTTTCAAAAAAGTGCCTTACTCAGTCTCAAAGAACAAACAGGGATTACGCGTGCCAGAGCAATCGTTAGTTGACGAGATTGCCTTTGGTGAAATCAAAATGCCGGTTGTCAAGGAAGATACCGGCGCAAGCTTTTACTCTAAAAAGGAAGTGTCCAGAGCCTTCAAGAGCGGCAAAACTCTCACGGTGAAGGAAGGCAAGGACACCATTGTGGATGCGCTGGCAAAAAGCGAATCGGGAGATATCCTGCTGCTGAAGAATGGCGGAGAATACTTGCTTACCAGGTATGCGGTAATTAATCATCCGATCACCATAAAAGCAGAGGAAGGAAAGAAAGCGATTATCCGGTCCGAAAAGCCAAGCTTCTTAATAATTGAAAATGGCGGCGCTCTGGAGCTTGAAAATTTGTGGTTTGACGGTGCCGAGGCTCCCGACCTGGCCGGCAACAATGTGATTAGCACCAGCCGCTATTCCATGACCCAAAACTATGATCTCGTCGTTCGCGACTGCAAGGTTACCAATCTGGTCGTGAACCATACCTTTGATTTTCTCAAGGTATATATGGGCACCTTCGCTGACTCAATTGAGATTCTCAATACGGAGGTGACCAATATTACTGGATCAGTATTGTCGCTGAATAAGGAAGTGGACGATTTGGGTATCTACAATGCTGAAAATATCAGCATCAAGGGTAGCAAGTTTACCGATATTCAGGGATCGGTTGCCAACATATACAGAGGTGGTTCCGATGAGAGCACGTTCGGACCGATCGTTGTAGTTGCAGGCAATGAGTTTAATAATACCGGTCACGGCGAACGCAATAAGAGTAAGGCATCGCTGATATTTCATGGCGTACAAAATCTGCATATATCCAACTCGGAATGGAATGAAAGTGCGCCCCTCGAGCTGTACCTGACCAACGGTGAGCCCGTCACCATGATCAAGGATGTCGTGATGAAAGACAGCGGTAAGATTCGGGCGAACAATAACGAATATAAAACTGAAAATATTGTTTATAAGTAACAGCGGGGTATGGCGAGCCTTTTGGTAGGGAACTCTTCGGTTCACGTTTTTGGAAGTCTGGCGCACTACTCAAAAGCGTTGAATCGTAAATCGGAAGAATGCGGGTCGTTCTGATTGCGTTTCTCGTGAGCAGGTACATCTGTGCCAGGCACTGCTGAGGTGTAACACCACTAATGCCCATATTTGTTCGTTTGTTGTTGTAGCACCATATGCGCTAGCGCCTGGTTTGATTCTTGGCACATGTTGCCACGATACACACACTTCCCGTGACTACCTTAATCATCCAGACTGGCGAGCAGCGTCGTTTCGCCAATCTAATCCTCACAGTTGGGGTGGTGAAAATGGCAGAGGAGAGCGGTTTTTGATAGCTTGGGGTCTACCTTCAATATTGTTTCCATGCATACTTAAAACAATCTCTTGGGGATAGAGATAGAGCCCGCACGCTTATTGATGACAGGTACTAAAAAAACTGACGATCGAGCACTGCGTAGATACTTATTAAATGCTGGGCCATCTGGAACAGCCCGCAATTTATTAGAATTTGGTTTTTTGGGGAAACAAATTTGTCAGCAATAATTAGAGCAATATTGAGTTTCGGTCCGGGATTTTTCGCTATCGGCTATACCATCGGTACTGGCAGTGTCACGTCGATGATCGTGGCGGGCAGTGCCTTTGGGATGCAGTTGCTGTGGGTGCTTTTGTTAAGCTGCCTGTTTTCCGGGGTGCTTATCTACACCTATGGTAATTTCGCGTTAGTTACAGGAGAAACTGCGCTATACAGTTTCAAAAAACACCTGAGATTCGGCAAACCGATCGCCATTCTTATCATTATCGGCGTGACCTTTGGTCAGTGGAATTCGCTGGTAGGTATATTGGGTATTTCCGCCAATATTATTTTCGAAATGATAGCGATGTATTTCCCATCGGTGGTGCCACACAAGTACGGCGTTGTTATTGCCATTGCCGTATTCGTGATCAGCATCATGTACGCCGTCTTACTCGTTGGCAAATACTCTCTATTTGAAAAAATCCTGGTGATCTTCGTGTCCTGTATGGGGCTATCCTTCATATTGTCGTTGTTTGTTGTACACCCCTTGCCAATTGAGGTGGTTAGAGGGTTGATACCCACAATTCCCGAGATTGAGGGTGGAAAAATGATGGTCGCCGCCTTCGTCGGTACGACCATGGCCGCCGCCACTTTTCTTTCCAGGCCGCTGTTCATTCAGGGCAAGGGTTGGACCATGGAAGACCGGGGCCAACAAAAGAAAGACGCCATTGTAGCCGCGGTACTGGTGTTTATTATTAGCGGGTCAGTCATGGCGGTGGCGGCCGGCGCTTTATATCACGATGGCAAAAGAATAACCGACGTTTTGGATATGGTTAATGCGCTTGAGCCAATCGCCGGTAAGGCTTCACTTACTGTGTTCTTTTTCGGCACGCTGGCCGCTGGCTTGTCCTCGGTGTTTCCCTGTATGTTAATTGCGCCGCTGTTAATAGAAGACTACCGATCGGGAAAACTGGACACCCAATCGAAGCAGTTTCGGATAATCACCGGTATCGCGGCGATCTTTGCACTTACCATTCCTGTGCTTGGCTTTAATCCTGTTAAGGGGCAAATATTAACCCAGGTCTTTAACGTGTTCGTTCTTCCCCTGGTCATCTTCGGTATTGTCATGTTGGTCAATAATAAAAAATTAATGGGCAGTCATGCTGCAGGTTATCTCCTTAATTTCGTATTGGGTTTGGCGTTTCTATTCTCTATATTGATTTCGTTTAACGGGGTCCTTGCACTCACCGGCCAATAGGGACTAAAGGGCAAACAAAATGATTCTGATCGTTTGTGGTGTTTCGGGAACAGGGAAATCGACGGTAGGGAAGCTATTGGCTGAGGCGTTAACACTGCCTTTTTTTGACGGAGATGATTTTCATCCGCAGTCTAATGTGCAGAAGATGCAGAGTGGAGTCGCTCTGAATGATGAAGATCGGCAGCCATGGCTGGAATCGCTCGCAAATAATCTGGCTATATGGGAAAGCCAGAATGGAGCGGTGCTGGCTTGTTCGGCTCTTAAGGAGACTTATCGAGTAACACTGGCGTCGAAAGTCAGCGAAAACATCGTGTGGATTACGCTTCACGGCTCACCGGAACTGCTTAATAGTCGTCTGAAAGCCCGAACAGGACATTTCTTTAACCCTCAGTTACTGAGTTCCCAGCTAAGCACTGTTGAATTATCCGAGGATGGCTGGGTGATAGATGTACAGCCAAGCCCAGGTGAAATAGTAAAAACCATTCTGCAAAAGTTGAGGGCGGATAATAATAGGACTACCGGATAAGAGTGAGGGAAATACACTCCGTTGATCTTAGCAGGCGTAAACCCCTCCATTGATATCAAGGGTAGCCCCGGTGATAAAGCCGTCGTATTCGGAGGCGAGAAATAAAACGGCCCGGGCTACGTCATCCGCGTTGCCTGCTCGTTGTATAGGAATCCCGGCAACGGTCTCATCCGCCGATTCTTTGGAAGTGTGCGTGTTATGAAAAGAAGTACCCAGAATCAAGCCGGGGGCGATAGCGTTGACTCGGGTGCCTTGTGGCCCGAGTTCAGCGGACAAGGCTCGCGTAAAGGTAAGAATGGCTCCCTTGCTTGTGGAGTAGACCAGCGAACCAGGGTGACCGCCTTTACGACCTGCAAGTGAAGCGAGATTAACGATGCTGCTGTTTTCGTGCTTCGCGAGATGAGGTGCTGCGGCGCGCGACACGAACATCATGGAAGTCAGGTTGATGTCCATGACTTTGTGCCAGAATGCCGCGTCCATTTCGTGTAGCATTTTTCGCGCAACAAGCGAACCGGCGTTGTTGATGAGAATATTGATGCTTCCAAGCGCGTCGACGGCTTGTTCCACCATGGCGAGAGCGTCAGCCTCATTGGTGAGGTCTGCGGCGATCGCGACGGCTTTTCCCCCCTTGCTCTCTGCGTATTCGACTAATTGGTTCGCTGTATCGGCGCTGGAGAAATAGTGAATGGCGACGTTCGCCCCGCTGTCAATAAAGTGGCGCGTGATGGATTCGCCAATTCCCTGAGCTCCCGCCGTTACGAGAACGTTTTTTCCTGTCAGTTTTTCATTCATGTCGTTATTACCCCGCGTTAAATTGAGACTAAAAGGCCAGTTGAATTAAAAAAATTGAATAATCATAATGAGTCAATTCAGCAACGAGTCCCATATTCTTTCCAGAAAAAACGAATCTGTTTCTTTTTACGTACATTCTAACAGAGAAAAATGATATGAAAATAACTGCTGCAGAGGTGTTTGTTGGTGGCCCGAACAAAAACTATGTGACCCTGAAAATCATGACTGATGAAGGTATTTATGGCCTGGGGGATGCGACGCTGAACAACCGCGAAACCCTGCCGGCGGCCTACCTTACGGATTATCTCATTCCTTGCCTGATTGGACGCGATCCTCGCAATAGCGAAGACATCTGGCAGTACTTGTATCGCGGCGCCTATTTCCGCGGTGGTCCTATCGCAATGGCGGCGTATGGCGCGATTGACATAGCGCTGTGGGACATCAAGGGAAAAATCGCCGGCTTGCCACTTTACCAGCTGTTCGGTGGAAAAAGCCGTGACGGGGCTATGGTGTACGCCCATTGCCAGGGCGCCGATCTGGAAGAGTTGCTGGATTCAATCGCGTATCACCAGCAACAGGGCTACAAGGCCGTGCGAGTGCAATGCGGCATACCCGGAATGCCGAGCGCAAGCTACGGTGTGTCTGCAAGTAAGGGCAATGCCGAAAAGTACATTACCGATTTTTCGGGGGATGTGCCTAACGAGGAGATATGGGATACCGAAAAATACCTCGCCTTTATACCTTCGGCGTTGGACAGTATCCGTAACCGCTTCGGTTTTGACTTAAAAGTGCTGCATGATGTGCACCATCGTCTGCTACCCCGCGAAGCGGCACAATTGGGCAAAGAGCTGGAACAGTACCGTCTGTTCTGGCTGGAAGATCCGACGCCGGCAGAAGACCCAACCGCGTTGCGGCTGATCCGCCAACATACAACGGTTCCGATTGCTATTGGCGAAGTTTTTAATCGGATCTGGGACTGCAAATTACTGATCGAGGAAAGGTTGATCGACTTCATTCGATTAGCCGTTACCTATGGCGGTGGTATTACACATTTGAAACGAATTGTGGATTTTGCGGCACTGTATGATGTCCGCACCGGGTTTCATGGCGCCCCCAGCCATTCGCCTCTGTCCATGGCAGCTCAGGCCCACATCAATGCCTGGGCGCCCAATTTCGGCATACAGGAATATCTGGTGCTGGGTACGCCGGAGTGTGATGCCTTGTTTCCATCCCAACACCGGCTTCTGAACGGACTGTTCTACGTCAGCGACCAGCCGGGATTAGGCGTCGATTTTGATGAGAA
>JBBKXJ010000227.1:0-12536 GCA_037969395.1 Pseudomonadales bacterium
GCCGCTGCTTACGGTCAGGATGACGCTGACATGGAATTGCAATCCCCTCCCGCTATTACAGACGATTCCGAGTTACTGCTTGCGCTGATGAAACGTGTGCAAGCTAGCGATCAGGCGGCGTTTGAGGCCTTATACCGGCGTACAGTAGATCGTGTATACGGCCTGGCAACACGCATATTAAACTCACCCATGGATGCGGAAGAAATTGTCTGTGAGCTGTTCGCCAAAGTGTGGGAATTCCCCGACCGCTACACTGAAACGCGCGGTTCGGTGATTGCCTGGCTGGTGATGCAATGTCGGTCCCGGTGTTTGGACCTGTTGCGTAGACAAGCAACCCAGCGGCGATTTTCAGACCGGTTAAAGGGCGAACATGAAGTCTCGTTACAGCAAGAGCCGGCCGCCGACGTGTGGAACGAGTCCCTTTGTGATCAATCGCTGTTGCTCGATGCGCTGCAGCAGCTCACACTGCAACAACGACAGATGTTAGCACTAGCCTATTTTAAAGGGCTTTCGCATAACGAGATTGCCCGGCATAACGCTATGCCACTGGGCACAGTAAAAGCTCAGATACGCAATGCGCAGCAGCAACTGCAAGCGTATTTCCAAGGGTAGTTATCATGACTAAAAAAGACGACACTGTATTTGACGCCAGCGTATTAGACCAGGTGGCCGAAAGTCTCGACTTTGAGCCGACCGGGCAGCCATTGCAGGACAAAATGTTTGCTAACATACTACACCGCATCGAAGATACTCCTCCGGCGGGCACAATCACGATCAAGGCTGACGCCGGTGACTGGTGGCCGCTGACTGACAAGATCGATGTCAAGGCACTGCACAACGACCAGATAAGTGGGCTAACGACGTCGTTATGGCGTTTGCAACCCGGTGCTGAACTCCCAAGCCATCTGCATAAAGTAGACGAAGAATGTCTGGTGCTGGAAGGTGAATTTTTTATTGGTGGGCACCGGCTACGCGCCGGCGACTTTCATCTCGCTAACAAAGGCTGCAGCCATCCACATTCAAGTTCACCGACGGGAGGGTTGTTAATGATACGAACTCGCTACGAGTCCGCTCCTTTGGCCAGTCGTTAATAGGTTACTCTTCCCTTTCGAACCCGGACTGATAAGCATCAGTCTGGGTTTTTTTATGCAAAGCAAATCCTCTCGGCCAAGGTAGTGTCGATTCATCCACCCTGGAACGAATCAGCACTACCTTAAACCCAGCCAGAATTTTCTAAAGTCCACATCCGCCCACATGGCAGCCGCGTAAGACATTTAACCCCCATTAACTTTTGGAGAGTAAAATGGCAACGTTGGATACCCTACGCCTTACGTTAATAGTTTTACTTCTAAGCGTTGCGAGCGCTTGTGGAAAACTGACCTCCTCCTTGTCTGAACAAATTTCCGTGGCCGATGTGCCGGGCTGGCAAACTAGCAACGCATGCCGTGTGGTACTAAGTGACGTAGCCGATACGAGGATAACAACAATACAAAAGAGGATTCACAAGCAACAAAACGTCACTGCCTGGTTAGAGCAACTTGGCTGGGCTTATATCGACAAGGCCAAAAGTAGCGTTGATAACCGCTATTACGATTTAGTGCAGCAAACCGCAAAGTGCTTGCAAGCGCTTGAGCCCGGTAACGCCGAAGCGCTATTACTCTTCGGCTTGGTTGCGCTTAACAGGCACGACTTCTCACAAGCGGAACACTATGCCAGGTCGTTGACCCAATCGCGTAACTATTGGGCGGATTATGCCTTATTAGGGGATGCGTTGCTTGAGCAGGGTACGCTTAAAGGCGCAACACAGGCTTATCAGGTGCTAATGGACACTCGCCCCGGACTGCAGGCCTACACGCGCGCCGCCGAACTAAACTGGAGGATGGGAAACCTGTCGCCAGCGATTGCGTTCATGGAGTTAGCGATCAGCGCCACTAATTCGAGGGATAGCGTGGCAAGTGCCTGGACGCATACTCGCCTCGCCGAGCTGCATCTGCAGGCGTTGAATTACCCGCTCGCCGCCAAGTACGCTCGAACAGCCTTGTCCCTCCATGCCGATTATGCACCCGCCCTGCATGTGATTGCCAAAACGGCGCTGGCGCAGGGCGAATGGCAACAGGCGATAGATTTCAACCAACGAGCTATCGCCGTGCAAGCACTGCCGCATTATCTATGGTTACAAATAGAAGCGCTGCGGGCGCGAGACATGCCAGCAGAAGCGAATGAGCTGGAGCGCCTGCTGCTCAGCGCCGGCGAGTCCAGCGACCCGCGTGTACTTGCCCTGTACCTGGCTGGTGTCAAAGGTGATGGCCAGCGGGCCCTGCTGCTGGCTGACCACGAAATCCAGCACCGACAAGATGCATCAACCCATGACGCCGCGGCCTGGGCGTACTGGTCGGTGGGGGATGCAGCGCGCGCGCAACAGCATATTGAGCAGGCGCTTGCCAGCGGTATACGGGATGCGCGGCTGTACTACCACGCCAGCATAATTTACGCAGGCGAGGGAGATAACCAACGTGAAGCCGACTATTACCAACAGGCCGTACGCCTGCAGGCATTGCTGATGCCCAGCGAACGTGCGCACCTGCACAGTATTTCGGTGGCGACTCTGCCACCGACTAACCGCCTGGCTCAGTCAGATTTCTGACGACAGGCAGCACATTAATCAGGAGATAGCGATGAATATGAAAGTACTAAAACTGCAGATTTGCGGCGCTTCCTTGCTAACACATTTACTGCTTAGCGGTAGTGTGCTGGCATCCAGTCATATGGATGCACCACTGATTACGCTTGACCCGGCAGCCAATACGACCGACGTGTACGCTTTCGTCAGTGCTAATGACGGGCAGCAATATCTCACCACTGCGGTGTCGGTGTATCCGTTCGAGGCGCCAGGTATTGGCCCGAACAAATATAACTTCGACGACAACGTACGCTATGAAATTCATGTTGCCAGTGGCGATGCGGTCACTAGCGGCAGTGAGTCAGTCAGCTACCGGTTCGAATTTAGCACGCGCTTTAAGAACCGCAAGACGATTCTACAGTCGTATCTGGGCCCGGTTGAACAGGTTGATGATGCCAATCAAAACCTGACTCAAACCTACAAAGTAACACGAGTGCGACATAGTCACGGGCGCAAATTCCGCAGCGTTTTGGGGGAAGGGGTGGTTCCTCCGAATAACCAGGGGATGGTGACTCGCTACTACAACCAATTTGACGATGGTGAACAACCGGCCAAGGGCGGTGTCGACTCCGCCTCCGAACTGGACCGCTACACCCGGGCGGGCGTCACAAAACTCAAACATGGCTATATGGCCTTCGCCGGCCAGCGTGACGACGGCTTTTATGCGGATATTCAATCGATCTTTGACCTGGACTTCAGCTTCGGCGGACCCAATAAACCGTTTGACAGTCAGGGTGGCTTTAACGTGCACACAGTAGTGTTAAACATTCCGCTGCAGGAACTCGGCGGTAATCAACAAGTTGTTGGCGTCTATGCAACGACGAGCAGACGCAGGGTAAAAGTCCTTAATGACAATCCCAGTAGCCAGGGTGAGCTTGCCCTTGGTCGTTGGGTGCAGGTAGCGCGGCAGGGCAACCCGCTGTTTAATGAAGCATTGGTCGCGCTGCGCGACAAAGACCGTTACAGCCGCAGCCAGCCCACTGTCGACGCGAAGCTATTCAAAAAATATGCATTGGCGCCCGAGTTGTCCGCCGTGCTGGTTCCATTGCTGGGCTTACCTAATGACCGGCTGAGTAACCGCACCGATATCGCCGGGATTTATATTCCTGATCTTATCAAAGTTGATCTGTCCACTGGTCCGGCGCGTCTCGCTGGCGCAAATGATCCCAATTATTCGCGCTTGGGTGTGTTTGGTGGAGATGCGCTAGTCAGCCAGGTACAGCCGGGATTGCCGGGATTTCCCAAAGGTACAGTTCCCGGTGGTTGGCCCAACGGACGCCGTTTCGGTGACGATGTAGTGGATATCGCCGTGACCGCTGTGATCAGTGACTTGCGTAGCGCGCCGTTGCAAATCGAGGGTCCCATTGGTGATAACGTCAATAGCAATGACACGACGTATAACACCGTTTTCCCCTACGCGGCGACGCCGTTAAATGGCCGCAGTCATCGCCACCATGCTGTCGACTTTTAAATCATAGCGGGCCTGTTCGCAGGCCCGCTCGATTTAATGCGCACTTTGGTTAAGTTTGCAAGCGGCGAATAATGCTGCAATGCCGGCGCTACGCCGTACGTTTTACACATTGATGAAAATGGAGAGTCAACAATGAAACGTCAAGAAGATGTGGGTGAGTTTAAACAGAACCTTTATTTCGACAATAGCAATCGATAACCCAGTGGGAATCTGTCGCCACGCCAAACATCTGACTCTGTATTTGGCAGAAGCGCATTACCATCGTGCGGGTCCTCCATGAACGCAAGGATGTGGACACGGGGGCCGCTTTGGCACAAAAAATTGCTCGTGAATTGAAGTCAGCGCGTTTTTAACAACTGCGCTGCGCCGTCTCAAAACTTACCGAGCTTATTTGCCAGACTTACGCGCTACGGCCAATCCTCCGCGTTTTGCTGTCCAATGATCGCCATAATCTCGACGGTTTCCCCGTCGATGCGGTAATACACGCTAACTGAACCGCACACGCTGCGCCTCTAGCCATCACGGATATCAACGGCTGGATACAAAAACGGTTGCTCTGCCAGCTGCTTGAAATGGTCAAAAAACGTGGCGTAGTACGTGTCTGCTGCCTCCAAGCCCCAATGCTCAAGACCATAGAATCAAACGCGCTCCAGGTCGGCTTTAGCTTCTGGGGCAAGCCTATAATTTTCCATCTTGCTGCGCTTTCGCTTTGAAGCCTTCGAGCATTTCCTGTGGCGTTTCTTCGACCCATCCGTGTTGTTCAACGGATTGTTCAGCCGCGATCAGTTTGGCGCGGATCGCATCAACTTCGTTCATGCGTGTTTGTTTTTCTCGCAAGGCTTCTCGGATCAGTTCGCTGTCCGTGCCGTAGTTACCCGTTGCCATTTGTGCCTGTATCCAACTCTCTTGTTGGTCGGTCACGGTAATGCTTTTTTTCACCATTGGCATAAGAAGCTCTCCAAAAAGTAAGAAAGTATACTACTTTATCCTACTGTTAATTTTCTCCTTTGAAAAGCAATCTTTTTGACTTTCTTCTTACCCATTACGGCCAGTTGCGTCTCACGCTCAAGGAACGATCGTGGCTATTCCACGTGTCGGCAGCCTTCATCACGGGGAACGTCAGCATTTGGTCCGTTTTTTGACGTTCAAATCGGAGAGCGATTATTGCTGCGATATTGCTTCGTTTAGTATGTCTTTTGGGGTGCATTCCTCTGCTATTTGCTAGCGTGCTTTCACATAGAGATATGCAATTAGAGCCTGCAAATACCGACACTGTGTTCCGTAGACATGCAATATATTTGCGGCTATAGGTCATGTGATATACTAACGTTGTATCAGATGAAGAGCGAATGTTATCATGTCGTCTCAACATATTCGAGCGTACACACCCGTATCGGGCAACGGATCTAACGCCAACAAGCGAAGCTAGCAGCCACGATTCGCCAGCAGGAGGCGAACGACAGTGGCGGGTATTGGCGAAAGATCGGCTTACCGCCGCGCGGTGCCAACTTGCACGATGCCAGCAACGAAGGCTTGCCTTATAGCATCTATAAAAAGCTCGCGAAACTCACGGGGATCGACCGAAAAGCGCTGGCCGTTATCGTGAGTATTCCGCCTGCCACGCTACAACGTCGCGCCAAAACTGGCCGCTTCAATCGCGAAGAGAGTGACCGACTGTTTCGCTTGACGGAGCTGTTAAAGTCCGCGACGGACCTATTTGAAGGCAATCACGAAGGGGCGCGACAGTGGCTACTAGAGCCTGTTCGCGGGCTGGGCGGACGGCGGCCGGTGGACATGCTTCGCACGTCTCTCGAGGCCCCGGCGGTGATGGAGTTGATCGGCCGGTTGGAGCATGGCGTGACGGTTTGACGGATGCGTTAATTGGCTATCGCTTCGTCAAGAAGGGGTACACTAACATATCATCCAGTTTTTGACGGTCTGAGGCGGCAAAAAATCCTTTCATGATCAAGCGGTTAGAAATTAAGCCTTCCAGATATCTATTGTGTTCATTGCCTCAGTACACTTGCTTAAAGTCATTTCTGAAATATCTATTTTCCTAGGCCGCATGGGCTCGGTCACGCGCGCGACCAAAGATACGTTCGCGATAAGTTCCGACGCGAAAGGCAAATACACCTCTGAAATTGATGTACTCAAATCGGACGGGCGTGATGTGCCGCAGCATTTCGGTATCGATCATTTTCGGATCCTTCTCTTGCCAATCCTTGAAGACGCTGTCCAGATGGTGGGTATTCCAGGCCATGGTGATATTGGTGAGCAGGGCCAGGGCCCCGGATGTTGCCACTATGGAGCAGCAGTGGCCACTTGATCCATCGGCCGCGGTTAATATCTTGCAGGTGTCGGAAGGGTTTAGTTATAAATCACCCTTTAATCTGATATCCGTCGCTAGAGGTGCCGCCTCAGCCCGCAGGGCACCCTGCCAACCTCTTCCTTGAGCAGCATTTATCGTCACATTCCCCTGTGGTTCTATCTAGAAAAGTCTTGCTTGCGGCGGCGATCGTGGTTCTGGAAGCTGATTAGCTGAGGCAAGTGCCGCGGATTTTGCATCCAGGTGATCCGAGATTTTGTTGATGACCAATGGATCCTCGATGCACGCGATGATCTTGACTGCTCCGCCACAACGATTGCAGATCGTGATAAAGTTTGTATTTCGGCCGCAGAGAAGAACCTAAAGAGTAGAGCAGTATCTGAAAGGCTAGGTTTAGTTAACGAAGGAGTTGAGCGTGAAGCAGAATATTTGTACGGCCAATATGTAAATCATGTTCGCTATTCGTTAGGCAACAGGTTTGGTTCGGAGGCAGAAAGCCGAAAGTAGTTATTCCTCGACACGACACACTGCTTCAATTTTGAACCCGTCTAAGTCAAATACTCAAGAGTGCCAAGTTTTCACCCTGAGTCCATTCGAAAGACGTCCATTCTATCAGTATCTTGCCTATCGACAGTGAATTTCGCGAGGATATTGGTTTGAACGGTATTCAAGAGAAATTCGGGAAGGGAATGACGGGGAGCGGTAGTGACGACGAACTCCGAGGGTGCGATGCCAGGACGAATGGTGCGTAACCAGGAACCGAAAGAGGCTCACACGAGCCTGGGACAGGTTGCCGATAAATACTGAAGTAGTCCCTGGTAGGCGTCTGACTCACTGTGCAGATACTGGTTGCCATTTCGCCGCTTGAGTGGCTTCATTGACTTCATCCAGAAGTGATAGGAGAAGGTCTCCACCACCCGTACGACCTGTTTGAAGCTGTATTCAATTTTGAAGCGCAGGCCGTAGGGGGTTCTTCTGTATACCCCCCATTAGATTGGGCAGTATATATGACCCAATTGTTCGGTTAATAATTTATTCTCGCGGTAGTGTATTGGCAGCACCGTGAGTGAAAGTTCAACGTCAAAACTCGCAGCGTCGCAGTTACCCACTGTCGATAGGTTCACATTCGTTATATGCGCCGGGCTGCTACATAGACAGACCGTTATAAGCGATAAGAGAAGTGGACGTTATTTGCCCAGCGTGCGTTTGCCAAGTCTAAATAATCACACTTATGACGCGAGCTAAACGAAAACCGGTTTACACACATCCGCTGGAGGCGTAAGATTTTCTCCCTGTTGATGTAGATTCAAGCAGTTGAGCGGGTTACCTGAATCAAAATTGATCTTGGAGATATACGTCATGAAAATCAGCAAATTATTCTTATCTGCTGCGTTAATCTTTATCTTCCCATTAACTGCCAATGCGGCGACGATTGTCTTCGACTCCGTAATTAATGGTGCGCAAGCTAATGGTGGTGATCGAACCCGCAGTGCAGCTGTCGGTAATGCTGCTATGACCTTCGACACCGAGTCGATGCTGTTCAGCTGGTTTATTGGTTGGGAAGACTCAAACTTGAGTGGCCCAGTCACAGCCATTCATTTTCATGGGCCTGCGACTGCACGCGAAAATGCGGGTGTCGTGATACCGGTTTTCGATCCTGGCAATTTTCCCGCAATTGATTCAACGCTAACAAACCCTGAATTTGGCAGCGCTATGCTTATCGATGATCAAGCCAACGATCTGATGGCGAACTTGTGGTATATCAACATCCATACTGCTGAAAATCCTGGGGGCGAAATCCGTGGCCAGGTTACCGGTGGACCGGGGTTGTCCAATCCAGTGGTGCCGCTGCCAGGTGCCGCCTGGTTATTTCTCTCCGGCATCGCCGGTTTGCTGATAGTTAAACGCAGAAACATCGCGTAATCCTAGCAAACTAGCAGCGATTGCTGGTGCATCACAAAAGTATGCACCACTTGACCAAAGTGCTTACTTGTTTGTACTTTCACGCCGCGGAACGGGCGCTTTGAGACGCCGACTAGGTGGCTGTCCGAGAACTCGTGTGTAATGATAGGTATTTTATCGCTCCATTTTATTAAGGAAGACGATTTCATAGCCAGTCGATAATCGGCTATCTATTGACCAATTATTGGCTGCCTATTCGCGTTTTAAAGCCGCTTTTTCAATTTTTCCCAGACTATTTGGGTTTAACCCGAATAGGTAAATAGGCCCGTTGTTAACAGGAAACGCTCTAGGCCTTAGCGTCGTTTTTCTCAGGATGTTTATTACGACCCCTAAATCGAAAACCAGCGGGCGTTTGAATAGAAACATACAATTTGGCTATTGCTTAATCTAACAGGAAAAATGGGGTGGTCTGCAAAAACAGCTCTAATTTTCATGTCTATCGGAGTCTATATCCGGGTTTCATCCCACAGCCAGAAAAGCGATAGCCAGAAGGCAGAGATCAAAAAATGGCTTCATGGTCCGTTGGTCGGCAATGAATCATAAAGCGGCCACTTAGAACATCCAATATAGCGGCACCGCTACTCCCGTACCCGGCCATGACCGGACGGTCGGGTATTGATGAAAATCTATCGTGATCGCCTCTACTCGGTCAACCACCGCTGTCCGCCCCAGCGGGTTTGCTAACTAATGTGTTCGAATTCGAGTGACAGCGTGCGCCCAAGGCTCGTTTACTGAATTGGGGGAGTGTTCGACCAGCAAAAAATGGCGGCCTTCCGATCGTGCGCCGATTGACGTAGTATCAACAGATGCGCGATATCCTGGGTGGCTTTGCCAAAAACGCCCAAGTTGCACTTTATACCCCTTATACAGGATGAACAGCTCATCCTAGTCATAATGCTAGTGCCACTTATTTTCACCGATGCCCTTGGTACCATTGAACAACTGCCCATTTGCCACGCCGATAATCGTTTGTGACCACTGTTACTGCAGCGATGCCAGTTTTTCACGTACGTTGACTTTTTCCATGGCTCAGACTCCAGTCACTCAGAATGGTCAGTATGTACCCACGAATGGATGCATTCCTTCGCGAATATTTAGAACATTTATTGTGCTCTCGTCATCAGCGCGTTGCAAAGCCAATATGAAGGCCCGTGGATACACCGAGGCCGACCTGATTGAAGGAACCATCATCACCCTTGCGAGCGTGCTTCACGAACTGATAAAAGAATGAGCCGCAACGCTGTCATCCTGATTTGATTTCGATGAACAGTGTTTGGACGCGTACCACGGCTGGCGTGTCGTGACCATCAAGCAGCCATTATCTGCGCATGCTAAGCCTGTAAAAATCTACACACTCAATCGTCGACGGCGACAATCCACACGCGTCGTTGCGGAAAGTCAACGATCAATCTAGTTTCGCCCAGCCAGTCCAGCCCCAAGATAACTGCCGGTTTCTCAGCGACACCAAATAGCTCAAAGACCGGCAAGTCAACTACCTGTACCGGCATGTCGGATAGCAGGCGTTTACCGAGTTTGACTTTCAGCACGGTGGCGCTGCTGGCTTGCACTGGATTACCCGTTGCGCCGTGAACGACATCACCAGCCATTATGCTGGATGAACTAAAACCCAGTTTCTTACCTAAATTCCAGTTGATGCGGGTTTTCCGTGCGCCGGTATCAATGACCGCGACCGCATCAATAGCGCTCAGACGGACCGGTACCGTAAGTAGTCCGCCTGTTGTGGGGTTGGCGGCAATGGCCTCTACCGCGTGCATTGCTGGAATTACGCTGCCAGTCGGATGCAACGCCACCGTCCTGCCGGGCAGGTTAAAGTCAAGCAGCTTCTGGCCGAACACATCCAGCCCAATTATCCCGTTGAGTGGTACGCCATCGGCACGCGACGAGATCACGACAGCCGTTACATCCTTCTCTACCCTGTTGCCGTCGAGTATGAGCGACGGAAGGCGTACCACCGCAGCAGATTCAACGCCAGTCTGGCCGACGAGGGTTTCTCTCTTCGCGGCGAGGCGGAATCCCGCTGCCTTGCTAAAGTTCTCATACACCGCGCTGCCCTCTGCGCCAGTGTCGAGCACGAATTCCCGCGTGCCAACACCGTCCACAAAAACCGGCACGGTTGCATGCCCGCTTTCAGCGATAGAAATTGGCACTATCGGGTAGGAGTAAGGGGCAAAAGCGATGAGTAGTAGATAGACTGCCTTACCACTGAATGCCGATATGATAGACACAGTTGATTCTCTCACCACAGTTACCCGAGTCTGCAATTAACCGCAGATTCATTGTACCTTACTTCTGGGCGTCCAGCTCCGGGTTCCTGGTGCCGGTACTGCTCTTTGAACGGTTGCGATAGGGGTGCCGGGTGACCGGCACTCCTATCGCGACCCTTAGAACGATTCGAATCGTCAGCGCCTTTTTGCTAAACAAGTAGGCCAAGCGATACGCTAGAACGAAACCTTATATAAACTGCGCTAGTCGTTACCAACCAAGCAGGGGAATAGCATTTTTTTGGAGACGGTGAGTGGGCTTGTAATCATGCAAGCGCTGGTGAGCTTTGCTATTGCGCCTCCGCAGGTGGCTGACACGATACCCGTGACGGTCGTTCCAGTCGAGCGCGCAAAGGTGGTCTTCGACGCAACGGCCGATTAGAGGCATACAAACCCGCCTGGTCGCAGGCATGGCGGGTACGTCGCAACTGCCATGGATTCAGGTAGGTTATGCTGAGCGAATAAGTAAAGGGGCACTACAAACAACGTGTAGCGACTGATAGCTCGCAATCTTCTCAAACTCTCTTTCTGGCCGGTATGCGTGGCCGCAGCATCACGGCAAATGAGCGACGCCACTGCTCCTTGAAAAGTCCACAACAGCGGGTCGCTCTTCCTTACGCTGTTAAGTCACGTGGCCGGGCGCGCATAGAAGGTCTTTCCACGCGCCTCGTTTCGCACTCCCTGGCACGCGCCTGTGCTGTGCGTTTTCTTAATCTTGATAGTAAATCAACAAATGGGCGATGGCTGTGTTTTGGCTGTGGCCTCGTAGAATAACTCAATGCGTGAACATCTCAGCTTGATAATCCACCTCCTATTCACTCTCGCTAAGCTCTTTAAGCCGGGCGGGGTCAAAGCGGTGATCGCAGAGAACATCGTCATGCGACAACAACTTATTACGCTCAGTCGCGCTCGAAAAAGACCACCCAAACTTAGCGCGTTTGATCGCTTTTGCTTTGGATTAATGGCTTGTCTTGTCAGCAAATCGAGACTCCAGAAAATTGCCGTCATTCTTAAACCGGCCACCTTCCTTAATTTCCATAAAGTGCTGGTAAAACGCAAATATCACCAGCTCTATTCCAATAAACTCAATAGAAACCCGGGTAGGAAAGGGCAGGACCCAGCACTCATCGACTTCGTCGTTGAAATGAAAAAACGCAATCCCAGCTTTCGCTATGGCCGTATTGCCATGCAGATAGTCGAATGCTTTGGTATTGAAATCAGTCGCTTTGCCGTGGGTAGAATTCTGCGTAAAAACAAGCATAATCTCCCTGCTGGCGATGGACCTTCCTGGCTAACCTTCATCAGACAGATGAAAGATAGTCTTTGGTCCGTTGATCTGTTTGGCTGTGAATCAATGACGCTGAAATCGCATTGGGTCATGGTGATCATGGATCAGTTTAGTCGAAGGATTATTGGTTTTTCCGTACATGCTGGCGACCCTGATCTCATTGTCTATTGTAGACTGTTTAATGAGATCATTGCTGGCAAATGTCTACCCAAGTATTTAAGTTCGGACAACGACCCTTTGTTTCTCTTTCATCGATGGCAAGCAAATCTTCGTATACTGGACGTCGATGAGATAAAAAGTATACCGGGCGTGCCCACTAGCCATCCATTCGTAGAACGCCCCATCGGTACCTGTAAGTGATAGTGTGTAGACCGCTCACTATTTTGGAATGCATGTGATCTTCAGCGTAAGCTGGTCGGAATCGTGACGATGAACGACGTTATCCAGCGTGCAGAGGGATCAGATAGTGCCGATCTGTCCTACAAGGACGTGGTGGAAACCTTAAAGGCAGTATCGAAACACTACCG
>JBBKXJ010000228.1:0-3621 GCA_037969395.1 Pseudomonadales bacterium
TTCCAGGCTACCGCACCGGAGATTATCGCAGTAGCAATTTCAACCAAGGGGTAGCGAACAGAAATATGCCCTTTGCAGCTCGTACACTTACCGCGCTGCAGCAGGTAACTAAGCACCGGTATGTTCTCCCAGGGCTTAATCGCATGACCGCAGTGCGGGCAGGTGGAGTCGGGTTTAACCAGATTGAATGTGGGTTTCTTTTCTTCCTCCGCGAGTAAGGCTTCGTCTTCCAGCAGGTAGGCGCATTCCGTGCGCCAGATGCGTTGCAGCATAACTGGCACGCGGTAGATGACGACGTTGAGGAAGCTGCCGACCAGCAGGCCGAGTAGGGTGGCGCAGCCTAGCAGGTAGATATTGTGTTCAAGCATGGCTGCGCTATTGCTTAACTGTTAGAGGCGACGTAGTTTAGATCACTGAGCCCATCATAAACAGTGGCATATACATCGCTATCATCAAGCCGCCGATGAGTACACCAAGCACGCTCATAATCAACGGTTCAAGCATTGAAGTTAAGCCGTCAACCTTGTTGTCTACCTCGTTTTCAAAATGAGTGGCGACCTTGTCGAGCATTTCATCCAATGCGCCAGACTCCTCACCGATTGCCACCATTTGTAACATCATGCTCGGAAACAGATTGGTGCTGCGAATCGCGACGTTTAATTGTGTGCCGCCGGTAATATCTTCTCTGATCTGTTTGATCGCTCTCGCATACACGGCGTTGCCTGCTGCGCCCTCGACCGACTCTAAAGCCTCGACTAACGGTACGCCGGCGTTAAATGTGGTTGCCAGGGTACGGCCAAAGCGTGCAAAAACAGACTCCTCCACAATAGGGCCGACAATCGGAGCCTTGAGCATAAACGCATCGACTTTATCGGAAAAAGCCTTTGAACGTTGCCGTGCTTGTTTAAAGCAAATAACAGCCGCTACAATGCCGCCAACGATGGTGTACCACCACGCTTGCACAAAGTCAGAGATACGCATGACAACCTGGGTGAAAGTCGGCAGTTCACCACCAAAACTGGCAAATGTGTCGGCGAACACAGGCACAACTTTGATCAGCAAAATACCAGTCACAACGAGTGCGATACACACCACGGCGATGGGATATTTCATCGCTTTGCTAATTTTCGCTTTTAGTGCTTCTGTTTTTTCTTTGTAGGTAGCGACTCGGTCGAGCATTGTTTCCAATGACCCGGATTGTTCACCTGCCCCTACCAAACTGATAAATAGATCGTCAAAATACTGGGGGTACTTCTCTAAACTGTGCGCCAGGCTTGAACCACCCGCCACTTCGTTTTTCATATCCAATGTCAGTTTCCGCATCGATGGGTTGTCCAGTCCGTCGGCGACAATCTCAAAACCCTGTACCAGTGGCACGCCTGCCTTAAGCATGGTGGCCAGCTGTCGCGTAAAAATGGCGATGTCCATTGGCTTGATCGCCTGTTTACGTTCGCCGAACAGCGGCTTAGCCTTCTTTTTAACTTTCTGCGCAACAATACCCTGCTTGCGCAACAGAGCTTTCGCGTTAGCCTGGTTAGTGCCCCGTATTTCGCCGGAGGTCTTTTTTCCTCCCTTACTAACGCCCTGGTAGGTAAAGATACTGGAGCTTGCAGTTTGAGTTGCCATAGTTACTAATCCTTCGTCACGCGGTTTACTTCTTCAAGACTGGTAAGGCCCTGGGCGGCCTTGACTAATGCAGAGCGACGCAGGTCGTTAAACCCTTCCACTCGTGCCTGTTTGTCAATCAAAATGGAATTGCCCTCTTCCATAATGATGCGCGATAACTCGTCGGTCATACGCACCACTTCATAAATGCCTACTCGGCCCTTATAGCCATTGGTACACTTAGTGCAGCCTACGGCTTTTTGTAAGTTCATATCGTCGAGCTGTTGTTCCGCAAAGCCCTCTGCAATAAGAGTTTCGCGCGGCAATTCGGCAGGTTCCGCGCAATGTGGGCATAAGCGTCGAGCCAGCCGCTGGGCAATAATCAGGCTGATCGAGGTCGCAAGGTTAAATGCAGGCACGCCCATATTTAGCAAGCGGGTAACGGTTTCCGCTGCGCTGTTAGTGTGCAGGGTGGAAAGCACCATATGACCTGTTTGCGCCGCTTTAATGGCGATCTCAGCTGTTTCCAGGTCGCGGATCTCACCGACCATGATGATGTCCGGGTCTTGCCGAAGGAATGAGCGCAAGGCTTCGGCAAAGGTAAGACCAACACGCGCATTAACGTGTACCTGGTTGATGCCCTCAAGATTAATCTCCACCGGGTCTTCTGCCGTTGAAATATTTCGTTCGGGCGTATTCAGAATATTCAACCCGGTGTACAGCGATACCGTTTTACCGCTACCGGTAGGCCCGGTTACCAGAATCATTCCCTGCGGGGAGTGCAGCGCGTTCATAAACAGGTCTTTTTGTTCAGGCTCATAGCCCAGCGCATCAATACCCATTTGCGCGCTGGTGGGGTCAAGAATACGCAGTACGATTTTTTCGCCAAACAGGGTCGGCAGCGTATTCACCCGAAAATCGATAGCACGGGTTTTCGATAACTTCAACTTGATGCGACCGTCCTGCGGCACGCGCCGTTCAGAAATATCCATTTGCGACATCACCTTCAGACGCGCCGCCATACGGCCAGCCAGATTTTGTGGCGGTGCGGTGATGGTTTGCAAAATACCGTCGGTGCGAAACCGCACCCGATAGCTCTTTTCGTACGGCTCGAAGTGAATATCTGAAGCGCCGGCTTTGATGGCGTCGACCAGTACCTTGTTAACGAAGCGCACAATCGGCGTTTCATCTATTTCGTCGCCGTCTTCAACCTGATCGTTGCTGGTGCCGCCGCCGATATCAAGCTCTTCCAGGCTGGAGTCGTCGAGATTATCGTAGCCGCCCCCGTAGGACTCGTCTTCAGATTCTACAAACGATTTTATCGCCGCAGTGAGGGCATCTTCCTCTGCCAGCACGGCCTCAACAGAAAGCGCCGTGTGAAACTGAATTTCGTCGATGGCTTTAAGATTGGTAGGGTCGGAGACTGCAATAAACAACCGATTGCCGCGCTTAAAGAGGGGTATAGTGTGATGCTTGATAACAAGCTTGGTATCGATCAACCCCTTCGGCATCAGCTCTTTATTGATTGCACTAAGGTCGAACAGCGGCGAGCCAAACTCTTCGCTGGCCGCGCGGGCGATCACGTCGCCAGCCACCAGGCCCTTGGCTATTACACAGCTAACAAAAGATACGCCGGTTTCCTTGGCTTCCAGCGCCGCTTCGTAGGCCGGCTCCTGGTCGAGCACGCCGTCGCTTACCAAACGCAGGGCGAGTCCGTTCAACCGAATTGTATTGGGTGCATTCATCAGGCTTACTGCTACCTTGGTGTGTTTTTTTACGGTGACTCAGCCGGCACAAGCCAACTTTTAGCCACTATTGAAAAAAAGTATAGCAGCGGTTTTCGATTGCACATTGTTTATGCAAAGCGGTTTTGGTCAGTACTGAATTTGACGTTGAAAAACTGTGCCATAGCTGGAGAAGCTATGACGGAGGTGTGATCTGGTTCGCATTTTTGTTGTTGATGATGCGTTGCTCACAATAGAACGTTAAGCGGCAATGTCTTAGTTTGCAACGATG
>JBBKXJ010000229.1:0-10212 GCA_037969395.1 Pseudomonadales bacterium
GAGCGCATCTTCCAATGGCTGTTCTTCTATTTCGTGGTTCGGCGGCGCTATAGCCGTTACCGTTGGCGGTATGACACAGCTTACTGGCGTTATCTGATTCGTGAAGGCTTACCTGTGGGGGCGGGTATGGTGCTGCGGCGGATCTCCTGGTACGTGGATACCTTTATTTTAATGGCCCTGTCCAGTGCGAGCTCGGTAGGGCTTTTTAGTGCTGCCTATCGGGTCATCCAGATGGTAAATGTGATTCCGTTTACCCTTTCTGTACCCTTATTCCCGGCCCTGACGCAGCTGGCAACGGAGTCCGCCGACAAGTCATTCCTACTTTTTGTCCGTGCGCAGAAGATATTCATGCTTATCGGCCTGCCTATCGGCCTGTGGATGATGCTACTCGGCCCTCAATTGATTGTTCTGCTGTTCGGAGAGAATTATCACGCAGCGGGTACAACGCTGAGGATTATGGGACTGGTAGTAGTCTTTCTGTTTCTGAACAGTCTTTATCTCTACCTTTTCTCTGCCCTGGGGAGACAAAAGCTGTACATGAACAGTGTCGCTATCAGCGTGGCTATCAATATCGTGCTGGATCTCTTATTGATCCCGGTGATGGATATTCAGGGTGCGGCACTGGCGACTCTCTGTTCGGAGCTTGTACTTAATCTTTCCAGTGTTGTTATGCTCTCCCGTTTGGGACATAACATGGTCTTTGCAGAGTTTGCACTGAAACCATTGCTTGCCGTTCTGCTGGCGGGCAGCGTACTCATCTGGCCTGTTTTCTCGCAAACCATTCCGAGCTTGCTGCTTGGCTCATTGGGTTTTGCCATATTTTATCTAGCCCTGACCTTCGGCTTGAAAGTTCTGACTCGGGATGAGATGGCCGCGTTTCGAGCTACACTTACCAGGCGTGGGAAAGCGAAGGATACCGGCGCTAGTGATGTGAGTAACGGCTCGTGAAGGAATACTCGGGTTATGCCTCACTATCAATGATAACGCTGCTGGGCTTTGGCCTGCTGCTGGCTGGAGCGCAGGGTCCATGGCTTGAGTTTCCGCTGACCTCGACACTTTATGCCAGCGACTTTACTGCACCATGGGCGATAATGGGATTCGCCTCATTCAAGTCGTTGCTTATTTGTTTTTCGCTGCTTGCAGCGCTCGGCTACTTTTTAAGTTCGCGTCTTCTCACCCTGGTTGCCGGTGTAGCGACAATGGCCATTCTGAGCTATTTTTTTTATGCCTGGCTTATGGAGGAACAGTGGCTTCAGCGCTATATTACAGAAAGTGAACAGCGCATTGCCTTGCAGGAGTTTCTCGCCCAGTATTACTGGCCGAATCTCAACCCCGAGCCAACCACCACGCTTGCGGGCGAGTTCGAGTATCTGCACGAGCAAGTGCGGGTGTTCTGGTATGCGACTGGATGGGGCTGGGGCTTATGCATGGCCGCCGGCATCTTGTTGCTAATTGATAGTCTTTTTTCAACAACAGCGGCGAGCTTCTTGTCACTCGCTATCGTAATACTGACATGCATTGTTCTTGCCATGCTTCTGTATCCGGTTTTCTATGCAGAACATAATCACCGGCAGGGCGATTTCATGCTTGGCTCGGGCCAGCCGCGTGAGGCAATTTCGGCCTATGAAACCGCGCTGGTCCAGAATCCTGCGTTACAGCATTCCAGGGGTTTTCTGACAAAGGCTTCCCGAGCCTTCTATCAACTTGAAGGCAAAAATTCGATTCTGGCCAGTCTCTATCTGACCAACTCGCACACTGAAACGATGACTGGGCGGCCGCTGTCTCAAGCCGCGCAAGAAAGATTGGAAAAGGCAGGTCTAATCCTGACAGGCGTGATGACCGCAGATTATCAGGGTTCCATTCTGCAAATGGCTATCCTGCGTTACTCAGGCAGAGCGTTTATCAATGGCGTTGTTGCACAAGGGCTTGATGCCTATGTGGCTGGAAGTTCCTCAATTAGTCTCGGATTGTTGCAGCAGGCTTTCAACAGTGACAGAAGGCAATTACATTTAGGCTTCTTTCTGTCACATCTACAGCGCGAACTTGGCCTTGTCGACGATTCCATTGCCAGTCTCGAAGAGATGTTGGATATGGTCGATCACAAATCTGTGCGTGCGGATCTGCTATGCAGTATAGGGGATACTTTTAGCAATGGTTATAAGCCGCTACAAGCACGCGAGGCTTACACGAACTGTCTCATAAATGATTCGCTTTACAACTATCGCGCAGTGCTCAACCTCGGCGGAACCTGACGGACGATGCCAGTAAAACATAGGCGAACGACCCGGTCTCGAATTGCGTTCGTATGCATTAACCTGATGCTATTTGCACTCAGCTTTGCTTACCTGCTGCTGAATACATATACCGACTATCGTCCCATGCAGGAGCTACCAAAGTGGAGAGGGGCGCAGCCCATCACCCCCAGCCTTGATTCCGCATCAGGTTATTTTCGCAGGCAGTTTCTACTGGCTTCGAAACCTGTTCGAGCCTATCTTATAGTGTCCGGGACTGACGAAGTTACGGTTTACGTGAATGGTAAATTGGCCGGCACGAGTCGCTACTTTGGTGCAAAAACATCGGAAATTTTTGATATCGCCGGTTTTCTGCAGCGCGGAAATAACCTGATTGCGGTAGCAGTAGATAATCATGTCCCGGAGGCAATACCTGAACTTACTGCGCGGCTGGAACTGCAACTTGCAGATGGCTCGAGTCGAACGCTGCTGTCGGATTCAGCCTGGCAGGTAAATGAAATGGAGAGCTATCAACAAAGTCGTGAGGCAGCCTGGTACTCACCAGAATTCTTTGACCTGGACTGGTCACCCGCAAGGGTCAGGCTTGCCACTGATACTCGTCCAAACTTTCCCTATTTGGTACCCGAAAGGATCTACGAGATCTTTCCCGCATCCTACTGGATCTGGCAGCAGTCGCAGAATAATCTCAATGCAAGCTTCCTGCGAGTAATTCATTTGGCAGACGAGCAGATTAACAGCGCGTGGCTGGGAGTCAGCGCGGCTGGCCAATATTCGATCAATCTCAACGGCGTGTCCTTATACTCTTATACGGGTTCGTTAAGAAGCATGGAGTTATTCGATATTGGACCTTATGTCAAACGCGGAGACAATCGGCTGCTGATCAATGTGGTGACTGATGTCGCGCTGCCAAAATTAGCCATCAGTGGCGTTATCATGACGGCCGCGGGGGAGCTGGATTTTGGGTCGGACGCGCGTTGGCGTACGTTAAAGAATGTACCAAATTTTCAGGCAGCAGCGTCGAGCGAGGCAGTTGTCGTCCTGAAGCCACTGCGAGACACTTTGGCCTACTCACATCTGACCCTCAATTTCAAAAAAATTGAGACACCCATAGTGGAGATTTGGAAAAGAGTAAAACAGTTTGTCAGCCTTTCGCTGATGATCTTTATCACGATAGCAACCGGTTTGTTGTTACTGCATCTTGTGAGTCGGCGCTACGATTCTGTCCCGTTGTGGAGAAGTCTGGAAACCCTCGCGTCACCATTGCTTCCGGTTAATGTGGCTATCTGGATCCTGTTGATCATGAGTTACGACATAAGAATTGGCAACGAAACGCCATTCCAGTCTTTGATTCCGGTGTTGATAGTGGCGGCTATTTTGCTCTGGGAGGGCTATATTATGTTTGAAAGGTTCGGTCGAGGGCGATCGACAGTTGCATGAGCTGCAGCGAAAGATGAGGAGCGTGGCGAATCGGGGCACCCCCGAGTTCCGCCAGTGGGTGATCTTCTTGATGATCCTGGTTTACGCTGCGTCGATTCGCTTTACAGGTATAGATGATCGCTCGCTAGTTCAGGACGAGAGCACCATGCTCGAGTTTACCCACGGCCTACTTGAGAATGGCACTCCCTCTCTTACCAGGGGGGAGAGCGAGTTGCCTATGGTGACTTATGAATTGATCCCATACTTTATTGCTCCAATGGTGCTGCTTTTCGGCTGGAACGAGACCGCTGTGCGCCTGCCTTCCTTGTTGTTCAGCCTCGGTACACTCACCCTGATCTTCCTCGCTGGTCGGATGTGGTTTAGTGCCCGGGTTGCCCTCTGGAGCGCTTTTCTCTATGCGATATCACCCTGGGCAGTTTACTGGGCACAGAACTGTTTTTACCCGTCACAGGTGCAGTTTTTCGCTATGCTCAGCACATTTATGGTTTTTCGCTTGCTGAAGGAGGACCAGGCACCCACTTGGTACTATTATTTCACTGCTGTTTCTATGTGCGCTACCTATCTCTCCTGGGAAGCCAGCGGACTTATCTTTCTGGTGTATGGCGTGATAGCACTCTGGCTACGCTGGGGGAGATGGAACTATCTGCGAAATCCTCACGCCTGGCTGGCTTTGGCACTTGTATTAATTGTTGTGATATTCCAGTTGGTGCGTCGCTCCCTACTAAGGCAATCGTACCTGAGCGTTGGCTCCAGCCGGGCGGAGATAGCCAGCCCCCAGCTTGCCATGAACCTGCCCACCTTCGATCCTTATTACTACATGAGCAATGTCTTTGCCAGCGAACAGCTCATCCTGCTTAGCGTTTTTTTTCTACTGGGACTATTTTTCTTGAGACGTAACTGGAATCTAAACTTTGTCTATGGATTCGTGATTCTGGTGATTGGCGTCTATACCGGCTTGTTGGCGGTGCAGGGCATTCGCTATGTGTACGTGGTATTGCCGGTTTTTCTCATTGCCGTGTCTGCTGCCACTTTTCTATTGCTCGAATGGGCGACGCAGGGCAGGGGGCTGACCAAACTTAATAGCATAAAGGTGCACACCCCAATGCTGACCGTTCTGCTGCTGTCAATCCAGGGGCTAAGTGTGAGCCAGGGCGGTCTAAATCTGAGCGAGCTGCGCCCCGGCTACAGAAGCCCGGGTGCATGGGAATTACGCCCCGATATTCAAGGGGTCGACTTCCGCTATGCGGTTCGCGCCCTCGAAAAGGAATATCAACCAGGCGACATTGTGATAGCCAGAGGACCTTTTCTGCTGCATCTTTACATGGGCATCAAGGGGGACTACGCGCTGCAGCAAATCACATCCAGTGTTGTAGTCTATGAGCCACATCAGAATCGTCCGTACTACATTGATAAATGGATCGGGAATCCGGTATTACGTAATCTCACTGAACTTAAAGACGTGCTGATGCGGCATGAGCGAGTATGGTTTCTTGCCATGCCTCTCGGGCCGGCTCGGCAGGCTCTGGGTGACGAGCTTTACAACTTCGTCACAGAATCGATGACGTTAAAAGACGAGGGTCACAACGTACGGCTCTACCTTTGGCAGAGAGATCGATCCGACGGGCTCTAAACTTACTGCATCAAAGCGAAAAAAATATATGGGGGCGGAGTGAATTTACCATAAATTCAGTAAAATCACTCAGGGCCTAATGGCACTTAGTTAAGCGATTAGACCGGCCTGAACAGAGTGAAAATCTCCGGGACACGCCGTAAATCCGTCCCTGGAGGCTCTATCCCTAGCGTCCCTGCTAGGGAAGGTCCCGAAAATTCTCCCTCTATTCAGGACTCTGCAGCTTCGATTGACCTTAACTAAGTGCCATTCGTATAGAGGTATAATTACCCCGCTTGATTAGAAGCAAGACGAAATCATTATACCTGGTTCAAGCGTTCATCGGCAGCTTACTCTTGCTTGAGCTGCCGATCAATTTAACCTTTGCAGCAGGCACTCAACTGGTAGAATCGGCCATGACCGGACACTCATAAAGCGGGGCCGTTTCCGGCCCGCGATGAAAAAACTGGACGACTCGTTATCGCACCGAGCTCTAATAATTGATGCAGAGGCTTTTCGAAAGCTTACCATGCCCACCCGCCATCAGGCTTTGAATTTCACCGTTTTCAACGGAGAGTTCCACCGTGATCAGACTGGGTGATGCAGGTTCCATGAACCGGCCCTGTTCAATTAGAAATGTATCCTTTTCGATGTGCAGGTGTTCGTGAAGAACGCAGGCAAGCGGCCCTGCTGCCATTCCCGTAGCGGACTCTTCTGCAATTGCATAGCGCGGTGCGAACATCCGAGTTGTAGCATCTTTATCCGTTGCATTGCTATCGACTGTGAATACGTAGTAACCGATCAGGTCCAGTTTTTCACTGATGACCGAGATGAGATCGAAATCAGGTTTTAAATTGCGTAGGCTTACTCCGTCTTTCACGCCTACGACGATAAAACTATTTCCTGTATTCACCAAAATAGGACCGATACTACTGTCAAGATCGCTCTCAGTTATCCCGAGAGACTGGAGAACCTCAGCCGTCGTTACGTCGTCTTGCGCCCAATCGTCCGGCATCCGATATTGAGGTGCCAATTGTTCCATGTAGGCAGCGCCATTTTTAATTGATATCTTGCGCGGGCCATCGACGGTTTCTTTTGACGTTTCTCCTTCGGAAATACGTCCAAGTTCCGCTAGATAGGAAAACGTTGCGATAGTCGCGTGTCCGCAATGGGCGATGCGACGGTTTGGTGTGAAAAAGTCGAGTTTAAACCCCTCTGTCTTTGACGAAGAAACATAGGCTGTTTCAGATAGGCCAATTTTCGCTGCAATGCTAAGCATTTCGTTTTCGCCAAGTTCGTCTGCGTCGAGCACGACACCTGCAGGATTACCGCCAATGCCGTCGTTAACGAAGCCATTGACGATCTGTGCCCGGACGGTTTTTGTGGTTAATTGATTTTTACTCATGTTACTCTCCAAATTGGATGATGATAGTATTGCTATATTGGGCAATTTACGCCAAACGTTATGGCATGGGAACTCATATAAGCATGAGAATAACTCATTAATATGGATCGAAACGAAACGATTGCCAAGCTCGCTAACGCCGCGCCTATGCTTGCCGCTATAGGTGAAGAGTTGAGTTTTACTCGGGCGGCCGAGCGCCTAAACGTAGATCAGTCGGCTGTTAGCCATAGAACCAGATCACTGGAAGACGCGCTTGGTCGCACCTTGTTCGATCGCACCACACGACAGCTGCGATTGACCGAAATTGGAGAAATTCTGTGTCGTGCGGCAATTGATACCATAGGGAGGTGGGATATGGCACTAGATCAGCTTGAACGTAACCGATCGACAAACTTGATCCAGCTTTCTCTCCCATCTTCACTGGCTATGAAATGGTTGATCCCGGCATTGCCGAATGCACAAGCGAAAAATTTGAATATATCCGTAGAGGTGAAGGAGGAAACCGTCGATTTCCTGGCAAATGAAGCTGACGCTGCGATTCGGTTTGGCCCCGGGCCTTATCCGGGTCTTCATTCCTCACATCTCTCTCACTGCTGGATACAGCCAGTAGCAAGTCCAATATATCTGAGTGATCGAACCGGTGATGCACCCCTATTAACAGACCCGGAAACCACATTCCTTGCTGATCGTCGTGGCGAAATCGACAAGACTGATTTTAGTTGGAATTACTATTTCGCAAATACTGGATCGGCAAAGGACAATTTTAATCCTGACCACCAATTTGATCGTGCCGACTTGATGCTCCAGGCGGTAATTGGAGGCATGGGTGTAGGTCTGGGTCGAACACTGCTTGTCGAAGGCGATGCCAAGGCCGGATATCTCAGGGCTGTCGGTCCATCAATCCGTATGCGATCAGCTTATTGGCTGGTCTGTTCTGCAAGCTTTGCCGAAACCAACCGGTTTGAAAGACTGCGTGATTGGCTTAAAAGTGAGGTACAAACAACAGTGCAAAAATCAATGAGTGGTTCTAATTAGTCCGTTGGATTTCGATAAACTAAGATCTATCGCAACGTCTCATGGGGGTCGATCGCGTCGATTTTCGCTGTCGCGCGCTCACCGACGGCGAAGTAATCCTACACCGGCCTGTGGCATTTACAAAATCCAGGCTCAAAAAAGCAACGCAACCAGCCATGACCAGACGTTCAAACTTTTACGTGATGTGATGACAGCTGACGGTCAGAGGCCGTAACGCCATAAATATGCATGTTTACCTCTCACCCAAGATTACTGCCATATCCCTGGCAAACGAATCGGCGTATTTTTCTCTTTTAGTTTGAGAGGTTGATCGTTGATCGTTGATCGTTGATCGTTGATCGTTGATCGTAAATATGTCCTAACTCATGCAGAAATACTTGATATAAATAATACTTTTTAACGCCGTTGTCATCCCAGTTTAACGTCCATTTACCGTTCTCTTCCAACCAATTAGTACCAAAGGGCTGATAAAACGTAACCACTGATTCTGGTGGCTTTTTCCAATATACAAAGCGTTTGCTCTTAGGAAATGCATTCATGATGACACAATATCCTATCCGCCATGCGTCGATGCTAGCACAAGGTAATGCCACCCGTGCAGATACCCCGTTGAGCAGCGATAATTGTGCGACACACCTCTGCAATTTTCCCAAAAAGCTACAGATTAGTATAGACAGTTAGCAGCTTGACCCAAACATACGGGTCTCCGGAATACCCGGGGCGGTTCAATCATCGCTCAGAACAGGATCTCCTGTTGCCGCTTTGAGGTTAACGCAGAAGCCGTCGAGACTACGCCGGAGAAATTCACCGACCCGTGCGGGACGACGATCTGGAATTCTTTTGCATTTTGCAAACTCCCTGGACTGAGCAGACTGGCTGCTAAACGACGAATGAGCCCTTCGTTCTTGCTATTCTTTTCGATCTAACTGCGCAACCCTCAGCGATTTTTGCAGCCGCGCATAATTCCGCGCGTACTGTTCAGAATCGGCGTGATAGTGCTGAGCTTTACCGAAGTCTTTCGCGGCACCCTCCAAGTCTTCAGATACCGCTCTTAATACACCACGGTTAGAATACAGTTGCGCCAGCACAGTGCCGGAATCGCGGCGCAAGCTTGGAAAACGACGACGGTCCGAACGGGCTGCATGAATAGCCTTGCTGCAAGCGCGCCACGCACGATCGTACTGTTTTAGCGCCGTATAGCTAACGCATAAGTTGGTTTCTGCGGAGACTTCCCAAACAGGCGAGCGGCGCGCATTTAATGAAGCCGCAATGGCCTTGTCATAATCGCCTGAGTCGATTTGTTTGTGACCTGGTACGTGATTGTAAACAGCCATAACATAACCGTCCAATTCATCGGCACTGACCGCTGATGCAAAGACCGTTATCAACAATGTCATGCACGCGCCCATCGCGCCTATCGTTCTAAATCCGTCAAACAGCATATTGCACCTCCTTGTGTTGCTTCAGGGAAAGCCGTGAGAGCCTCGATTCAACTGCCTTGCAGCACATCTCGCTACGATCGCAGTAAACAGTAAATTATGGCCGAAAACAATTACCTGAAAGGGCTAGTAGAAGGGAGTTAGTACTTCCGTATGAGGCTAGGAAAACAGTTAACCATCAACGAAATCGCTTTCGTAAAACGTATAGGTATGCCATGAATGTAACTGTTGGGATTTCCGCATAACGAGACTCCGTTTTCCAGTACGATTAGAGGAGACGGCACTGCAAAACCAAGAGAATCGCAACCAAATCCTAAGGTGACTGTCCGCTTTAGAGAGAAGAAATATTTTATATTCAAAGGCCGGAAGGGGTCGTTCGCGACAATACCGTATTACCAGCGCCAATGTCAGCAATGTGATCATACACCGGTGAATCGATGCTGGAAAATCTGGCATCAGAAATCGGCACAAGCGGTCGTGGAGCTTTGGCAGAAGGGTGGCTGCGTTGTCTTGAGGTACATACACAGCGTGGGAAGCCGAGAACGAGCATTCATTTGCGCCACCCATCCATCAGTGAATTCCGCTCAGTATTGGACCTCACACCCCACGATCAACGGATATTCGACTTTCTGATTTTCAGAAGGTTGGCGCCTTGTCACCAAGGCGCCTTACTCACTGTCCGCTGGGATCGAGCCCGGAGAACTACGAGATCCGTGCGGTAATGGCCTTGGTTTCCAGGTAATTGGACAACACAGCCTGGCCCATTTCCCGACCCCAACCAGACTGTTTGTAGCCACCAAATGGCACTGCCGCATCGAATACGTGGTAGCAGTTGATCCACACCGACCCGGCTTTAAGTTGATTGCTGATTTGATGCGCTTTGGCAATATTACTAGTCCAAACACCAGCGGCAAGCCCATAGATGCTGTTATTTGCTTCTTTAAGCATTGCATCTTCATCTTTAAAAGGGTTGGCGACAAGCACGGGGCCAAATATCTCTTCGCACACCACCTTCATTGATGGATTGGTTTCGAC
>JBBKXJ010000230.1:0-29045 GCA_037969395.1 Pseudomonadales bacterium
CCTGTCCTGAGGAGTGAGCATGCGCGATGTTTTTATGTGGGGACTTACAAGCGTCGCCCTGGCTGCAAAGGAGCTATCGCTAGTGCGGCTCTTGCGGCGACTATGCCGCATTGACAAGGCGCACTGGCGACAACGCACCTACCGGGAGGGACCCGCCAATGTCCGCTAAGGCGGCACGCATTCGGTTGGTGCAGTTCGAGGTGCTGCCGGGTCGCCCCGTAGAGAATACTGCCCGCATGCTAGACGATCTACACGCGGCCAGGGCCGACGGCATCGACATCGTCGCGTTTCCCGAGATGGCAGTGCCGGGCTACCTGTTGGGAGACGAATGGGAACATGAAGCCTTTCTGCGTGAGTGCGAGGCTTGCGTCGACGAGCTCTGTGCCGCGACCCAGGGGTTGATCGCCGTCTTCGGCAGCGTGGGCATAGACTGGACCAGACGCAACGAGGATGGCCGCGTGCGCAAGTATAATGCGCTGTTCGTGGCCGAGGACGGCGAACGGATCGGTCCTGAAGGCGGGCTCTACTCCTTCGTCATCAAGACACTACTGCCAAACTATCGCGAGTTCGACGACAGCCGACACTTTTTTGATGTACGCAAGCTCGCACTGGAGGAGGGGCGTACGCTACAGGAGATGATCACGCCCGTGCACACGAGCAAGTTGCGGCTGGGCTGCCTGTTGTGTGAGGACGCCTGGGATTCAGACTACGGCGTCTCGCCGCTGGAACATCTCGCCCAGGCCGGGGCGGAACTGTTCATCAACATCAGCTCGTCGCCCTTTACGGCCGGCAAGAACCACAAGCGCAACCGTGTATTTTCGGCGCATGCCAGACAATTGCAGCGCCCGCTGGCCTATGTAAACAACGTCGGCATTCAGAACAACGGCAAGACGGTCTTCACCTACGATGGATCCTCGTGTATCTACGACAGTTACGGCGGCCAGCTTGCCTCGCCGCGCGTTTTCGCAGAAGATCGTCTGACGGTCGACGTTCCCCTGGCCGCACGGGCGGCCTTTGGGCAGCCCTTGCCGGGGCGCGACACTGGCATTGACAATATTTGCGACGCCATTCTATACGGCACACGGGAGTTCCTGAAGCTCTGCGGCGTGCGCAAGGTGACAGTGGGCGTGTCGGGTGGTATCGACTCCAGTGTCGTGGCCGCCATCTACGCTCATTTGCTACCGCCCACCGATCTACTGCTGGTCAATATGCCCAGTCGATTCAATTCAACGACGACGCGCGACCTGGCGCGGACTCTGGCGGAAAACATCGGCTGCCTATACGTCGACGTACCCATCCAGGAGAGTGTCGAGCTGACCCAGAGCCAGTTGGACGGATTGGAGATCAGGACGCCGGACGGCTCGATCAGTGAATCCCTGCAGCTCAGCGGGTTCATGCTGGAAAACGTCCAGGCGCGCGATCGATCCTCGCGCGTCCTCGCCGCTGTTGCTGCGGCTTTTGGCGGCGTTTTTACCTGCAACGCCAACAAGTCCGAGGCCACCGTTGGCTATTCCACGCTGTACGGCGACCTGGACGGCTACCTGGCCAACCTGGCCGACCTGTGGAAAACAGAAGTTTATTCCCTGGCACGTCATCTAAACGAAGATGTCTTCGGTCGCGAAGTTATTCCGCAAGGGTCTATCGACATCCTGCCCACCGCCGAGCTCAGTGAGGCGCAGTCAGTCGCGGCGGGTAAGGGTGATCCCCTGATTTACCCCTACCACGACAAACTGTTTGAAAGTTGGGTCGAATGGTGGAACCGCGCCACGCCGGAAGAAAATCTGGCCTGGTATGTGGAAGGTACGCTGGCGGAAAAACTCGGTTATGACGGCGATATTCAGGCGCTCTTTGACAGTCCGCGTGCCTTCATCGACGACCTTGAGCGCTGGTGGGGACAGTACCAGGGCATGGGCCTCGCAAAACGTATTCAGGCACCCCCTGTTCTCGCCGTTAAGCGCCGCGCCTTCGGCTTCGACCACCGCGAAGCTCAAATGGGCGTGAGATATACGCGGAAATACCTGGCAATTAAAAAGGATCTGCTGGGATGATGGATACTGCCAGGTCAAAAACCGCTAAAGCACCCATTGCAGAATTACAATGATCAGCAAAATGAGACTCGTCGTCTGCCAAAAGCGCAATGGATGACTCTCCATCAAAGGCACGAATTTTTTGGATTTGAGAATGTCTTGTCCGGGGGATCGCAAGTCGTGTTGAAATTCTGACAGCGCTTGATAGCGATATACCGGATTTGGCGCAAGCGCTTTCTTCAATACATTATCGATCCAATCCGGAATGCCTTGTAGAGAAGGAGACATGCTATTCAGCGACGTATACTGCCATTTGGCAAATTTTTGCGGGTAGTTGCGGTTTGATTTGACGACTGTATAAGGTAGCTGTGAGCTAATCAGTTCGTAGACAATGCAAGCAATCGAAAACAAATCAGACTGCCTGGTCACCGAGCCATGCACCAGGTATTCCGGGGCAACGTAGCCAACGTCTCCAACTGGAAGCTCTTCCAATAGCGGTCGCGAGATCTCTTCAATACCCGATACTTTAATTGTGCCAAAATCGATTAAGGTGATACGACCGTCACGCTTAATGATGAAGTTTTCGGGTTTCAGGTCGCGATGAATCATTTTGTCGCGGTGCAATGCACGCACCGGAATAATCATGGCATCGAGTAGATCACGGACTTGATCTACATCGGGTTTTGGGTTGTCTGTCATCCACTGGCGTAACGTTTTGCCCTCAATGTATTCGCACACATGGTACAAAAACTTGCTGTTTTGAGGGGGCGCATCAATCTTCATGATTTGCGGGTGTGCCAGTTTTCTTCCCACCCATTCCTCGCGTGCAAAGCTGTCGAGGTATTCGATGTCTTCCGCGAAGCTCGGCGACGGCATTTTTAGTATGCGTTGCTCAGCCGTTTGCATATCTCGCGCAAGATAGACATGGCTGCGAGTACCACTATGTATTACGCGGACTATCTCAAACTGGTCAATGGTATTGCCGCTTTCGAGTACCGGCGGAATAACATGGTCAGTTAAATCTCTGTAGATTTCGTCAATACGCTCAATCGGCAGGGTCGCCACATCGACCAGCAGACAACTGATATTGTCTTCGCTGCCGGCCTCGAGCGCTGTCTGACCAATCGTTTTCGCTAACTGTTCCAGGTTACTTCCTTGTTGGTCTGCCACGGTGCAGAGTCGTTTGTCGCTAATTGCGTCGTGCACGCCGTCGGTGGTCAGCAGGAAACGATCGCCAACTTTTACCTGCAGAGAGCGGTAATCGAGGTCCAGGCGGTTCTCAATACCTAAGGCACGTGTGAGGCAACTGGCAGAGCCGTGTTGAATACAATGATCTTCCGTTAACAATTCCAATTGATGATCGCGCAATAAATAGATTCGGCTGTCGCCGGTATGCAGGATATGCGCGGTGTGCGACTTTATAATCAGTGCACTGAATGTGGTGACGAAGCCATCGGCGCGCGTTTGGCTTTGTCTCCCATGTTGATGCAACCAGGAATTGATAGCGCCGATAACTTTAGCGGCAGACTGCTGCACAGTCCAAAAATCAGGCGTGCTGAAGTAATCCGCAGCGAAGTTGGTGACCGCCGTCTGGCTGGCAAGCTGCGCATTGGCGCTACAGCTGACGCCATCAGCGATGCAGGCGGCACCCCCTTTATACTTGCGGGCCGAATGCTCCGTCGGCAAGTAGGCAGTAAAGGCATCGTCATTGGATGCCTTTACGCCGGCGTCGGAATAGCCTCCGAACTCAAGATGCAGCTTTTGCATCGTCCGAGGTCCTCGTCAGGATTTAGGTGACATTAATCAATTGCACATTACCATGGTCATCGACTTCCGCCATATGCCCTTGTGGTTCTTCAAGAAACAATAACGCGACAAATCCCACTACGGCGGTGGCCGCTATCACCAAAAAGAAACTGGATGGGGAAACGACAGAGAAGATTGTCAGATAAACAACCGCGCCGACATTTCCATAGGCACCCGTCATGCCGGCAATTTGACCCGTCAAACGACGCTTGATCAGTGGCACGACTGCAAACACCGCGCCCTCGCCAGCTTGCACGAAAAACGAACACGCCATGGCGGCGACGACGGCTAACCATAACGGCCAGCTGCTGCCCACCAGCGACATAACAAAATAGCCTACGGCTAACCCAGCGGTTAAAAACAATAATGTTGAGCGTCGACCCATGCGATCGGATATCCAGCCACCACCGGGCCGAGAGACTAAATTCATAAAGGCATAGGCTGAGGCGACCATACCGGCTTTAACCGGGTCGAGGTCAAAGGTTTCCCCGAAAAAAAGCGGCAACATAGACACTACCGCAAGCTCGGAGCCAAAGGTAGCGAAATATAAAACATTGAGCACAGCCACCTGTTTGAATTTGTAGCGGTGTACTTCGGGTACTTCTTCAGTAAGAACAAGTTTATTGGCTTTAATGGCTTTGTACGAGTCGTAGAAAAATAGTAGCACCAGCGTTGTGTAAATTACCGTAGCGGCCAGCGATGAAAGCAGGCCTACATTGCCGGGTGACAGTTTCCATGTTAGCAGGGCAAGTGCGCCGAACAACGGAATCTTCATAATGATAAGCAGAATCAGGTCACCTTTGCTGGTCACTTCCATTGCACCTGAATGTTTGGGCTTAAAGTAAGTGGAGCCCTTGGGCGTATCCGATACATTGAAGTAGAAAATAAAGCTGAACAAAAAGCACATCACCCCGGTGAGGATGATGGAGTAGCGCCAGCCGTCTTCGCCGCCAAACCAAAGCGCAATAGTGGGCAAAGTGAATGCCGCCACTGCCGAGCCAAAGTTGCCCCAACCGCCATATATACCCTCGGCCGTTCCCAATTCGTTGGCAGGGAACCATTCACTGACCATGCGAATACCGATGACGAATCCCGCGCCGACAAAACCTAAAAGAAAGCGTGCGATGGCAGCCTGTGCAAAGGTGTCGGCCATGGCAAACATAAAGCAAGGTACTGAGCTGGCAAGCAGCAGGGCAGAGTAAATTTTGCGAGGGCCGTAGTGGTCGGTCAGCATACCAATGATAATTCGCGCTGGAATGGCTAGTGCAACATTCAGCAGTAACAGCGTCTTTATCTCACTACTGGTTAAACCTAACGAGTGCGCGATAGCTTGCAGCAACGGAGCCAGGTTAAACCAAACCACAAAGGTGATGAAAAAGGCCATCCAGCTCAAGTGAAGGATCTTCATCTTCCCACTAAAGGAAAGTAGGTTAAAACGTTCGTCAGTCATACAGCGCTCCGCAAAGATTAATTCTTAGGGGTAAAGCTCAGCAAAAACCAAGCCACCTTGGGAATTCGCTAACAACGACCACTCAAATTGAACCGATAACATGCAGTTGCGTTGGGCCAGCGGCATTTATTGGGCCGTTCTCTACCTTCTCGGGGGTTTGGAGCGAAGCACAGTTTTTAAGCGAGGGTGGAAAGCTAAAGCCTCATTTTGGTGCTTGCGCACCAACGTGGGTCACCAGGACGTCTTATCGGTTGCAGTAATTTCACAAGGTAGGCCAGAACATCGCTACTTTAGCGGTATTTGCTAGCCAAAAGCTTGTGGCACAGTAGTTGCACCACCCTTGCAAACAGAATCCAACAATTTTGTGATACTGCATGCACTGATGTTTTGCAGTGGAGGATAAGGTTATTTCAATGAGTAAAATAAAAGTTGTCGTCGTCGGCAATGGAATGGTGGGGCATCACTACGTCGAGACTCTGGCGAATAGCGATGTCGATGCGCACATTACTGTCATAGGGGGAGAGCCGCGTCCAGCCTATGACCGCGTGCATTTGTCGGAGGTGTTTGACGGCAAGGAGCCAGCCGATTTAGGGCTGACCACCCGCGAGCATTACGTAGAACTCGGCGTCGAAGCGCACTTCGGCGACTTCGTTGCGAACATAGATCGCGACGCCAAAATGGTCGTCACCGAAGGCGGCCAGAAGTTTTCTTACGACAAGCTGGTTCTCGCCACCGGCTCGTATCCATTTATCCCTCCCGTGCCAGGCCACGAGCAGGAGCATTGTCTGGCGTATCGAACCATCGATGATTTAGCCCAGATCAAAGCCTCCGCTAAAGGCAAAACAGTCGGCGTCGTGGTCGGTGGTGGCTTGCTGGGTCTGGAATGTGCAAATGCCTTGAAGAACCTGGGGCTGGAAGCGCATGTGGTGGAGTTCGCCCCAGGGTTGATGGGCGTGCAACTCGATGATGGCGGCAGCAATATGCTGCGCCGAAAAATTGAAGCGCTGGGAGTCACCGTACACACCAGCAAAGCGACGCAAAAGATTTGCGCCGGCAAAAAGCACCGGCTGAAGATGGAATTTGCCGATGATACCGCGCTGGAGACCGATATGATCGTGTTCTCCGCCGGCATTCGCCCCTACGATCAATTGGCGCGCGCTGCAGGCTTAACCGTGGGAGAGCGCGGCGGTATCGAGATCGACTACTACTGTCGGACGTCTGACGAAAATATTTATGCGATTGGGGAATGCGCAGTACTGGGTAGTTTTATCTATGGTCTGGTGGCGCCCGGCTACCGCATGGCCGAAGCGGCGGTATCGCAATTGACGGCAGACAAGGTTGCATTTACCGGCGCCGACATGAGCACAAAGCTCAAATTGCTGGGCGTCGATGTGGGTTCTATCGGTGATTCCAAAGGCCTTGCGGAAGATTCGCGCGCCTTTGTTTTCAGTGACGAGCGCGAAGATGTTTATAAAAGGCTGAATGTGTCGGCCGACGGTAAGAAGGTGTTGGGAGCCACCCTGGTCGGCGACTGTGACGACTACGACACCTTGCTGCAGTACTTTCTCAATGAAATCGAATTGCCTGAAAATGCCGAGGCCCTGATTCTACCCGCCGTCGACGGCGTTACACCAACGTTGGGTGCTGATGCCTTGCCGCTGACGGCCTCTATTTGTTCCTGCCATAACGTCTCTAAAGGCGATATCTTTAGCGCTATCGATGGCGGCTGTATGGCGGTGGCGGATGTAAAAGACTGCACCAAAGCATCGACCGGCTGTGGTGGTTGTGCGGCGCTGTTAAAGAACGTGGTTGATTCGGAGTTGTTGGCGCGCGGCGTCGAAGTCAATACCGACCTGTGCGAACACTTCGCACATACTCGCCAGGAGCTGTTCACCATTGCGCAGTGCACGCAGATCAAGTCGTTTGACGAGTTAGTTGAAAAGCACGGTAATGGGCGCGGCTGTGAAATTTGCAAACCGGCGGTGGCGTCGATCATGGCATCGCTGTGGAACGAGCACGTGCTCAACGATGATTTAGTGCCGCTGCAGGACACTAACGATACGTTTATGGCGAATATGCAAAAAGACGGCACGTACTCGGTTGTGCCTCGTGTTCCAGCGGGTGAGATATTGCCCGACCAGCTGATTGCCTTAGGCGAAGTGGCCAAACAGTACGAGCTGTACAGCAAGATAACCGGTGGCCAGCGGGTTGATCTGTTCGGTGCCAGAATGAACGACTTGCCCGCTATCTGGTCGGCGTTGATTGCCGCCGGTTTCGAGACGGGCCACGCCTACGCCAAATCGCTAAGAACGGTAAAGTCCTGCGTCGGTAGCACCTGGTGTCGTTACGGTGTGCAGGATAGCGTCGGTCAGGCCATCGATTTGGAGCATCGCTACAAGGGCCTGCGCTCACCGCACAAATTAAAAATGGGAGTCTCAGGCTGTACTCGCGAGTGCGCGGAGGCACAGAGTAAAGATATCGGAATTATTGCCACCGAAAATGGCTGGAACCTGTATGTGAGCGGCAATGGCGGTATGAAACCTCGCCATGCCGACTTGTTTGCAACCGATCTTGATACCCCCACGTTGATTAAATATATCGACCGTTTTCTGATGTTCTATGTGCGCACCGCTGATCGACTGCAACGCACCTCAACCTGGCTGGAAAGTCTGGAAGGTGGCCTAACGTATGTGCAGGATGTGGTCATCAATGACTCCCTCGGCATCGCGGAGGAGCTGGAAGCACAAATGCAGCATGTGGTAGACACTTATCAATGCGAGTGGAAAACCGCGCTGAGTGACACTGAAAAACTCAAGCGGTTTCGCCAGTTTGTTAATTCGGATCAGGAAGATAGCAATGTGGTGTTTGTGCAGGAGCGCGGCCAGGTTCGCCCCGCCAACGACGCAGAAAAAAGACGTCAATTAATACACGCGGTGAAATAATGAATCTTTCAAGACGGGAAAAGATGAGTAAGCAAAAAATCTGCACTACCGCTGACCTTGTTAAGGATTCAGGAGTCTGTGCTCTGGCCAAAGTGAATGGGGAAGAGTTGCAAATAGCACTTTTTTACCTGCCCGACACCGAAAAAAAGGTGTTCGCGATAGATAACTGGGACCCGCTAGGCAATGCCAATGTGCTGTCGCGCGGCATTGTTGGTAGTGTGGGCGATGAGTTGGTAGTGGCATCGCCGCTTTACAAACAGCATTTCTCGCTGACCTCTGGCCAGTGCCTTGAAGATGAAGACGTCAGCGTGCCGACCTTCGATGTGTTTGTCGAAGACAGCGCCGTTTATATCGCGTAGTCCTGGTACCTCCCGCAAAAACATTGGTAAACACAATGCCCGAAATTTCCAGCACTTGCCCATACTGCGGTGTAGGCTGCGGGCTTAGCGTCGCGGTCGACGCAAAGTCGTCAGCACCCACTATCCTCGCATCGCAAACGCATCCCGCCAACTTTGGCCGGCTGTGCAGCAAGGGCAGCGCACTGGGTGAAACCCTGGTTTGTGGAACAGCATCGAATGCACCGCAGGCAACACGTCTTACGAACCCTGAAATCGGCGGACAGGCGGTAGACTGGAATCAAGCATCGTCTGCCATTGCGCAAGCGATAAGCGACAGCATCGAGACCTATGGTGAAGACAGCGTCGCGTTCTATTTGTCGGGGCAACTGCTGACTGAAGACTACTACGTCGCCAACAAATTGATGAAGGGGTTTATTGGTAGCGCCAATGTCGATACCAACTCCAGGCTGTGCATGTCATCGGCGGTGGCAGGTTACAAGCGTGCGTTTGGCTCCGATAGCGTGCCCTGTTCATACGAAGATCTGGAGCTGGCCGACCTGATTGTATTGATCGGCTCCAATGCGGCCTGGACCCACCCGGTGCTGTATCAGCGCATGGTCGAGGCGAAGAAAAACAATCCAGCAATGCGCGTTGTATTGATCGATCCGCGCAAGACGGCCAGCGCTGAACTGGCTGATCTGCATTTACAATTAGCCCCGAGTTCTGACGGTTTTTTGTTGCAAGGATTATTAAACTACCTGATCGAAAATGAAGCGCTGGACTCAAATTATATAGCGCAACACACCGACGGCTTCGAACAGGCGGTGCAGGCTGTCGCGACAATGAGCGTCGAAGAAACGGCTGCCCGGACCGGAGTAGATCAAGTCGATCTCGCAACGTTTTTTAGCTGGTTTGCGAACACGCGTAAAACAGTCAGCTTTTACTCGCAAGGTATTAATCAGTCGGCGACCGGCACGGACAAGTGCAACGCGATTATTAACTGCCATCTCGCCACCGGTAAAATCGGCTATGCCGGTGCCGGCCCGTTTTCGATTACCGGGCAACCGAATGCCATGGGTGGCCGGGAGGTTGGCGGCCTGGCGAATCAACTCGCCGCGCATATGGACTTCGAACCCGAAGATGTGGACCGGGTGCAACGCTTCTGGCAGTCACCCACCATCGCGACGCAGCCCGGTTTAAAGGCGGTCGACTTATTTGATGCCGTCGACGCTGGTCAAATCAAAGTGCTGTGGATAATCGCAACCAACCCGGCGGTTAGCTTGCCAGACTCAAATAAAGTACGTGCGGCGCTGGCAAAGTGTCCAACCGTCATCGTCTCTGACGTCTGTCAAACCGACACCACAGCGTATGCCGACATCATATTACCGGCGCTGGGGTGGAGCGAGAAAGACGGCACGGTGACCAATTCTGAACGCCGCATCAGCCGCCAGCAAAAGTTTCGACGTGGCCCGGGAGTTGCCGCCGCCGATTGGTGGGCATTAACCCAGGTTGCCCGGAAACTCGGGTTTGAGAAGGAGTTCAGTTACTCATCCCCTCACGACATCTTTATTGAGCATGCGCAACTTTCCGGTTTCGAAAATGCAGGCACGCGTGGTTTCGATATCAGCGGCCTGGCTGAGTTAAGCGCCGACGAGTATCAATCGCTGCTGCCCATTCAATGGCCGGTAAACGCCACTAATCCAAACGGCACCGAGCGCATGTTCGAGAATGGGCGTTTCTTTACCAAAACGCAGCGCGCGCAATTTGTGACTAACACCGCAACGCTGGCCGACTGCCTGGCCCAAACTGATTATCCGCTGGTGCTGAATACTGGCCGCCTAAGAGATCAATGGCACACGATGACTCGCACCGGTCTTGCGCCGACGCTTAACGGCCACGATGATATTCCGTTCGTACAAATACATCCGCGTGATGCGACGCAATATGGCTTAGCGCACAACGAGTTTGCGCGGCTTCGTAATCCATTCGGCGCATTTATTTGTCGCGTTGAAGTCAGCGAAGACATTACGCCTGGCCAGCTATTCAGTCCGATTCACTGGTCCGACCAGTTCGCGAAGAACGCCGTCATCAGTAATCTGGTCAGCCCCGAAGTAGACCCAGTTTCGGGTCAACCCGAATCCAAGGCGTCCGCCGTTGCAATCGAGCCGTATGAGTGCAGACAATGGGCGCGCATCATTAGTCAATTGCCTGTAGATTGCGAGCAGTTCGACTATTGGGCGCGTTCAAACAACAAGACAAACTTGGTAACGCTTGTTGGTACTAATCATCATATTGACTGGCGAGAGTGGGTGGCGGGTTATCTGGGCACGGAAGCGGAGATTGTCTACTTCTCCGATGATAGCCAGCAGGCCGAGCGTTTGCTGGTTGCGGTCGAGGGTGAAGTCAAACTGCTGATCTATACACACGCGACGGCGGCAAAGTTACCAGGCCGCGCCTGGCTTGATCATGCGTTCGCAAACACCTCGGCAGCTGAATTGTCGAAACTTATCGTGGGCGAGCAAGGTGGCCAGGACAAACTGATCTGCGGCTGTTTCCAAACAACAGAAAAGACAATCAAGACCGCCATCGGCAACGGCCATGACAGTCTCGATTCACTCGCTGCCAATCTGGGTTGCGGTTCCAAATGCGGCAGTTGCCGACCGGAAGTAGCTCAGATGCTGGGCGCGGAATGTCAGTAGTAACGGACTCCATTGGTCAGCATGATATATAGGGCACCTCTACACTAAACCGTTGAACGTGCTGCAAGCCGTGCTGTTACGGCGCGATCGTCATCAGCAGTACCTATCGGTAAAACAAGCGATTCCGGTTAGCATTGCCGGCGTGACCGCCGCTATGCGCAATACGGCTTAGTTATTCCTTTTCCCAGCCGCGTTGAAAGTTGAAAGTCGCGAATCCAAGACCCAATATGCGTTATGTAGAAGGAGTCCCTTCATGGCCTGGTTTTTTGCAGTTTCCTTCATCGTCTGGTTTATAGCAATATCGTTCACGGCCTGGTTTTTTGCAATATCGTTCATGGCCTGGTTTTTTGTAATACTGTTACTACCGCTGGCTATAGCCGTCTGGTATTTACGCCGGGTGGGACTTGATGATCTTAGCGGTCGCGAGCTGCCGGCTACGCTTGATCAACCTAGCGACGCGCATCAGCAGGTGGTAGCTTCCCTGCGGGAGTATTCAGCGCAGCAAGGTAAACTCTACGGCAAGGCCAAGCTGCAGGCGATGCGCGATTTTTTGGACAGCATGGCCGATGGCAGAGAGTTTTCCAGCACTTTTACGCCGGTCGATGTTGACGGAGTCAGAGGGGAGTGGGTGGAAGCACCCGCTGCCGCGCCCGGGCGCCGCATGCTTTATATTCACGGCGGTGCATGGGTAGCCGGTAGCCCCAGAAGTCATCGGGCTATCACCAATAAGCTGGCAAACCTGGCCCGGGCAAGTGTCTTCTCCGTCGACTACCGCTTGATGCCCGAACATCGCTATCTGGATGCTGTTGCCGATTGTCGTCGTGCCTACCAGTGGATTCTTGAGAACGGACCAGCGGGTCCTGCAGCGCTGGATTTGCTGGTAGTCGGTGGCGATTCCGCCGGGGGCAGCCTGACCTTGAGTCTGGTTGCCTGGGTGCGGGACCAGCATATGCGCAACCCTGACGCGGTAGTGGCATTCTCGCCCTCCACCGATTTCACGCTGACGTCGCCCAGCCTGCGCGGCAACCTGATAACTGATCCCATGCTCGGTCCCGCTTTCGGCAAGCTGAAACGGGTACCCGTGCAGTTTCTCTGGTGGGCAACCGGGCTGGCATTGCGAGTCATGCCGTCCAACCCGGTGGCGTCGCCGTTGCATGGCGATTTAGCGGGGCTGCCACCGATGCTGATCCAGGCCAGTGAAGCGGAGATGCTGCTTGACGATTCGCAACGCTACGTAGAGAAGGCGCAGGCGGCCGGATCGCCAGCGGTACTGCAGACCTGGCCACATATGGTGCATGTGTGGCAGTTATTTACCCCTGAAATGCCCGAAGCCGAACAAGCCTACCAGCGGATAGGGGAATTTCTCGATAACGTCGAACAAGTGAAGAGCACGACAAGTTAGTGACTCAGTGAAGAGCACAAAAAGTTAGTGACTCGCTGATCCCGAACGGGTGCCTTGCCGCCCGCACTCCGCAACAGCAAATAGATATAATGCAGCGCGTTATAAGTGCTCTGGAAACAATTGCTGCTTGATAATATTACTAAATAATTTAAATATATATTAATATCAGATAGTTAGATTATATCCGTAGTGTAATGATCGCTTGACTTTATCAGTCCAGAGGATTACATTCCATTTTTATAACGCAGTGCATTATCGAAGTTCAAAGTTTACCTAACCCACTACAGGAGAAGCCCAATGGTCGATTTTAGTTCGTTCCAAAACTCATTGACTGAGCAGGCAGAAAAGCTCGTCAGCCTGAGCAGCGAAGCGTTTAAATGGAATAGTCAGTACGTCGATGCCGCCGTGAAACGCCAGTCGCAGTTCTTCAGCGACCTGAACGAAGCCAACAGGGCATACGTCAAATCGTTACGCGAAGGCGATTCGTTGTCAGACTATAAGGCCGTCAATGAAGACTATGCCGAAAACTTTAAAACAAAAATCACGGGCCTTGCCGAAGACAGCACCGCAGCCGTTCAGAAGCTACAGGAAAAGCTGACGAGCGCCTGTACGTCCTCGGTAGCTCAACCGCTTGAAAATGCGGCTACGGCAGCCGACAAGCGAACCGCTAAAAAGGCGGCTTGATTTGAGCCTTCGGTGTTAAATAAAAGGCTTCCTTCACCCTTTGAGGGAAGCCTTTGCGCGCGCTTATTATGACCTGAGCGACGTAGTCTGGCGCCGCTGGAGATGGCTTTGAAAAAATTAAAAAAATACGCCAACCGCAAGATTTATGACCCCGAGGAGCGCTGTTACGTCACGATTCGGGACATTTGCACAATGGTTAAAAGCCGCATGCAGGTAAAGGTCATAGACGCCAAAACAGGCAAAGACATTACCCGATCTATTTTGTTACAGGTGTTAAACGACCTTGAGGCCGAGAGTGGCGCTACGGTGCTCACTGACTATGTGCTGGAGAATATGATCCGCATGTACGATGATCCAATGGGCAAAACCCTCGCCCTCTACCTGGATCACAGTATGAGGAACTTTCAAAAGCAGCAACAGGGCCTGGAAAACCAGTTTGAGACGTTTATGCTCAGCCATCAACGCGATAGTGTGAAAGCATTTACCGACCAAATGGAGGAACTGTGGTCGGCTTATATGCCGGGTAAACAACCTGATTAGGATAGTAAAGAATAAAGTGCGCCTTGCGAAGATTGGCTTGATCAAATAGAAATCAATCAGGCGTCACGGTGGACGGATTGCATGACTGGACGACCACCCTGGCGTCAAGCATAATCCGCCCTCAATGGGCGCTGCTAAAATATCTTACGAAGCGTTGCGCGACGCCTCGTACTATTACGTTTTTGCTCAAAAACCTCTTCAATTAACTGTTAGTTAAAGTATCTGGCTTACATTGGCAATATCTCAAGAACTTGACAGCATTCGATTACATAACCACTCGGTCAACATTGATGGCATAAAACTCAGGGCGGCAGTGCGAGACGCGGCCAATGACCCGTGCGAACAACCCCCTTTGCTAATACTGGGGGGAATGGGTGCCGCACTGGAAATTTTGTTACCGGTCGCCGACGCCTTGCCCGACTGTGTGGTCATATTGCTGGACCTGCCTGGAACGGGTCAGTCAGGCACGCCGCATTGGCCGATGGATATGCACGAGTACGCCCGGTTTGCACTCGCTGCTGTAGACCGGCTGGGTTATGCAAAAGTTGACATACTGGGCTTTTCCTGGGGTGGGGCGCTGGCCCAGCAGATAGTTAGTCAGTACGGCGACCGCTGCCGACGCCTCGTATTAGCTTCCTCACCCGCCGGCGTCTTTTCGAGTGGCGCAAAACTCGGCGTCATGCTCAAATACCTTAGCCCGCGCCGTCTCATACAGCCTGATTACGCCAGTCATATAGCGGGCGATATTTACGGCGGCGCACAAGCAGCAGATGCTACGCTGGCGATTGAATATACACAGAGTATTCGGCAGGGAAATCGCGTGGGTTACTACATGCAGCTAACTGCGATGCTGCAATGGCACAACCCGCACGCGCGCGGCACGCTCACACATCCCACGCTGATACTGGCGGGTAGTGATGACCCCTTAGTACCGCTGTCAGTCGCTAAAACGCTGCATCAAAGAATTCCAGGGTCCAGACTGAAGGTGTTTGGTGACGGCCATCTTTTCCTGCTGTCGCAACCAAAAAAGGCAGCAACCATCATCAATAAGTTCCTCACTGACGACTCGCTGTAAATTAAACCAGTATCGCCTCCGGCGAATCGCTGGTTCGACCCCGGCACCTGCAGCAGTAGCCGAGACTGCCGCAAAATAAAGCTTGAATTCTCCTTTCGCCAATGAGATTATGCTCGCATAGCAAATAAAAGCTCACTTTGTAGCATTAGAGTGAATGTGCGGCAAATGCTATTAACGGTGCGAGTAGCAGTGCTTATTTCGCGGCCACCCTTGAACCAACATATGATCTGGCACCCTGGCATGCATGCAACGAGGGAAAACTACAGCAGCCGAGGAAGTTACTTGTAAATTCGCTTGTGCGGAATGGAAGTGAAGTTGAAAAAACCGGTATAATCCAGCAACTTATAGTGTTATTGCCACGTATGGTAAATCGGAATCATACACGATTTTGCCGCGGTTTTAATGCAGTATATTGCGGCATATAAGGTTGTACATGTATGAAAGATGAACCCGGGCGTGAGCGTTTGGCAGCGCTTTACCCAATAGATCTTGTCATCTTCGATTGCGATGGCGTATTGATCGACAGTGAAGTCATTAGCGCCAACGTTGTCGTAGAGAAGTTGGCGGCGGAGGGCGTCTTAGTTGACCTGGACTATGCTTACAAGCATTTTCTGGGCCACAGCTTTTCGAGTGTGATTAACAAGGTACGAGAAAACTTCAATATCAAGCTGCCCGAAGACTTTCGATCCTGCTATCGTCAAGAACTTTTAATTGCGTTTGAAGACCGACTACGTACAACGGAGGGTGTGGAGAGTGTGCTCTCCGATTTAGCTGTCGGCAGCTGTGTGGCGACCAGCAGCAGTCCGCCGCGAACTCGACACGCACTCGAATTAGTGGGACTTACCGATTTTTTCGGTGCCAATGTATTCACTGCCTTCGAAGTCGAAAAAGGCAAGCCGGCACCGGATTTGTTTCTGCACGCGGCGAAGTCAATGCAGGTAGAGCCCAAAAACTGCCTGGTTATCGAAGACAGCCTGGCGGGGCTTAAAGCGGCAATGGCGGCGGACATGCTCGTTTGGCGGTACGTAGGCGGTAGCCACTTGCTGCCCGCCAATAGTCAGCTGTCTGACAGATTTGCTCAGATACCTGTTTTTAAAAGTTGGCAGGATTTTTATGTAATGGCTCCTCAGTTGAGCAAAACAAAGCTGGGGTCCAGTAGTAACAATGCCTGTTAAATCCGCCGCTGAATTGCGCCGCCTCGATGAAGCCGCACGAGCAGGGTGGCTTTATTATGTGGCGGGAAATACACAAGACGAGATAGCCGGTAAATTAGGGGTTTCCCGCCAGTCGGCCCAACGTATGGTGTCGCTCGCCATGAGCGAAGGATTGGTAAAAGTTCGGCTGGACCACCCGGTTGCGCGTTGCATGGAGTTGAGTCTGCGTCTTAAGGACCGCTTTCGCCTGCTGGCGTGCGAAGTGGTACCCAGTGATCCGGACGATACAACTTCCATAGCGGGGCTGGGGCAGGCGGGTGCCGGCGTGATTGAACGTTATCTGAAATCCGATGCTTCGGTGACGATTGCACTCGGTACCGGAAGAGCTCTGGTTGCCTGTGTGGAGGAGTTGGCGCCGATGGACTGTCCGCAGCACCGAATCGTGTCATTACTCGGGACTATGCGCATGGACGGCTCCGCTTCGGCCTATGATGTGGTCGTCAGAATGGCCGACCACATCAACGCCACGCATTTCCCGATGGCGCTGCCAGTGATCTCACGAACCGCCAAAGAAAAGAAAGTGTTACAAAGCCTGGAGCATGTGCGTAACGTGCTCGAGCTTGCCAGCCATGCCGATGTCACCTTCGTCGGTATAGGTAATCTCGATACGGATTCACCCCTCTTCATCGATGGCTTCATTAACCGCAAGGAATTGAAGGCGCTGGAACGAGCAGGCGCCGCCGGCGAAATCGTCAGCTGGGTGTTTGACCAAAACGGCAGCCTACTCGATGATTCCGTAAACGAGCGCGTTGCAAGCGCGCCACTAATCCCCGGGTCGGAGAAACCCGTTTTCGGAATTGCAGCGGGAGACGCCAAAGTAAACGCTATTTTGGGTGCATTGCGCGGTAAACTCATTAACGGCTTGATTACCAATGAGCACACGGCCGAAATTGTTCTTGGAAATGACTAATCATCCTGAGCGGCCATAATACCGGCTTAAAGCGGCACTCGAACGCAGGGATGAAACCGGGCATTTTCCTGACATTTACCTGAAGGGCATTCGCTGAAACTAAGGAAATTTATGTCGCTCAATTCCTCAACATGGCTGGGGCTGGACTTGGGTACTTCCGCGTTAAAAGCGCTCATAATTAACGGCGATGGCGTCGTTCTCGGTCAAGCGAGTTCGCCCTTGTCGGTCAATAATCCCAGGCCATTGTGGTCGGAACAGGATCCCGAATCGTGGTGGAGTGCGTGTAGAGACGCCATCGGAAAACTACACGGTCAGGGTGTTGATCTCGCAAATGTACAAGCACTGGCAGTTGCCGGCCAAATGCATGGTGCGACGCTGATTGATGCAGACAATCGCGTATTAAGGCCGTGCATTTTATGGAATGACGGGCGCTGTTTTGATGAATGCGCGACCCTGGAATCCAGCCTGGAGAATTTTCGGGAGCTCTCGGGTAACCTGGCCATGCCCGGTTTTACCGCACCTAAACTACTATGGGTTGCCAGCCACGAGCCGGAAATATTCGCCAGAATTTACAAGGTATTGCTGCCCAAGAGCTACCTTAACTGGCGACTGACCGGCAAATACAGCTGCGACATGTCGGATGCAGCCGGCACTCTGTGGCTAGACCCAGCGAGGCGAGTCTGGAACCCCGAGCTTATTGCAGCGAGTAAATTAACGCCGGACCAGCTACCTGAATTATTTGAAGGCAACGAGCTTATCGGGTCACTGACCGACGTTGCGGCGGCTGAGCTGGGTTTGCCTGTTATACCGGTAATGGCGGGTGCAGGCGATAACGCTGCCGGTGCGCTTGGCGTGGGCGTGACGGAAGCAGGGCAGGCGTTGGTTTCACTGGGTACATCGGGCGTGTACCTGGTAGTCAGCGACACACACCGCGCCAGCCCGGAAAATACCGTGCATGCATTTTGCCATTGTCTGCCGCAGCGTTGGCTGCAAATGTCGGTGTCTTTAAGTGCAGCAAACTCGTTAGCCTGGTTTGCTGACCTGCTGCGAATGGAAGTCGGGGAGCTACTTGCTGAACTCGAGGCGAGCGGTCTCGCACAAACATCCATAGTGTTTTTACCCTACCTCTCAGGCGAACGAACACCCCACAATGCGCCTCACGCTAGCGGCGCATTTTTTGGTATGACCAACAACAGCGAGCGGGCGCATATGACGCTGGCCGTGTTGGAGGGGGTTGCCTATTCCTTTGCGGACGGGCAAGCAGCGCTACAAGCGGCCGGAACGGAAATCCGCGATGTTACCTTGATTGGTGGCGGTGCGCGATCCAGCCGCTGGCGACAAATGCTGGCCGATGTATTAAACCGAAATTTAACGTTTCGCGATGGTGGGGAAATTGGACCCGCGTTAGGAGCGGCACGGCTGGCGCGAATCGGTTGTGCACAGCGCATTGATGCGCAATGGGTGGCGGAAATATGCCAGGCCCCCGAAATACTGGCTGTACACGAGCCCGACGCGCATAAACAGGATTATTACCAACGCCAACTCGAAAAGTATCGCGCGTTATATCAACAAACCAAAGCGCTAAATTGTTGATAAATGGCAAACGTTCAGAGCAAAAACAAACTGACCGCACTCGCGAAAACTCGACAAATAAACTGCGATTCTATCAGACACACGCCCCCTGAGCAGGGCTGTACACTATAATGACTCCCCACAATTGAATAACTAATAACCCAAAGGCCCTATACATCGGCGCGTCACTGCAAACTTGTGAACCGCGGAAGAGGAGACATACCATGACTCAGATAAGCGACCCGCGCACTATCGAGATAGAGACCGAGCGCGTGCTGAACCGGGACCAGCAGCATTTCGGTGTGATCGACATCGGCTCGAACTCGATCCGGCTGGTGGTCTACGACGACCTCAGCCGCGCGCCGTTTCCGCGTTTCAACGAAAAGTCGCTGTGCGCTCTCGGCGCCGGGCTCGGTGCGGACGGCCGCTTCACTGAAGAGGCGATGGACCGCGCGTTACGCGCCGTTCGCCGTTTGAGCGCCATCGCCCGCGCGATGCGTGTGCAGCGCATCGACGTCATAGCCACCGAAGCCGCGCGGCGCGCGAAAAACGGCGCCGAGCTAATTGCCGCGATCCGCGCTGAGACCGGACTCGAAACGCGGCTTTTGAGCGGCGAAGAAGAGGCGCACAACGCGGCGATGGGGGTCATTTCCGGTTTTTTTCAACCCCATGGGCTGGTGGGCGATATCGGCGGCGGCAGTCTCGAGGTGGCCGAGATCCTCGGCGATGTCGTGGGCGAGCGCAAGGCCAGTATGCCGCTGGGCGCACTACCGGTGAAGGCGATGATGCTACAGGACGGCGTTGACGCCGCGAAGCAACAGATCGACGCGATCCTTGCTGAAAACCTGCCGCCGCTGTTGACCGATCCGGTTTTTTACGCCATCGGTGGCGGCTGGCGCGCACTGGCCCGCGTGCATATTGCAATGAACGGCAAGTCGATCAAAGCGGTCCACGGTTACGAGATCGACGCGCGTGAGGCGCGCAAGCTTGCTAAGAAGATCGCCAGAATGTCGCCCGACGAAGTGGCTGGCCTACCTGATGTGCCCGGCCGGCGCATCGACACGCTGCCGGCCTCCGCCCTGGTGATGTCACGGGTTCTGCGCAATCTGAAGCCCGAGCGCGTAGTGTTTTCAGCCTGTGGGTTGCGCGAGGGCTGGCTTTATAGCCAGCTCGACGCCGAGGAGCAGTATCGCGACCCGCTGTTGGAGGGCGCGCAGGCCATTGGCTTGCCGGCTGCACGGGTGCCGGAATTCAGCGCGGCGCTAGGGCGCTGGACCGACGACCTGTTCCCGGGCGAGACGCAGATCGACCGCAGGCTCCGGCTTTCGGTCTGCGCGCTCACTGACATGGCATGGCGGGACCACGAGAAGGTGCGCGCCAACGAGACGTTTCTGCGGCTCCTGCAATTTCCTTTCATCGGCGTCTCGCACGCCGAACGGGCTTTCATCGCCATCGCGATCCGCGCGCGCTACGGCGGCAAGTCGGATGGCATGGTGGAAGAGACGGTGAAGGAGCTAATAACCGAAAATCAGATTCGACGCGCCGAGATTCTTGGCCGCGTGCTATTGCTAGGGCATCGGTTCTCCGCGAGCGTGCCGGAGATTCTCGAGCACGCCCGCCTGCGGATTGAAGCGGATGCGATACGACTCGAAGTGACCGATCCCGAATACGTGCCGGACAGCGATGCTGTCTACGCTCGACTGCGCCAGCTCGCCAAGGTGACGGGCGTGGAGAACGTCGAGATCGTCGAGGCGAGCTAACGCCGGCGCCAGCCTGACCGGGCTTCCGGCGACAACCGACGCCGTAACCATTCCGCCTGATTGCACGATTGTGCTGCGCAGGAATGATGGCGCAATTGTTGGGATCTAATCAACTCGCTCGCCAGTCGCGCTCAAACGGCAAGCGCCATGCGTGCGGCGCAATCAACTGATGAATTGCGTTCGGGCCCCAGGATCCGGGCGCATACGAGCGCACCGGCGGCGGATTCTCGAGTAGCGTCGCGGACAACTCCCACGATCTTTCGATACCCTCGGCCGACGTGAACAGCGTCTGGTCACCACGCATGACATCCAGAATGAGACGCTCATACGCTTCAAGGACGGCGCCACCCTGCGCGGTATCCTTGGTCGAAAACTGCAGGCTTAATTTATCGAGCCGCATGCCAGGTCCAGGCCGCTTACCGTAAAAAGACAATGACACTTTCGATTGATCGGCAAGGTCGAAAGTGAGGTGATCTGGCCCTTGCCGGCCTACGCCGGAACCCGCCGGGAACATACTCTTGGGCGGCTCACGAAAGGCAATCGAAATAATCCGCTGCCCCTCGGCCATACATTTACCGGTGCGGAGATAGAACGGTACACCGGCCCAGCGCCAATTGTCTATATCGGCTCTGAGTGCAATGAAGGTTTCGGTCTCGGAGTCCGAAGCGACCCCTTGCTCCTTTCTATAGCCGATGTACTGGCCCCGCACCACGTGCAGGGGATCGATTGGGCTCATGGAGCGGAACACCTTGTTCTTCTCCTCGATGATCGATTTCGGTTCGAGTGCGGTGGGCGGCTCCATCGCTGTAAACGCCAGAATTTGAAACAGGTGAGTAACAATCATGTCCCGGTAGGCTCCGGTCGATTCGTAGAAACCCGCTCGTGTGCCGAGAGACAATGTCTCTGGTACGTCGATCTGTACATATTCAATGAAATTTCGGTTCCATATTGGCTCGAATAATCCGTTTGCAAAGCGGAATGCCAGAATGTTCTGTGCCGCTTCCTTGCCAAGGAAATGATCAATGCGAAAAATTTGCTCTTCTTTGAAGGTGTGATGCAGCGTCGAATTCAATGCCACCGCGCTGCGCTGGTCGGTGCCAAAAGGCTTTTCCATCACAATTCGGGATCTCTCGACCAGATCTGCTTCGTCGAGCATTGCTACAACACGCAGCGCCGCATTGGGTGGCACGCTCAAATAGTGCAGTCTCCTGGACTCACCATCCAGTTCGGATTCGCATGCTGAAACGGCCAGTGCAAGCGACTCGGGTCCGGCGTCCTGTGGTACAAAGCGGAGTTTGGCAGTGAAATCATCCAGCTGCTGCGGGGCAATTTTTCGAGGCGCAAATTCGGTGCAGGCGTCCCGGGCAAAGGCAGCGAATCCTTCATCGTCGAATTGTTCGAGGGATGTTCCCACCACTCGCAATTCGGGGATCATTCCTTCCGCACTGAGGTGCAATAGCCCAGGTAGCAGCTTGCGCCGCGAGAGATCACCCGTTGCACCGAACAAAACTACGACGTAGGGATTGGTGGGGCCGATCTGGTTACTATTAAGCACCATCATATACTCTCCACTGGTATTATCTTGGTCCCGCTATCGCGAGATTGTGGTTTGGATAATACACTACACTCGCCTTATCAGTAACTATGGCAACCGCTACGAAACTTGAATTGCCACCCAAAAAATCATTTGAGCGCCCCAAGCTTGATCAGCCCTGATCTCATGTAATACATATTAATGAGTGTCCGCGAACCGGCCGGTTTCGACGTTGTGGTTAGTCGCCACCTCGTAGCCTGGATCGTCTTCGGATTCGACGAGGATCAGCCCGGTGCGGGCCAGCAAAGTGGTGCAGCCGTGCGACAGGTGGCAAAGCGAGGCGCGCCACGCACGATGCGAAAAGTGTTACCGGCAACGGTACCAATGACTACCAGCAATATGACTCCGCCCAGTGCTGCCAATGTTGATCAAAATGAGAACAATTAAATGTATTACAAAGCCTGGAGAGCGTGCATAATATCGTCGTCAGCTGGCTATCCAGAATAATTAAAATATCGGATCAAACCGGAGCCCGGAACACGGGTTAAGGCTCACTGATGGAGAGCGCCCGGTTCGCACATTATTCCATAACTGAAAGACCTCGGATTGGATAGCGAGAGCACAATGAGCATCAGGCTGCGCGTCCAGGCAATTCAAAGATTAGGCCGCTTGCTAAGTGGCATGATCATGCCAAACATTGGCGCCTATATCGCCTGGGGTCTGCTTACCGCGCTGTTCATTCCCACAGGGTGGGCGCCGAATGAATCGCTGGCGCGCCTGATTGACCCGATGATTATTTACCTAATACCGCTGCTCATTGGCTACACCGGTGGCAGAATAATTTATGGTCAGCGAGGCGGCGTGCTGGGTGCGGTGGTGACATTGGGCGCAATTGTCGGCACGTCGGCGCCGATGATTTTTGGCGCCATGTTGACAGGCCCGTTCGCCGGTTGGCTCATCAAACTATTTGATGAAGTCGTTGAACGGCGTATTCCCACCGGTTTTGAAATGTTGGTGAACAACTTTTCAGGCGGCATTCTTGGCGGCTTGTTGGCCGTCTTCGCCTGTCTGGGTGTTGGTCCAGTCGTTGAGTTTCTCACCGGCCAGGCGGCTTCTCTCGTTGCGGATACGATTGAAGCCGGTGTCCTGCCTGTCGCCTCATTCGTCATAGAGCCGGCCAAGGTACTTTTTCTTAACAATGTCATCAACCACGGGGTGCTTGGACCGCTGGCTATTACGCAAGCGGCGGAGACGGGCAAGTCCATTTTGTTCCTGTTAGAGACCAACCCCGGTCCCGGGCTTGGAATCTTACTGGTCTATTTCGTTTTTGCAAAAGGCACGGCCAAACAATCAACGCCGGGTGCCATTATCATCCAGCTCCTTGGCGGCATCCATGAGATTTATTTCCCCTACGTATTGATGCAACCAAAGCTATTGGTGGCCGTCATCGCTGGTGGGGCATCAGGCGTAGTGGTTTTCTCAATGTTGGGCGCAGGTCTGGTCGCAGTCCCCTCACCGGGAAGTATCGTAGCTCTAATCGCCATGACCCCGAAAGGCGGGTTGCTTGCCGTCCTCTCAGGCGTTGTTGTATCCACGCTGGTCACCTTTGTCATTGGCGCCTGTTTGATAGATCGCAAGGCAGGCGAAACTGAAGGTGAACTAGCTCGTGCAAAAGAAAAACTGGCCGAACTAAAGGGGGTAAGGACCTTGCTCGGCCACGATAGCATCCCGGATGACGTTAAAACGCTCGCATCTGTCAAATTGATTGCCACGGCTTGCGATGCCGGTATGGGATCCAGCGCGATGGGAGCGAGCAAGTTGCGGGCCGTTCTGTCTGAAGCCGGAATTTATGTGAAAGTGATTAGTTGTCCTATCGAACAATTAGCCAACCCCGTCGATCTTGTCATCACCCATGAACAGTTAGCCAAAAGCGCGCTCGACAAGTTTCCAGGCGCTATTCATATAGCGATCACTGATTTTATCAATACCCCGGTGTACGCAGAAATAGCCGAGCGCATGGCAGCAGAAAAGAACCGATTCCCGTTGATGTCTGAGGAGGCGGAACAGGGCAACGACTATACATTGAGAAAAGCAAACATTAAAACAGGTCTGAAGTCGGTATCAAAAGAAAAGGCTATTCATATGGCAGGGGCCATTCTGTTCAAAGGCGGCTATGTCGAAGAGGGATATAGTGATGCGATGTTGGAACGAGAGAGTGACTTTTCGACTTATATTGGCAATGGGGCTGCAATTCCCCATGGCACGCGCGCAGCAAGAAAAAAGATAAAGCGGACCGGTATTTGTATTCTGCAATTCCCGGACGGGATAGATTTTGGTGGTAATACTGCCTATCTCGTTGTTGGCATAGCCGCCATCGGCAACGAGCATTTGCGGATACTGGCTGAGCTTGCGAAAGTCATTGAAGATGCTGCAGCGATGGATAAGTTGCGCACAACGACTGACAGCGACTATATCTATCAGCGGTTTTCCGGCCAGCCTGAACATAGCAAAGCTGCAACAGAGCTGTGCATTGGCTAGGGTGGGGACTAGTACCCCTTCCAGGTGATATTGCCTAATGCAGTGAAACGGTGATTTTTCTGCCATCGTTTCTGGATAACCGCAATACCTATTTTCATCTCGATAACCGCTTGCTGGTGGAGCAAATAAAAGGTGAGCTAGCCTATATTCAGCGCCATTGGCGCCAGCCCGGGCGGCCCTTGTTGACTCTGATGATCACCGAGTCAATGTTGTCAGCCGCCGGTCACGAGGCATTGGTCGCGCTATTGCGGCATGCGCCTGGCGGTAGGTCGCGCCTTTGCCACCGAAATGTCGATTGCGAAGCCGCTCAACAACGTGGAGATAATGGCGTGCATTAATGCCTACGGTGGAGACGATCCGCGTGGTCGTCTGCTGATTCAAGAAATCGTTTTGTTACTGGCCATGCTGGTCAAGATTGATCCGCAAGTCTTTAAGGATACGTCTACCCTGCAATGCTGGCACTTGCTGTTACTACTGACCGGAGAGCTGGCCTGGGAGAAAGGCATTACCCAGGATGAAGCCTTCAACGAAGTGCTGGAGCTGAACCCACAGCGCATTATGCAGTACCTGCATCAGTTATTGACCAGCGCGGAAAAAAGTGTCAGCCGCCTGGCCAGCGTGGAGTCCTTGCATATCGGTTTTAAACACAGCGGTTTCGTTACCGTTGATTTTACTGAAGACTATAATCCTCCGCTGCACAAACCCGAATTGGGATGGACCGGCTGGCGTAGCCTCAGGGGTGCCGTCACCAAGCTACCGAAACAGTTTTTTCAGGAAATTTGGCAAGATCTCGAGCAGTGTGCCGGCGTGGTTATCGGCGACCGGCTGGATGCGCATAACCGGCTAAACAGTCAAATCATCCGGGCGGATATGACAGCAGGCGAGCAAAACTTTGTCCGCCTGATTAAAGATAAACTCAATCACATTCAGGCACCAGAGTACCGCCAGCTGGCCATCGAAGCATTGCAGGTATTGTCCAGAATACGCAGATCCAATCCTGCGTTGCGCCTGCAAAGTTATGTGGTATTGGATGTGTTCATTGGGCACGCGGTTCGAATCAACTGGGAAACGAGCCACGCTATCGATAATCAGTCCTACAGCGAGCATAGCGCCAACGCCTGGCAATTGTTTTACTCGGCACCGCCACATCAGGTAGCCAATTCTATGGTGGTGGCCTTTGAGTACTTGTTGGAAGAAATCGGCCAAGCTGAAGCGATGGCCAATTAGTGTGGTTGCGATAATTCACCGGGCTTAGTCCTCATGATTGCGAGGCAATATCAATGACAAGCGATGCGATTGAACAGTTAGAGCGGCACCTGGGTATAGCCTCGGAATTCGAGGACTACAAAAATGACCGCGTGCTGATTCCGCGCCAGGCGCGGGACAAGCTGATGCTCTGCCTGGGTTTTGACCCGACGCCAGAGGGAGCTACCCATGCGTTGGAGGCGTTAGAAAATGATGCCTGGGCGCAGGTTCTGCCACCCGTATGGATCGGTCGGGAAGGCGACACTGTCAGTGTCGCCTTCAATTTGTCGGCGGCGCTGGAAGCCGGTCCAGTTGCCTGGAGAGTTCACCTCGAGCAAGATCAAACGCTTGAGCAGCCAATCGATCTTAATGCGCTTAAAGTGACTGATAAGTATGCAGTGGAGGATGTGCATTATGCGCGCAGGACGATGCAGCTTGACATTGCGCTGCCTGTAGGCAGCCATCTATTGGAGTTAGTCGAACAAACGTCGGCGGCCGTGATAGCCAGCATGCCCCTCATTATAGCCCCGCAGAAATTCTATGAACCAGAGCCGTTACGCTCCGGCGGCAAGCTCTTTGGCACCAGTATGCAGCTGTACACGCTGCGCTCAGATCGTAATTGGGGAATGGGTGACTTTACGGATTTGAACAACTTCATTATTTCTGCCGCCCCGCAGGGTATCGATATCGTAGGGTTGAATCCCCTGCACGCGTTGTTTCCAGCCAACCCATTACATATTAGCCCCTATAGTCCGTCTAACCGGGCGTTTATTAACGTCATGTATATTGATCCGGAAGCGGTTGCAGAATTTGCAGAGTGTGGCGCAGCGCAGAAAAAGGTAAGCGACGCGGAGTTTCAGCGTAAGCTCGCCGACCTGCGAGCGACAAAATACGTAGATTATGCCGGCGTAGCCCGGCATAAGTTGGTCGTGCTGGCGCTTTTGTATGACTGGTTCAAGCGTCACCACCTGCCGCACAATACCGACCGCGCGCTGGCTTATCGCCAATTCGTGGCAGAGGAGGGCGAGCCGCTGCGCGTGCATGCCACCTACGATGCGCTACACGAACACTTTCTGCGCCAGGATATGAACCTGTGGGGCTGGCCAGTGTGGCCTGTGGAGTATCGAAACCCGTCGGGCGACGCGGTGGCGCGCTTCGTTGCCGAGCATGAGGCGCGCGTCGAGTATTATCAGTATTTGCAATGGCGTGCTTTTGAACAGCTGCGTGAAGCACAAAAAACGGCAGTGGACGCCGGCATGGCAGTGGGCATCTATCTTGATCTGGCGGTCGGTGCTGATCAGTCCGGGTCGGAGGCGTGGTCTAATCAGCGGCTGTATTGCCTCAATGCCAGCGTCGGGGCACCGCCCGATTTGCTCGGCCGTGAGGGGCAGGATTGGGGCTTTCCTCCCTTCGATCCTGCCGCGCTGCGTGCCGATGCCTACGCAACATTTGCTCACAATATTCGAGCCAGTATGTCTTGCGCCGGCGCGGTGCGTTTCGACCATTGCGTGGCATTGCTGCGGCTGTGGTGGATTCCGCGCGGCGAGGGGCCGAAAGCGGGAGCCTATATTCACTACGGACTGCAAGATATTATGGGCGTGCTCGCGCTGGAGAGTTGGCGCAATGAATGTCTGGTCATCGGTGACGATTTGGGTACCGTGCCCAAAGCCCTGACCCAGGTAATGCACGACAATCATCTGTATGCCTATCGTGTACTTTACTTTGCGAGGGCAGGCGATCAGCTGACCGCCCCGCAAGACTACCCTGCGCGAGCAACTGCAACTGTGACAACGCATGACCTGGCCACTTTGGCGAGCTGGTGGGATCTCTCCGATCTGGATCTACGTGTCAAGCTGAAGGTGTTCGTAGGACAGGATGTGATCGACGAATTGCGCAGCGCGCGGGCAGAAGAAAAACAGTTGCTGCTGGACGCCTTACATCAATATGGCTTTTTGCCGGAAGCTGTTAGCGTTGCCGATGTGCCATTGATGACACCGAGCCTGTGTGCGGCTGTGCATTTATATTTGGCATCCACTGCGGCAGGCGTGATGATTTCCCAACTCGAAGACTGGTTGGGTATGCTCGAACCGGTCAACGTGCCGGGCACGCACAATGAATATCCAAATTGGCAGCGTAAGTTAAGCGCGCCAATCGAACAGATTTTCGAACGGTCGGACGTTGTTAGCCTATGCAAAGAACTCACGCAACGGCGCGCTGTTCAGCAACCACTCTTCAATTCATCAAAATAACGCATCCCCCAATGGAGTTGAAAAGCCATAAACCGATATTTCGCACGTCTTACATTCTTCATAGTGTGCGCCCAGGTGCTTACTGCTTGCGTGCAGACGCAGCAGCAAGCAGTGAGTGCCGCAAAAGCCGCCCCCGATTTCCAGCCTAAGCCCCATATCATGTTGCAGCATCCCGAATGGTCCAAAAATGCCACCATCTATCAAATCAATACCCGCCAGTTCACGGCGGAATGGGAGGCGCGTGATTTGCACGCACAAGCCTTCGACATGACCTATGCCTGGAGCTGGTGGGATCATCTGCACGCTATCGCCCAGGGTAAGGCCGATGTCAGTTCATTATTTATTTACTATTCGTGGAACGAAAGTGCCTGGCCCAAAGACGCCTATCGAATGACATTTGTCAGCAATCACGACAAAAATGCCTGGGAAGCCACCCAATTTGAAGCCTTTGGCGACGCCTTGGAGGCGACGATTGTATTGTCTGTCGTGGGTGAAGGCTTGCCGCTAATCTATAACGGTCAGGAAGCGGGTAACCCCAGACGGCTGGCATTTTTTGAGAAAGACCCGATTGACTGGCAACCGCACCCGATTGGCGATCTCTATAAAAAACTGTTCACGCTGAAGAAGCAAAACACGGCTTTGTGGAACGGGCAGTGGGGCGCCACGATGATCCACGTGCCCAACAATGCGCCCAAGGAGGTGTTGAGCTTTGTGCGAGAGAATGACCAGGACAAAGTCTTCGCGGTGATGAATTTCTCGGCCAAACCGCAGCAGGTTCGCTTCGAAGAAAAACTCTATCACGGTGACTACACCGATTTTGACAGTGGAGCGGCCGTTGCACTAAATGCCGCAAGCAAGCTGGAATTGAAGCCCTGGCAATACAGCGTTTTTGTGCAGTAGGCGAAACCATTGCCGCATGCTGAGCACAATCTCATTGAGACAGGTCATACGATCACTTTGAACAACAGGCTGCATACGTATTCATTGCACAACCACATATGCAGTTTATTGTTTTGTTTCAACCACCCACTTATGATGCGGTAGGTGAAAAGATAACGAC
>JBBKXJ010000231.1:0-5373 GCA_037969395.1 Pseudomonadales bacterium
TGGTCGACGTCGACATGAGAAAGCCGGATGTTCACAATGTGTTAGGCATTACGCCAGAGTATGGCTTGGTTGAATACCTGACATCCAATATCAGCCTGGCTGATGTATTAATCAGTCCCGGTATCGAGCGCTTCGTGATTCTGCCTAGCATTGAAAAGACCCAAGGCACATCGGAACTGTTGGCAACAAAGAAAATGGTGCATTTGGTTGAGCAGCTGAAAGCTCAGTCGCCGTCACGAATAGTTATCTTCGACTTACCGCCTATTTTGGTGGGTGACGATGTGGTTGCGTTCTCTTCCAATCTCGACGCTGTTCTGCTCGTTGTTGAAGATGGCAAAACAGATTCTCGCCATTTGGCGCGCGCTGCGGAGTTGCTGGAAGGCACCAATCTTATTGGCACAGTGTTAAATAAATCGCGCGAACCGGTCGCTGAGCATTATGGTCATTACGGTTATCAGTAATGGCATGTCAGTTACCTTTAGGCGGAAATGTTTGAATAGGATTTACTATGTATGAGTCTTTTTACGGGTTTAAAGAGAGGCCCTTCTCGATCTTACCCGATCCGAAATTCCTGCTGCTGACGAAAAAGCATCGCATGGCGTTGACCATGCTCGAATATGGTATGGAAAGTCAGGCGGGGTTTACCGTGGTTACGGGGGAGATTGGTGCCGGCAAGACCACCCTGATCCGTAAATTATTGCAGCGGAATGATCCAAGCTTGACTGTGGGCCTGGTTAACAATACCCAGTGCTCCGATGCTGCAGACTTGCTGCGTTGGATTGCTTTCTCATTCGGCATAGATTTTGAAGGCAAAAGCCATGTTGAGTTGTATAACGTATTCATTCAGTTTCTGATAGAAGAATACGCAGCAGGTAGACGAGGGCTTGTCATCATCGACGAGGCGCAGCAGTTGGGCACACAGCTGCTAGAGCAAGTCAGGATGTTGTCTAATATAAATGCAGACGATCATCTGCTGCTGCAGTTTATTTTGGTCGGCCAACCGAATTTGAGAGATCTACTCAGAGATCCTGAATTAGAGCAATTTGCGCAGAGAATTTTGGTCGACTACCATCTTGATCGTCTCGACGAAAAAGAAACGATTGAATACATCGCCCACCGATTGACCGTTGCTGGCGGCGCGGCAGACTTGATCAGTAGAGACGCTGCGCGCATGGTCTGGCGCTACAGCAGAGGCATACCGCGTTTGGTGAACGTAATATGTGACACCTCGTTGGTTTATGGATTCTCCGAGCAAGTTGAGAAGTTGGACGTTAAACTAGTGGGGGAAGTCATTAAAGATAAGCAGAAGGGCTTGGCCCCAGTGCAGGGTAACTTTGCGGCCGAAGAGAAGAACTCGCGTTACATAAAAGGCGTCGACTAAATTCACTGCTAACCCACATTAACGTGTGTCGAAAATTCTTACAACGGTGACGTTCTACAGCGAAGTGTTCCAACGTAAGCGAGAAATGTGAATTGTTGGCATTTTTTGACTTTTAGCGCGTTACAAGTTGGCATGAGCCCATCCAACACTGTCGGTGTGTTTGACAGTTTCAAACGCATTCTTTGTTTAACCACGTCAAGTACTTGAATATTAATAATATATTTTAATGGTCTAATAATTGCTCTTAAGCTTCCGAATGGTTCTTTGGCTTTATAAGTCAGCAATAAGCAATTCAGAGGCGATATATCATGGATAGCCTGGCAGCAGTTATAGAGGCTCCAACTCAACTTCCCACACTTAGGCGCTCAAGACGCCTATTGCAAAATCATAGCAATCTCGCGCAATGGCCACAGCTTATCGTAAGCTCGTTTCTGTCGGCAGCGCTGTTGCTCGTTATCGTGTACCAATATGCGGGTGCGGTTAGCACGCCATATCGCTATCTCGCTGTTATGACAACGCTGCTCATCCCCGTTGTTTTTAATTTCATGGGTATCTATCGTCGTTTCACAGACAAAACGACTGGTCTGCAACAGCTGGTAAAAGCTTGGGTTTCAGTAATCGGCTTACTTGTGATCGCCGGTTTCGCTACGAAAACAACGAACGAATATTCGCGCCTCATTGTCATGCTATGGGCAGTTTTGGGTTTAGGTCTCCAGGCGGCAATTTATCTTGCGACCTGCTCCATTTCCAGGCGAGTTCGCGGCAGACACAAAAACAGTATTCCGACTCTCGTTGTTGGCGCCGGCGCGCTTGGCCAGCATTTGGTCGATGCCATCGATAACAATGCGTGGTTACCTGACCGTATCGTCGGCACGGTGGAAGATGATGCGATATTGAGGTCAAGGTGGTCGAACCCGCGAGTGCCAATTGTGGGCAACTCCACACAGTTACTAGAAATCATTACTGCGCTACAGGTACGTCGCGTTTATATAGCGCTCCCTGTTCGACACTCCGAGCTTATCGAAGACATTCAGCTACAGCTCCTCAACGCCAATGTGGATGTCATCTGGGCACCTGATATTTTTCATTTGAATCTGCTTAACCACAGTGTCAGAGAGTTGGCTGGCGTACCATTGATCTCACTTTCGGAGAGTCCGATCACGAGCAGCACGAATGCATTACTCAAGATGCTTTTTGATAAAGTTTTCACGCTCGCTGCATTGTTAGTGATAGCGCCATTAATGCTAGTGATAGCATTTTTGGTCAAATTAACATCTAAAGGTCCCGTTATTTTCAAACAAAAGCGTGACGGTTGGGATGGTCGCATAATTGAAGTATGGAAATTCCGCAGCATGTATGTTCATGAAGAGTCCGACGGGAAAGTGACTCAAGCCAAAGCAAACGACCATCGCGTTACGCCTATCGGACGGTTTTTGCGACGTACCAGCATGGATGAGCTACCGCAATTGATAAATGTATTGCAAGGATCAATGTCATTGGTAGGGCCAAGACCGCACGCTTTGGCGCACAATAAATCGTATTCAACGAAAATTGATAGTTACCTTTGCAGACATCGAATCAAGCCAGGGATTACCGGGCTGGCGCAGATCAAAGGTTTGCGCGGTGAGACTCAAACGGTGGAACAGATGCAGCAAAGAGTCATACAGGATATTGAATATATACGTCATTGGAGTATTTGGTTGGATCTCAAGATTTTGCTGCTGACGCCTGCTAAACTATTTTCAAAGAACGCTTATTAGCCAATGCACCCCAAGTCACTCAGGTTGCACAACACGACATGAATACGCTACTTTCTGTTAACAATTACCATTATCCTCGCGGCGGGGCTGAAGTTGTTTTTCTTGAACACAACAACTTGTTTCAGGCTGCCGGGTGGAATGTTGTTCCTTTCGCCATGCAGCATCCGCAGAATCTTGCCTCACCTTGGTCGGATTATTGGGTCGATGAAATTGAGTTCGGTACGGATTATTCGTTAATAGACAAGCTGAAAAGGGTGCCGAAGACCGTTTATTCATTCGAAGCGAGAAAGCGCATCAGACAGCTCGTTGAGAAGGTGCAACCCAATGTTGCTCATTGTCACAATATTTACCATCACATTTCGCCTTCGATTCTAAAGGAGCTTAAGTCGCTGGGTGTGCCATGCGTCTTGACGCTGCATGATCTTAAAATAGCCTGCCCTGCATATAAAATGTTGGCGCACGATGGCATCTGCGAACGTTGCAAGGGTGGCGCGCTACGTAATGTGGTTATTAACAAATGCGTAAAGCAATCGTCGGCCCTTAGCGCGTTAGTATGGTTCGAGAGTCAACTGCATCGTTTAATGCGTACTTATGGAGATTGCGTGGACGCTTTCGTTGTACCTAGTCTTTTCTATCTAGAGAAATTCGTTGAGTGGGGTTGGCCACGCGAAAAGTTTCGTTATGTGCCCAATTTTATCGATACCGAAAGACTGATACCGGAATATCAACCGGGTGATGCCTTCGTTTATTTCGGCCGGCTTTCCGAGGAAAAAGGCTTATCTACTTTAGTACAGGCGACAGCTAAAGCGGGAGTAAAATTGAAGGTTGCTGGCAGCGGGCCGCTAGAGGCTGAACTCAAACACCAAGCTGCGGATTTAAACGCGCAGATAGAATTCGTTGGCTATCTAAGTGGTGACAATCTTCACGAGTTTGTTCGTCAGGCTCGCGCAGTCATACTGCCGTCGGAATGGTATGAAAACGCGCCGCTGTCAGTGATGGAAGCATACGGCCTCGGTAAGAGTGTTATTGGTGCAAACGTTGGTGGTATACCAGAGTTGATTAAACCGGGTGAAACCGGCGAAGTTTTTGAAATGCGCTCGGCAGAGGACCTCGCGCTACGCCTGCAGCATTACACAACAATGTCTGATTCAGAGCTCGCAAATAGAGGACGTGCCGGGCGTAAATGGATGGCAGAAGAGTTCTCGGCGCAACTTTATCGAGAGCGAATTACCAATCTATACTCGAGCTTTACAGCTCTCCAAAAAGCCGAGCACTCGGATAATATGATTGCATCAAATAAACTCACAAGTAGCGATCTCGAAGGCAAGTTTTCGTACGAATCTTCGGTACATCGAAAAGAATCTTATTCCATGATTTCAAGCTTGGATATAGTTGCTGGTGACACAGGAGGTCAACGACAGTGAGAATTCTAGTGCTCGGTCTTAGAGGGTTTCCAGCGGTTCAAGGGGGTGTAGAAACTCATGCAGAACATCTCTACCCTGAACTGGTCAAACTTGGTTATGACGTCACTGTTGTTGTGCGTTCGGGCTACCAGGTATTAAAGGAAAAAAGCTGGCGAGGCGTTAAGTTCAAAAGTCTATGGGCACCGAGTTCCCAAGGGCTCGAGGCTGCTGTTCATTCGCTGCTGGCGATTTTGTATGCTGGCGTGTTTCGACCCGACGTAGTTCACATTCATGCTGTCGGCCCGTCACTGATAACACCGCTAGCCCGTCTGCTGGGTCTGCGCGTGATCGTTACGCATCACGGTCCTGATTATGAAAGAGAAAAGTGGGGCGGTTTTGCGCGGAAGGTGCTGAAGCTGGGAGAAAGACTTGGAATGACATTCGCCAACGAGAGAATTGCGATCTCCCCGGTGATCGCTGATCATGTCCGTCGCGAATATCAGAAAGAATCGCACATTGTACCTAACGGCGTAGCGATACCGAAAATACATGATACACAACAGATTCTGCAGAAATTTGGTCTACGATCAGGCAAGTATGTGCTGCTAGTTAGCCGGTTCGTGCCAGAGAAGCGTCATCTGGATCTAGTGAACGCCTTCGAACGTGCGGACATGCAAGGATGGAAACTTGTACTAGTCGGCGCAGCAGATCACGGCAGCAGTTACGATTCGAAAGTTCTTGCCCAGGCAGAAAACGTGCGGGATGTTGTTTGTACCGGATTCTTGACAGGCGTAGACTTGGCAGAGATTTATTCGCATGCCGGATTGTT
>JBBKXJ010000232.1:0-4612 GCA_037969395.1 Pseudomonadales bacterium
AGATTCCACCACAGCCAGAAGATTTGCGGTTGGAACTGCCAAAAGTAGATATTAAGAAATACGCCGCTCAATAAGCCCACATTGGCGCCAACCACATTGACATTTTTCACTAATATAGCGACCACAAACAGCGCCAGTATCGGGCCGTAAAATACTGAACCTACCTTATTGATGGCTTCAATAATGGTGTCAGCGATGCCGCCGGCAAACAGGGATAACACCAGCACCACCACCCCCCAGAACACGGAAACCAATTTTGAAACCCAGCCATAGGTTTTCTCCGGCATCGTGGTCCAGACGCGGGTCACCATGTCCTCCATGGAAACTGCCGTCAGCGAATTGATCGTCGAACTCAGAGAAGACATAGCAGCCGAAAATATGGCGATGACGAGTATGCCAATGAACCCATGGGGGAGATAATCCCGAATGAAGATGGGCATCATTTTGTCGGGCTCTCCCGGCGGAATAGCAGCCATATATTCGGGCGTCAGCACCGCAAACGTGCCGATTATCAAACCCAGAAAGCAATACAGCAAGGTGATGGGAAAACGGGCGAGACCGTTGGCCAGTAGCATTTTCCGCAGCGTGTCCTCGTTTTTAGCCGACATGGCGCGCTGCACCTGTGTTTGATCGCAGCCGTAGTACGATCCGTACAAAAACATGCCGCCGAAGACCAGTGGCCAGAAACCGAAATCGTCACCGCTAAAGCCCAGGGAATCAAAATTCACGGCCACCAGGCGAGATTGGTCAACGTTGCTGGTGAAAACATCCCAGCCGCCAATATGATGCAAACCGAAGAATACACAAATTATTAAGCCAATGAGGATCATGATCATCTGAATCACGTCGCCCCACACCACGGCTTTCATTCCGCCCTGCGAGGAGTAGATGATGGTGACAACACCGATGATGAGGATGGTCTGCAGGTAACTGATGGCGAGCACACTCTCCAGAATAATCGCCAGAATGTAGACCATAATGCCGGTAGCAAACGCACGACTGATCTGAAAGACGATGCTTAACAACACCCGAGTCGAAACACCAAAGCGCTTTTCCAGAAATTCATAAACACTGACAACACCGGACCTGTACAACGCCGGGATAATGGTAGTCATCAATAGCAGCATAGCTATCGGCACACCGAACTCGAACCCCAGCCAGGTCATGCCACCCCCTTCGCGCAAGCCCACGAACGCCGGTGCGGAAATAAAACTGACGGCTGACAGCTGAGTGGCCATGGTCGACAGGCTCAGCGGCGCCCAACTGAAGGACCTACCGCCAAGAAAATAACTTTCTTTAGAGCCATCGCCCGCTACCGCTGAGCCCATGTAAAGGAGCCCGATCATATAGGAGCCGACGATGATGTAATCGAGGTAGTTCATATTTTTGTGCTCGATCGCAGGTTTGTACCGCGGCAATGCCAGTTTTGTTTATGGGGGCAATTGCGCACTGTGTTGAAAGAACGTTACTGAATTTCTGATCAAAAAAAGGCGGCTTGGCGATATTACAGCAAGACGGGAAAACCTATCGCCAAGCCACCAGCAAAACTCATTTACACTCCCTCGGCTATTCGAAAAATTCGGCCTGACCAGGTAATTAGGCAGGCCGCTGTTGCTGCTATGCCCGCTTGCCTAAACATCGTAGGTCAAGCCACTTTTAGTTTGGTTACCCCAAACTCGCTAGAACCTGTATGTAGCCTTAAGACTAATGCGGCGAGGCAGGATAGGTCTGGCTACCGCCAGTCCACCGGTAGTCGTTGCTCCAGCTCGCGGGTTGCCTTCAGTAAGGCCAACTTCATCGGTAAGATTGAAGGCAGCCAGGCTTAAGTGCAGACTAGAATCATCAGCAAGACTCAGCGTGTAGCCTATGGAGGCACGCCAGAAACCAAACGCATCCAATGTCACATTATTACTGTTATCGCCAAAGGAATCGCCGCGATAATTGTAGCTCAAGCTTGCATCGAAGATTTCATTGGCGAAAACCAAATCGGTGGTGCCAATGATGTCTGGCTGGCGAACCAGCTCGAAGCCCTCATTTGGACCGGCGGTAATTTCCTGGTCTGAAAACGAAAGGTTGAAAGCAAGGCTGATAAAATCAGTGAAGTAAAAACTTCCGCTGGCATCAATACCCGTCGCTTCGGTGTCCTGTGCGACTGTTACCGGCAGGAATGAGCCGTCGGCTTGCTCAATCTCGCTGAATGTAATGTTGTCAAGTTGCTCCATGTAGTAAGCGCCAATCGATCCCGAGAAAAGGTCGCTGTCAAATTTAAAGCCCGCCTCAATACGGTTCACGGTTTCAGCTTCAAAGCTATCTTCAACGAATGCAATGGCTGCTCCTCTTGAGCCCAGACTTGCAACAGTGTTGTCGTTCACCTGTCCAGGGAAGCTGCGTAATTGCGGCCAGAAAAATCCGGTAGAGACATTACCGTAAAGGTTTATATTCTCAGTGATCATAAAAGTACCCGCGAGGGCGAAAGCAATCGCGTCGTCTTCGACGTCCAGGCGATCGAATTGGCCGTTTCCTATCGTGTCGTTTTGTAGTACCGATGCCAGCTGTACGTCCGGGCCAAGACCGTAAAGCGATGGATCAATAGCCGCGTCTGTGCTCCCCTCGTTGAAGTAATCACCTTCGAATTTCTCGAATCGAACCCCAACGTCCAGGCTCCATCTCTCAGCCTCGATTTGGTCAGCGATATACAGTGCGACACGATTGCCGGTACCGCCTGCATTGACATAACCGCCGGAGCCAGCGAAACCATTAACAGAGTAGTAGGTAGTCCCAGTCTCGACTTCGGGCGTGTTCGCGTCGTCACCTTCCAGGGTCAGGCCCAACAGGCGAGGCTCATCGCTAAAGTCACCGAGATAAGAGATACGAGCATTGAAGTCGTCCGCCTCCGCCCTGGAGAACCATAGCCCACCGGTAAAGTAGTGGGTAAGCGCTCCGGTCTGGAACTCTTTGGTGAGATCGAACTGTAACGTGTAGTCCGTCATGGGCCGTAGTCGATCCCAGGCTTGAGATCGGTATACCAGATCGCCGGCGGGCAATTGCTCACCGGTAGACAGTACCGTGAATGTGGCGTCGTCAAAGCCGTCCAGTTCCTGCTGAGTAAGAAATTCGTCCGTCGTTAGCACGTTGTCGCCACCCGCCGGAATGAAAATCGCGAAATTGTGTTCATAAGAGGAATACTTGGCCTTGATATTTGTCGTCCAGCCGGAGCCATACTCTTTCTCGAATGCCAGACCGAACGTCTCGCCCTGGGCGGTAACACCGTCACCTATCTGCAGCTCGCGAAGGCCACTTGCAGTGGGGTAAACCAGATTGTCGAGCTCGCCGGTTTGGATGGTATGCACGTCAGAACCGCCATTACCTCTGGTAAAGTCCTGCGAATCGGCATCCATAGGTAGAGGGAGGTAAAACTGGGCTCGATCATCGATAGTTTGCACGTAGATGCTGAAAGATCCCGAGCCATCTGAAAATTCGTGTCTAAAGTTCCCTTTCAGCTGGTAACCTTCCGTATCGAGACCGGTGCTGATAGGACCTTCATCGTAGCGATAGAAACCGGAAAGCGCATAATAATTTCCGCCCTCGCCCATCGGTCCACTGGTAGCGAAACTGGTTCCAATGCGATTATCTTCGGCCAATTCCAATTGCATAACGCTTTCCGGGTCATCAGATCCGGTTTTGGATATGTAGTTAATGATACCCGCGGTTGATCCTGGCCCAAAAAGGTTTGACGCACCACCACGGATGAACTCCATTCTTTCTATGCCTATGTCGGAGCGATTAAAGACGTCGAACGACGAAGAATTAAGGCCGAAGTAGCTAAAAACGGTGAAGCCGTCAAAATTTAGCGGTGTAAAAGAATATTGCCCTGCCGCAACCAGTCCAGGGATGAATACGTTGACCGCGATCTCGCCGCCACCACCTTCGGCGGAAATACCAGGCACCTGCCGCAATAAGTCGGCGTTGCTGGATGATGAAAGGCGTAAGAATTCCTCTTCATCAAATGAAGAGGTTTGTGCCGGCGTATCGAATGAAGAACGAGCGACTGCACTACCTGTTACGAATACCTCTTCCAGTATAGGCGCAGGCTCAGTTTGCGCCTGCGCAGGCACGGAATTGAGAAAAGCCGTAACGGTGGCGGCAACTGCAGTTGTCAGTTTTGCTGATTTCATGATTAGCCTCATCTATTGCTTAGATTTATTAACTAGGTTCTATGTCAGTCAGAAAGAAATCGTTCATTGATGAATTTGATATTTATAACCATCTATAGTCATTTATAGTCATTTATAGTCATTTATATCCACTCGAACGACGTCAGGACGCTAGAATATACCCCGTGATCGACACGCGCAACATAAATGTTCAATAATGATCACAAAGAGGCGGGTATCATTCGATGAATTGACTATTTATGATCGAATATATACTCTTATATATGGACCAGTAAACTCCGCGAAATAATGCCGTGTAGCCAATGATCAAATCTCAACGAGAGAAAAAAATCCTGTCGATGCTAACAAAAAAAAGCATCGTGTCGGTCAGGCAGCTATACGCCGAGCTTTCGAAAGTTTCGAATGTCACCGTGCGGCGCGATATCGCGCGCCTTGCG
>JBBKXJ010000233.1:0-37883 GCA_037969395.1 Pseudomonadales bacterium
TGTTGGCGGCTTGTTGATCGCACGCGCTCCGCCGGTACGTATAAATGCTTGAGTAAATAAGCGACGAGGTCGTCGGGGTATCCCTGTTGCACCAGCGCCCTGGCCATACAGCCTAACCATTGATCGCGCTCTCTCTCAGTCACATGCAAATGCGCATGCACGCCCGGAATGCTGATTGGCCCATACTTTTCACGATAGCGCGGCGGGCCGCCCATCCAGCCGCACAGGAAGCGTGCCAGTTTGTCGCGCGAAAGCCGGTTGTCTTTGGGGTGCCACGCCATAATCGTGGCGTATTCGGGGTCGGACGCCATAATGTCGTAGAACGCGTCGACCAGCTGGCTGATGCCGGCCACGCCGCCTGCCGCTTGAAAAGTTGCGTCGCTAGTACCGTACTGAGGGAGATTCATCGACTATTCCCTAATTGATCGCCGCTTACTCAACCACTCTCCCAGCACCAGTGTTGCAATCACTAACATCAAAACCACAAAACAAAGCCATAGTGCATCGACAATGTCGCCGCCTATGCTCACCGCTTGACTGCTGATCAGCGGTGCAAGTGAAGAACCGAGGCCTGACATCAGCAGCAGATAAGCGATATTGCGATGCGTGGGCACGGCAACAAATGATAGAGCGAACGCCATATAGGCATTGAACGTTGCCGACACCGAGATGCCGTAGAGAAAGCCCAGCAGCAGCATCGAATCGATGTGACTAACGCTGGTAATAAGCCATACGGCGAGGGTGGACACCACCACGAACGCATACAGTAAATACTTTACGTTCATGCGCGATACCAGCCAGGTGCCGGCCAGCGAACCGATGAGTGCTGCGATAAAAATATTGCTCATGAACTGCCCCGACACGGCACCTGACACCGCAAATTTCGCTTCGACGTATTGTGGAGCCCAAATAAACATGCCAATTTTTGCCGTCATAAACAGCAGCAGACTGACGCCGATCAGAATAATGCCAATATTCCACTCGGTTTTAAGCGCCCGCGCGTCATCGCTGACAATCACCTCGTCGGCTGTGAAATCAGACGACCACGCCGCTAGCAATACCACCACGATGATGCAGGCGACCACAATGTACGTACTGCTAAACGGCAACGCCTGGCTGGCAAACCAGGTTGCCAGCGCGGAAAAAATGACGCCTCCACCGTTAAACGTAGCATCGAGTGCAACCAGCACTGTTTGCCTGGCGCGCTGTTCCCAGAGACGGGTGATCAGCGTGCTGGAGCCGCACAGCGCGATGCTGATAGCAATACCAAAACAAGCCAGCCAGGCTGTGAGCAACAGATAGCTGCTGGCAAAGTGAAGTAGCGCTATGGAAAGTAGACAGACGCTATACGCCGCTAGCAACACCTGCTTTATGGTAAAGCGGTCAAACACCACGAACGACAGCAGATAGCCGACAAACACACCGCCAGTAAACCAGGTGAAGCGCGACGCCATCGACACCGCAGTCACATCGAAATGCGCAGCCGCACGCGGGATAATCAGGCCCATCGTCGTGACAAAGCCGGAGATGATAAACGTGGCGAGCAGGCAAACCGCGAGCAGTTTTATTTTATTGGCATTGATAGTCTTACACCGCTGAGAGTCGCCTTATTATGCAGTATACGTTGTGCAACGTTACGATTTACATTCGTTTGGCAGAAAACGTTCGCTTGGCGACGCGCCAGCCGGCGGCTGTCTTTATCACCTCGTCGTAATATAAGAGCCATAGAAAACGCGGTGACCTGCATTGCTATTTTCTTCCGGGTCGATCGGGAAAACGCCGCGGCTTAACAATCGCACGCCGTCATTGTCTTCGCGGGTATGTATGTTACTGATGAGATGGGCGAGGGGATGTCTTCCGTCTTCATCCATATAGCGTTTAATTTCGGCGCGGCCGTGCAGGGTAACCAGTTTAACAACTTCGAACACCGCGTCTTCAGTAAAATTAGAGTCCAGCGCCTGCCAGTCGCGATCATCGATAATGTCGCCGTAACGGGCGGCCAGCTCGTGCAACTCGAGTTTGTGGTTAGCAGTTAGCGGCATGACGGCACCCCATCGGTCAAAATACCGAAACTCGTTAAAAACAATAGCGCTGATATGTTAGCACCAATTGGTCGCTTGCAGGGGTAGCGGTGCAGGTTGCCAGCCGAGGGTAGCGTAGCTTGCGTAGCTATTCATTAGCTGTCGGCGCTACAATCTCACGTCATGTCGATCGCCGCTCAGTTTATTCCATGGTGGATGTCCGTTACGCTTTGGCTTGCGTTGCTGGCTACCTGCGGCCTTGCCGCGCGCTATGCCGATTGGCGCGCACTGCGACAGCAGCCTGAACGTTTCCATTTAGTGTTTGGCGGTATGCTATTTTGTGTATTGCTATGGCTAATGTCGGTCAGAATGGTCGAGGGCTTGTGGCTGCATTTTATGGGCGTCACAGCGCTGACGCTTATCCTCGGCTGGCGCTTTGCCATCCTCGCCGGGACGCTGGCAGTCGTGGTCTACACCTTGTTGATTGGCGAGCCTTTGGTTGCCGTTGCGCCGGCCTGGTTGCTGACAATCGCGATTCCAGCCAGCGTGTCTCGCTGGCTGGTGCACGAGTTACGTAGGCTGAAATCGCATAATCTGTTTATTTACATGCTTGGGGCGGGTTTTGGCGGTGGCATGCTGTCGGTGTTGATAACCGCGATTGCAGCGGTGTCTTTTTTGTGGCTAATAGGTCAGCATGGCTGGGCAGAACAAGCATTGACTAATTGGCCGCTGATCACTTTGGTGCTGTTCCCCGAAGGTTTTATTAACGGCATGATCGTCACTGCGCTAACGGTGTTTTATCCTGACCTGGTCAAAACCTTCGATGACGCTTATTACCTCGACGATAATTAAGTCGTGCGCTAATGTTCCTTAATAGAAGAATTGAGTTTACACATTGAAGCTATTCTTCCTTAGTGCGATGATAGCCTGCATGCACATCAACCGGTCACGATTACGATCACGAACACGATAACAGGAGCACATTATGCCTAACCCATTTCTGGCGGAAAATTGCATGCGCAGCCAGCCGCTAACGCTAAAGCCGGATTCTACGATTAATGAAGCGATTCGGCTGATCATGGAGCACAAGATCTCTGGCTTGACCGTGATCGACGACGACAAGCGCGTGTTGGGAGTGATATCAGAGCTCGATTGCATGCGAGCTGTGTTGGGGACAGTTTATAATGACGGTAACGCCAGCGTTGGATTGGTCAGTGACTATATGTCTACTGATGTCTACGACTGTGCACCGGAGGAAGATATTATAAAGGTTGCACAATCAATGCTCGAACATCGTCATCGCCGCCGTCCGGTAACCAAAGACGGCAAGCTGGTTGGTCAGTTAAGTTGCCGAAACATATTGTGGGCAATCATGGAATATACTGGTCCGCAAAAGAAGAGCTCGAGTCTCAAAAGGACCGATTAGTTGATATCCTCTCAGGGTATGCCATCAAATTTTCGTCACCCTGCAGGTGTACCTGCATAACGCGCATTAATCTGATTGCCCGGCGCCATCTGGTGCATCTTTCGGTTCGGCCATCAGCCCGGCGTCGATTGCCTTCGCCTGTTTATATGCAGGGCGGTCGCGAAAGCGGCTAACGTAAGCTACCAGGGTATCTCGCTTAGGCATCGTCTTGAATTGAATGCCCCAGTCAATCTGACTGCCGACGTAAATGTCCGCCGCTGTAAAGCGATCACCGCAAACGAAATTGCGCGTGGCGAACAGCTCATCCAACACATTGATGACGCGGTCATAATCGCCATAACCCACCATCTGCTGCTGTTGTTCGGTTGGTATCCAATCGAAGCTATTATTCATAATCGCCGCTTCAATTGGGCCAGCCGCAAAAAACATCCAACGATAATAGTCGGCCTGCTCGGCTGCAAGCGGGGCCAGCCCTGCCTGTGGAAAGGCTACGGCCAAATAGGCACAGATGGCAGCGGCTTCGGTCACCACCTCGTCACCATGTTTAATGGCAGGCACCTTGCCCATGGGGTTGATGGCAAGATAGCTTGCAGCTTTCATCGAATCGCCGTAATCGAGCAACACTTGATCATAATCTGCGCCTGCTTCGTGCAACGCCCAGCGTGCAATCTGTCCGCGCGACATCGGGTTGGTATAAAACGTCAGCGTGTCGGCCATATGGGTTCTCCGGTGTTTGTGAACGCGAGCATAGCACTCGGGTGTCTTTCGCTGTCAATCCAGGGGGCTTAATTTAAACTCCGGTTAACCGTTGCTCAATGCATTTTGCGGATGGCGGCGACCATAAGTTAGTATTGTCACGGTTGATTAAAAGCTGTTCAATGCGTTGACGGGTGTAGCGAGAAGTCCCGAATTTCTGCAACAGAAGGGTAATGTTACCGTGGCGCAAAGCTCAGTATAATCACCGCATCAATTTACAGCAGCAGATCTACTGCTTGACCCATCCATAAAGGGTACAACTATGAAATTTACTGGCACTGAAACCTATGTCGCAACCGACGACCTGAGCCTTGCAGTCAACGCGTCCATCATTCTACAACGGCCACTGCTGATAAAAGGTGAACCCGGCACTGGCAAAACGCTGCTCGCAGAGGAAATCGCTGGTGCGCTGGGCAAGCCGTTGATTCAGTGGCACATCAAATCGACCACCAAGGCGCAGCAGGGCCTTTACGAATACGACGCCGTGTCGCGGCTGCGTGACTCGCAGTTGGGCGGCGACAAGGTGCATGATATTGCTAACTACATCAAGCGCGGTAAGCTGTGGGAGGCGTTCGACGCTGACGAGCAGGTGGTGCTGCTGATCGATGAAATCGATAAAGCAGACATCGAATTCCCCAACGATCTGCTCGTCGAGTTGGATCGCATGGAGTTTTTCGTTTACGAGACCGGCGAGACGGTGTGCGCCAAACAGCGGCCTATTATTGTGATCACCAGCAATAATGAGAAAGAATTGCCGGACGCCTTTCTACGTCGCTGTTTCTTCCACTTTATTAATTTCCCCGACCGCGACACCATGCAACAGATTATTGAAGTGCACCATCCGGGCGCGCAAAAAAAGCTGGTGCAGGACGCGCTGGAAATATTTTTCGACATTCGCAGCGTACCGGGCATGAAGAAAAAACCGTCTACCTCCGAGTTGATCGACTGGCTGAAGCTGTTGATGGCCGATGATATACCGGACGAAATTCTGAAAAACCACGATAAGTCGAAGGCCATTCCACCGTTGTATGGCGCACTCGTTAAAAATGAGCAAGATGTGCACCTGCTGGAACGACTGGCATTTATGCATCGCCGGGAGCAGAGGCGCTAACCGGTGTTAATCAGCTTTTTCAGCGGTCTACGCGCTGCCGAAATTCCGGTTACGTTGCGCGAGTTAATGGACTTGATCGAGGCGCTTACCCAGCGGCTTGTGTTCGGCAGCGTTGACGATTTTTATTACCTCAGCCGCATCTGTCTGGTTAAAGACGAAAAGTACTATGACAAGTTTGATCGCGCCTTTGCCGCTTATTTCAACGACCTGGAAACGCTGGATGATATTCTCGATGCGTTGATTCCCGAAGACTGGCTGCGCAAGGAATTTGAAAAGCAGCTAAGCGAGGAAGACAAGGCTAAATTAGAATCGCTGGGCGGCCTTGAGAAGCTCATTGAAGAATTCAAAAGGCGGCTGGAAGAACAAAAAAAGCGCCACGAGGGCGGCAACAAATGGATAGGCACCGGCGGCACTTCGCCGTTCGGTCAGCAGGGGTATCACCCGGAAGGGATTCGCGTTGGTCCCAATGGCAAGAATGGCAAAGCGGTTAAAGTATGGGACAAACGCGAGTTCAAAAACCTGGATGACAGTGTTGAAATTGGCACCCGCAATATAAAAGTTGCCATGCGACGGTTGCGCAAATTTGCCCGCACCGGCGCCGAGGAAGAACTCGATTTGCCCGACACCATCAGCTCCACCGCCAGGAATGCCGGCTATCTCGATATTAAAATGGTGCCGGAGAAACACAACGCCGTTAAAGTGCTGCTATTTTTCGATGTTGGCGGGTCGATGGACCCGCATGTGCGCGTGTGCGAAGAATTATTCAGTGCCGCGCGTACTGAGTTCAAGCATCTGGAATATTTCTACTTCCATAATTTTATTTATGAAGCGGTGTGGAAAAATAATATTCGGCGCCACAACGATACCACCTCCACCATGGACCTGCTGCACAAATACAGCAGCGATTATAAAGTGATTTTCGTCGGCGACGCGTCAATGTCGCCTTACGAAATAGCGCAGCCGGGTGGCAGCGTGGAACATTGGAATGAAGAAGCTGGATCGGTTTGGCTGCAGCGCCTGCGCCGTGCCTATGAAAAAGTGATTTGGATAAATCCCTTGCCGCCGGAGCATTGGAACTATTCGCAGTCGGTCGCCATGACCCACGAGTTAGTCGAAGGGCATATGTATCCGCTAACGCTGCACGGCCTGGAAGAGGGCATGGCTTACCTCAGTAAATAGCGTTGGGTGCGCTGTGTGTGCGCACGTTGGGAAATTTATTTCGGTTGGCAGGCGTATTCCCTATGGCGTTGTTCTTGTGCGCGCTGGTGCGCATAGCGCATCCTACTGAGCTTTGTCAGTAAGTAGCCGCTACAACAATCGCGCAGCAGCTAAGCCCAGATACTCGTGCAGGGCAGCGACACTTCTTTCAAAATTGTAAGCGCTGGGATAATAGTAGGCCCACGGCCGACCACTATAGTCACCAACAGAATAAAACCGTGTCGGTGCTGCGACCACGTCAAAACCGTAGCGCTGGAAGTATCCGCTGGCGCGCGGCATGTGGCTGGCGTCGGTGACCAACAAGATACGCTTGATATTTGCTGGCATAAGCATGTCTGCCGTGTAGCGCGCATTCTCCTCAGTATCTCGGCTACTGGTTTCGCGCCACTCAACCGTTGTATCGAGTTCATCGCGTAAAATGCGTGCCATTACGTCCGCAATCGGCGCGCTGTTGCCATACACCGACCCGCCGCTTACCAATAGCGGTAGTTGAGTTTGGCGTCTGAGCCAGGCGGCGTATTGCATACGTGCTAATGTGCCCGGCATCACCGAGTCGAGGCGGCCATACTCTGGCGCAGCGGCATAGATCGCGCCAGACAGCAGCACAATAGCCTGTGCTTTACCGGCAGTAACATCGTCAATCGTTAAGGCAGGCGTGGATGCCTCCAGCGGGTTAGTCAGCAGCACCATGCCGAACGGTGTACTGAGAACATAAAGCAGCAGCATGTTGCCGGCCAGCAGCGTAATGCCAAGCCGTCGCCATCGCAAAAGCAGAAGTAAGCCGAGCAACCCAAGCACAATGTTGAAGCCAGGTGGCAACGCCAAAACTCTGAGTAGCAGGCGAAATTCCATTGATTTTTAGGCCTCGATGTATGACATTGGTATGCGACGTATTAACAATAAGAGTGTAGAAATGAATAGCTGGTTTGTCAGTTTACTGTTTTTTATCTACACGCTTGGGCTGGCTTTTTGGCAGCACTGGAGCGCGACTGATATTGTCTGGAGTATGTGGTTTGCCAGCCTGGTGAGCGGCTATGTGGTGATTCTCTGCAACATTATAGGCAGCTCGCCTCAGTCTGAGGATGATGTTGCCAGACGTAATGACGGTTTTGCAAAATCGCTGCTGTTGCTGGTGTTTTTCAGCATTCACTTTATTGGCTTTCATTTTGGTCACTCGCAGGCGATGTGGGGGTTTTTCCCACTCACTGAGCAGCAGCCAGGATTTCTCGGGCTGCTTGCGCTGTGTGCCGAGCGCTACTGGGCATTTATTATCGTTGCTCTGGTAAACGTTTGGCCACTGCTGCGCCGCAATTGGCAAACGCAATCGGAGCTGCGCTTTGAAGAGCCATACAAGGCTGTGATTCGTAATCACATCATGATATTTATCGTCGCTTTTGCCAGCGCAGCAGTAAGTCAGCAGCAACTACTCTATTTGCTATTGGTGTTTTACTTTTTCCCCTTCAGCAAGTTGCGCTCCTTAATTAGCCGCCGGGAAGTTAACGCAGACCGCGCGCGTGAAAAGCTATAAGCGCCGCCGTCACCGCAACGTTAAGCGATTCAACACCGTTTTCCATCGTTATTGCGAGACTGTCAGAACAGCAGGCTGCTATCTCGGCGGAGACGCCATGACTCTCGTTGCCCAGCACAAATACGCTGCTAGCGCTGACTTCGGTCGCAAACAAGTCCTGTTTGGCATTGGCCTGCAGGGCGAAAACCGGCAGCCCGTGCGTGCGCAGCTGTTGTAACGCCTGCGACAATGACGGGCATACAATAATGGGGGCTTTAAAAACGCTGCCGGCGCTGGCTTTGATGGTAAGCGGGTTTAAACCGGCAGCGCCTTTGGCGGGTAATAAAATGCCGTCGATGCCTGCGGCACAGCAAGAGCGAATAATCATGCCCAGGTTTTGCGAATTGCTGACCCCATCCAGCGCCATCAACAGCACGCGTTGTTGCTGCTGCGCCCACGCCGCATACCAGTCGTTGAACTGCGTCAACGCAGCACACATCACATCGACAGCGACGCCCTGATCCTGGCGACTGTTGCGGGATATGCGCGCCAGCTCTGTGCGGTTGTGCGTTCTTATTTCAATCGAGCGCTGGCGGGCCAACGTTTCAATCTCGGCCAGTTCGGCACCCGGTTTATTACTGCTTGCAACGTGCAGGCGATAGATATCGAGCCGCTCGTCACGCAAAACTTCAAGCGCGGGTTTACGGCCATAGACGGTGATGATTTTAGCGAAAAACGCTTTTTTCTGTTGGTAGTCTGTGGATTGTTCAGGCATGAGTTGTCTATTGACGCAATGCAAGCTGCTATTTTTAAGCGCAGTCCAGAGTAATTTGAGAACGGCAGTTTAGCACTTGGCAGCAGCGTTTCTGCAGCGAAAACGTTGTGTTCCCAACTCTATTAAAGCGCTGCTATTTGTGCTAATTTGCGCTCCGTTAAATTAACAAAAGGAGTTTAAAGGATGTTCAATACTACTACCAAATTGGCTGCCTGCGCCGCAGCGTTAGTGCTGGGACTGAGTGCTTGTAGCGGCGACGACAATGAAACGGCAACTGAAAGCTTGAAGTCCGGGCTGGACAGTGCTGTTGAAAATGTTAATGAAGCAGCCGATACCGCCGGAGAAAAGACTGCCGACGCGATTGATGCCGCCGAAGAAGCCGGTACTGAAGTCATGCACGCTGCAAAAGAAGCAGGATCCGATGCAATGGCAGCGGGTGCTGACACGATGGACGAAGGCGAAGCGATGATGGAAGCCGGAAAAGATAAAATCGATGCCGGCGCAGAAAAAGTAGAAGAAGGCAAGAAAATGGTCGAAGACAAAATGAAATAGCGCATAGCGCGCCACCTCAGGTGGCGTTCTGTTATTTCCGGAAAGCCGACGTTCAGCGTCGGCTTTTTATTGGGGAACGTTGCGCCTGACGCTGCTCATTTACTGTTTAAAGTCAGGCAACGTATTCAGGTGAAGCACACCAAAAAATAGCACCTGAACGTAGCCGGCGAATCTGTTTTCGTGATTTAATTTTATCTTGCGCGAAAACATAAAACACGCGGCGAGATGTGCGAACACTAAAAATAGTCCTACCACGTTCAGTGTGGTGTGTAGCCAGTGCGGCAGGCTCACCAGTAAATTGGCAATCACTAATACCCATAACACCATAAAAACGCTCTTAGGCAACGTTATTTTCATCTCAAACCCCTCTAAAAAGATACTGTTTTGAGGAGTATAGCTGAGCCTGAATATTGCCCGAGTGCGACGCTAACAGGCAAGGCATGAAAATTGCTCTTTCCTAATGCACCCGTCTATAGCCGACCTGGATTGTGTCGAGAAAATGCGTGTATTACAATGATTTAACTATATATTATGACTGAATCGCTACACGTCAATAGTCCGTTTCAGGCTTATATAGGCATCTTTTCCATGCGCGGGCGCCCTAATATGGCGCACAACAGGCGGGCATGGACGTTAATGGTGCACGATCAATTCATTTACCACACGATAACAAGAGGCTTTTATTCATGCTGACACCGCACAAAAAAGCGATTGCGGCGGCCGCCGCCGCACTATTCACCTTATTGCTGAGCACAACGGCAGGCGCGCAGGACGACATGAATCCCGCCAACACGGCCTGGATGCTGACGTCCACCGCGCTGGTATTATTTATGACCATACCGGGTCTGGCGCTTTTCTACGGCGGCCTGGTGCGCGCCAAGAACGTGCTCACCATATTAATGCAGTGCTTTGCACTAACGTGTTTTATGTCTTTGCTGTGGTTTGTTGCCGGCTACAGCATTGCTTTTTCCGGCGATGGCGCGTGGTTCGGTGACTTAAATAAAATATTTTTAGCAGGCGTGAATAGAGGTTCGCTGTCCGGAGACATTCCGGAAACGGTTTTTGTCATGTTCCAAATGACCTTTGCGATCATAACGCCGGCTTTGATTGTGGGTGGCTTTGCCGAGCGTATCAAGTTTTCTGCCGTCATGCTGTTTTCTGCAGTTTGGATGTTTCTTGTCTATGCACCGGTAACGCATTGGGTGTGGGGAGGCGGCTGGCTGCAACAGCTGGGGCTGCTGGATTTTGCCGGCGGCACTGTGGTGCATATTACCGCCGGTGTTGCCGCATTAGTGTCTGCTATGGTGCTTGGCAAGCGTAAGGGTTTCGGTGAGATTGCGCTGCCACCGCACAATATGACGATGACCGTCACCGGCGCCGGCATGCTGTGGGTCGGCTGGTTCGGTTTTAACGGTGGCAGTGCACTGGCCGCCAATGGCGATGCCGGTATGGCCATTTTAGTGACCCATTTATCAGCCTCGTGCGGCGCTTTAATGTGGCTTGGCATTGAGTGGATCAAATACGGCAAGCCGAGCGCTCTGGGTGCAGTGACTGGTATGGTGGCAGGCCTCGGCACGATAACCCCGGCATCGGGCTATGTTGGCCCGGCCGGCGCGGTCGTGATCGGTTTAAGCGCCGGGTTGGTCTGCTATCTTGCGACTAACTATCTTAAACTGGTATTAAAGATTGATGACTCGCTTGATGTGTTCCCGGTGCATGGTGTCGGCGGCATTCTAGGCACGTTCCTCGCCGGCATCTTCGCCAGTCAGCAACTGGGTGTTTTTAGCGGTCACGGCTTTGCCGACGGCATCGAAACCATGGGCCAGCAGTTAACCGTGCAACTCACTGGTATCGTTAGCGTATTCGTTTACACGGCGATCGTCACGTTCGCGTTGCTGAAGTTGATCGATGTTTGCATCGGACTGCGCGTCACGTTAGACGAGGAAACCGAAGGTCTGGATGTCGTGCTGCACAATGAGAGCGGCTATGACCTTTAAGCTTCGCGGCTAACGCTGGTGCTGCATCTGATTAATAAGAGCGTTGCGTAAATCACTCCAGCCAGTGCACCGTAAAGGTGCGCGTCGACAACGACCGGTATGGCGCTAAAGCTGGAGTGGTTAATAGCGCTGCCTTGCCACTGCTCGGCAATGACTTTAGCGCCAATGATGCACAGTACCGCGCCGGCTAGCAGTTTATGTTGTTGCCAGGCAGCAATAGCGGCGTAGACATACAAGCCGGTGAGTACACCGGAAAACCCTCCATACCACTGTACCTCGGTACTAAAGACCAACAAGCCGACGCTGCATGCGATAGCGATAAATAGCATTGCCAACCAGCAGCGCCAGCCGCTTAACTGCGCCCCGAATAGTTGCTGCAGCACCGCCAGACCGAGCATATTTCCTGCCAGATGCAGCCAGCTTAAATGCACCCAATGTGCACTCAACGGCTGCCACCATGCGCCAGCAAAGAACGCGTCACGATCCAGCAGCAGTGCACTGCGCCAGCTCGCCGGCAGGCTCTGCAGCGCAACGCAAAGCGGTAGCAGCACATAAACACCCGCGCCGGCAGAGCTGAACCACTGCTTATCTGCGTTGTTCATGCTGTCGCGCATAAGCCTGTGACGGGCCGCAAATTTTGCACAAAAAATCCCCTGTTAATACCTTTCATCGCGCCGTTGAGTCGACGCCGTCAGGCGTTAATCGTTGCGGTAGATATAGTTAATGAAAGATTCGCAAATTTTCAGACTAGATCATGCAACCACTGCGACCACTACTATTATGCCTTACGATGGCGCTCGCCGGTGCCGGCCACGCGCAGTCAGCGCCGGCTCCCGGTCACATTACAATTCATGGTTACCCGTACGCGATGCAACTGCAAGAAAACGTTGCGCTGCTCGCTAAACTCGGTGGCGCTGCGGTAGATCAGCCAGGTCGTCATTTTCGCGGCCGGCTCGCAGGGCAGGAAAACAGTTGGGTGCGAGTCTCACAGATTGCCGGCAAATGGTCGGGGATAGTCAGTCTGGCTGGCGAAAACTACATCATCCAGGACCTGGTCGATAACGTCGATGGCAGCCCGCGCTTGCATAACAAGCAAAAGGCTGAAGCGCGCACCCTGGCGACGAAGCCGGTCGGAGAGCTCGATGAGACTGCAACCCAGTGTGGTATTGGCACAGCTGGCTCGCCGCAAAAATCCCATTCGGCGCTGTCGGCGCCGCAACCGCCGCGAGCACAGCAAGCCCAGTTCAGCTCGATGTGCGCGACCACTGTCGACGGTGTGTGCATGTTTGCCGAGGTGGAGTTTGTATTCGACCAGGAATTTCAACAGTTCATTGGTGACGCTGCCAGCAGCACCGCTGCGGCGATCATCAATATGGCCGAAGGTTTTTATGTAAACGATCTAAACGTTGGCTTTGACGCCATCACCATGCAGTTTCTCAGTGCGGATCTGTTTTCCCCAAGCACCGATGCGGGAGCTTTACTAGTCGATATTCGAGACAAAAAGCGCGCGCACCAATTACCCTTCGTTAAAAGTGATCAGTCGCTGCTGCACCTCGTTACCGGCCGGAATTTTGCTGGCGGCACAGCCGGCATCGCTTATACCGGCGTGTTGTGTCGAGGCGACGGCAATGGCGTTGGCACATCGCAGCTGTTGAGTCGGCACGGCGCTGATCAGGCGGCCTTGACAGCGTTAGTAGTGGCGCATGAACTTGGTCACAATTTCGGTGCGAATCATGATTCTGACAGCAACCAGGGCAACAGCTGCGCTGGCGGCTTTATTATGAGTCCTCGGGTAAGCGCTGGCAGCAGTCAATTTTCCAGCTGCAGTATCAGTGAGATGAAGCAAACAATTTCTACCATCAGCCGACCGCAGCAATGCTTTAATTTTCCGGTCGACATTGCGATAAGCGCCAATACCGAAAACGCCAGCGAGGTAATCGCCGGCGAAGCATTTATAACGGAATATACGGTGCAAACTAACGCAACATTTCTGGCGCTGCCGCAGTTACGCGTGGTAGGCTCCGTACCGGCAGAGCAGGGCAGGTTTGTTGCTGTCACTTTAAATGGTGCTGCCTGCGAAGTGGCTGACAGCATGCAAGCGTATGCTTGCACGCTGGAGAATCCTGGCGACATTGCCAACCTCAGGGTTGTGGCTCGCGGCAAGGAAGATGCCGCTGCCTATTCGCACACTGCCAGTGTCGGCGGATCAACCGATTTGCTCGACACGCTGGCCGATAACAATCTGCTGGTCGCTAATTTTAGCGTCGTGCCGGCACCGCCTGGCACCATTTTCAAGGATGACGCCGAATTTGCCATCAAACCTGTCGCCCGCGCTGCCAGTGAAGGCCAGCCGGCTTCCTCCAGCGGCGGAGGAGGGGGTTCTTCTGCCGACTTCGGCATGCTGATGTTGCTGGCGGCGCTGCTGTGCCAGCGCCAGTCGCAGCCGCGACGTGCAGGTTAAGGCCTCACGCAAAGCGTCTGCCTAGCCAATCAGTGCTCATATTTACGTCCATGTTAAAATGAGTTGATGCGAACTCTTACCTTGTTTAACACGTCGGCGTGCCACCTTTGCGAGCAGGCCGAAGCCCTTATTGTGCCCGAACTGGCACGCACGCAAGAATTCTTGCTGCGCAAGGATATTAGTGAATCAGATCAACTAATGCAGCGTTATGCGTTAACCATTCCGGTATTGCACCGCGACGATACTGATACAGAATTAAACTGGCCGTTTACTCGCAGCGACTTGCGGCAGTTCTTAACATGAGTATCGTCGTTAGTCAGCTTTACATTTACCCGGTTAAATCACTGGGCGCGGTGCCGCTCAAAACAATGCAGCTGATTGCCGGTGGACCGGCGTGGGACAGGCGCTGGATGATTGTGAATGCGCAGGGACATTTTATTACCCAGCGCGAATACCCGAAGCTTGCACAGGTTGAGGTAAAGCTGGAGTTAAAGTCAGCGACAATACATTTGAGCGCCCCTCAAGCTGAACCACTGTCGTTGTCACTAGTGGCGTCTAACGAACTGACTCAGCCGGTAGTCATTTGGAATGACAGCGTGCTCGCCGTGTACGGAGGCGAGCTAGCCGAACGCTGGATCAGCGCGTATTTAGGCGTTGCGGCGCGCTTCGTCTATATGCCTGACAGCGCGTTGCGGGTGGTAAATCAGGATTTTGCGCAAACTGGCGATGCTGTCAGCTTCGCCGATGGTTTCCCGTTGCTGCTAATCGGAGAGGCGTCTCTGCAGGCGTTTAATAGCCACCTTGATCAGCCTATCGCAATGCAGCGGTTTCGTCCCAACATTGTGGTCAGCGGCGCCAGCGCCTACGCGGAAGATAGCTGGTGCCAACTGCGCATAGGCAGTGTCGACTGTCGTGTGGTAAAACCCTGCGCGCGCTGTGTCATTCCGTCAATTAATCCCGCCACCGCACAGCAAGAGCCGCAGGTAGCGCGCGCGCTGGCGCGGCATCGCCGTGGTCACGGCGGCGTTTATTTTGGACAGAATCTAATCCACCAGGCTAATGGCAACATCAGCACTGGCGACACAATCGATTTGTTAGAGGCTATTGCTTAATCATCGTCTCTGCGGGATGAACGAAGCGAATCGTGTCGCCCATACGGTAGTCGTATATGCTGGCGAACATCAATACGTTTTGCGCATAGCCACGTGTTTCCCGGAAGGGGATGGTTTCTATCCATACATCAAACGCTAAAGGCTTATTGCTGCGCTTTAGCCAGTCGTCGACATTACGCCGGCCGGCATTGTACGCGGCGCTGGAGAGGATACGATTGTTATCGTAGTAGTCCATCAATTCAGACAAGTGCGCAGAGCCGATCAGAGAATTGTGTTTTTCATTAAGTAATTGCGGCTTGTTGAGCGGCAGCTGCGAGCGCTGCACCGTTTCGCGGGCGGTGGCGGGCATAAGCTGCATCAGGCCGCGCGCACCTACCGGCGAGATCGCGTCCGGTTTCATTGCGCTTTCCTGTCTGGCAATGGCGTACATCCACGCGAGATCTATATCCGCGATGCGCGCGCCGCGTTTCATGTAGTCGATGAAACTCAACGGGAAGCGTAGCGTCAGTTCGTTCCAGGTTTCGGCTTTTATTGTGGTGTTAATGGCCTGGTTGTTCCAACCCCATTGCTGCGCCAATGTGGCGGCCGCGACCATGGTGAGGTCGGGTGCTCCGCGTAATGCGTACGCCCACTCCCGACGTGCGTTGTTGGGCTGGCCAACGGCATACAGCTCCAGCGCCATTTTCATACCCGGCAGTTCGGCAACTTGCTGGATCAACTCGCTGCTCGGGCGCAGCGCACGATCGTTAAAATCGAAGGTTTTACCGAGCTCAATGGCGGAGAGGAAGCCGTAGAAATCGCGCTTGTCAGCGAGCTCAGTGTAAATGGCGTCGGCGGTTGCCGTATTTTTTTGTTGCTGCTGAACTCTTGCTGCCCAATAGCGCCAACGCATTTGTTGACTTAAAGCAGGAGGCATAAGTTCGAGGGTCGCCAGCAATTGTGGCCAGTCTTGTCGCAGCAGCGCCATGCGCGCCGCATATTCCAGTAAGCGGCTGTCGCTGCTGCTTTCAGCTTGCTCACCCAGCCATTTTGCACCGAACTTTGACGGCGCGATCAGAAAGCGGTACGCCAGCGAAATCCTGGCCTCATTGAGTTCAGCGGCATCAAACTGAAAGCGCGCCATCGACTTGTCAAATAGTTTGGCTGCTGCCTCCACGTCGGTGCGGGCCCAGCGGCGAATACCGTGTAAAAAGACGTTGGCGTTGAGTGCGGTCAGTTGTTGCTTCGAGGCCAGCTTCTTAACCCGATTTGGGTTCTGGTGTACTTCCAGAAAAGTGGCCGCAGCAGTTTTATAGTTAGTTGTTTTTAGCAGTTTGCTGAGATAACGCGCCAGGTTAACCTCGCCTCTTTCCAGCGCCATCTGCATGCGTCGCCAGGTCAGTTTGTCGGTCAGTTTACCGGCATCTTTCCAGCGTTCAAATAACGGGTCACAGGATTTTGGCTGCGAATTGGCGGCTAGCCAGATTGACGGCACGCCGGCGAAGGCGACTTCAGTTTTACCGGTCTCGATCAGGGCGCGAAGATAGTAGCAGCGCAGCTCGGTGCCAACCTGGGAGTCGTCATAAAATTGCAGGAAGGTTTGCCACTGTCGGCCACCTGCCAGACTATACAACCAGCGGCTGTGCAAACGACTGGCAATACTGAACTGCTTGTGCTCCTCAATAAAATTTTGCACCTCCTTGACGTTCGCCGTACGCAGCCGACGACTAAGTTCCTGCAGTTGTAGGTAGGGGTAGAGGGGGTATCGCTTTAGCGCCCTGGCGGTCTTTTTAAATTGCTTGAGCTTGCCTTCACGCAACAGTTTCTGAGCGCGTTGATAATCGGCGCGCTGCTGTTGTAACTCACCGCCGGTAGCCGTCGCTGCAGCGCTGCACAGCGCTACATAAACTAACGTTATAGAAAAGGCGCGGAACGCGAGCCGAAAATAACCGCCACTCAAGCCTGAAGGAATAAAACGCATAGCTCTGATTTTCAGCTTTGACTCAATATAGTGAAAGCGTTGGGAAGAAAAGCACAAAAAACAGGCGGCGCCTTAGGAACGGCTCGCTGTCGTTATTTTTGGCTATTTATATAATAGCCAAAAATGCAGGGGCGGGCTGGAGTGAAATTAATTTATTTCACTCGCACGGCAAGAACGTCGCAATCGGCGCCGTGCAACACACCGTTTGCGGTAGATCCCAGGAGTAATGCAAGGCCATGTCGTCCATGGCTGCCGACCACAATCAAATCTACCTTTTTCTCTTTAGCAAAACGGTGGATTTCGGTTTCGGCTCTGCCAACGACGATGTGTTGATCGGCTTCTGCCATAGCATGTTCGCTGGCAAACTCTGCCAGCTGCTTGCTGGCTTGCTTTTGTATCTCTGCCTGCACGTTGGAGAAGTCCATGGGAATGTCGCCGCCGTAGGCAAAGCTCAGCGGCTCGATAATATGAATAGCGCTCAATTTTGCCGAGCTGCCATCGCGCAGCGCTACCGCTCTGGCCACAACTTGAGCAGATTCGTCGCTTAAATCGGTGCAGAGTAATATGTGATCATACATTGCCATAGCTGGTATTTTCCTTAAATGCTGATGTGATGGGCGAGCATGAGTCTAGCGCAGTCCGAAACTTCTGAAAAGTGTGATAGCGCGCCTCGACAATCAACAGCTGACTAAAAACCAGTCAAAATAGCGAATATGTGTACAACGGCGAAATTCGGATACTTAATTTTTGGTCGCCAGAGTTAGCATTCTGCCGGCATTGAACTAGCCTAATGGCTGTAAAACTGTGGACTCCGCCCTTGACCGGGCTGGCATCAGTCCGTATATATGTGCGCTTTTTGTTAACGCAAAACTTCATTGGTCGAAGAAAAGTATGGGAAAATCACTCGTTATTGTTGAGTCGCCAGCCAAAGCCAAGACGATTAACAAGTATCTGGGCAAGGATTTTATAGTGAAATCCAGCGTTGGCCATATTCGCGATTTGCCTACCAGTGGGTCGGCTAATGGCAGCAAGCTGGATCCTAAGGAGCGCGCCAAGGCTGCTGCGATAACGCGCAAAATGTCTCCCGTCAAAAAGAAAGCACATCAAAAACAGAAGTCAAAGCAGCAGCTCATCCGGCGCATGGGAATCGACCCGGAAGCCGGCTGGAAGGCGAATTACCAGGTGCTACCGGGTAAGGAGAAAGTCGTAAGTGAGCTACAGCGGCTGGCCAATGACGCCGACCACATTTATCTCGCGACTGACCTTGACCGAGAAGGAGAGGCCATTGCCTGGCATCTGCGCGAGACCATTGGCGGCGATGACAGCCGCTATAGTCGCGTGATTTTTAACGAAATTACAAAAAATGCCATCCAGGAAGCATTTTCTGATCCCGGCGAGCTGGATTTAAAGCGCGTTAATGCCCAGCAGGCTCGCCGGTTTCTCGATCGGGTGGTGGGATTTATGCTATCGCCACTGCTGTGGGCTAGAGTCGCGCGCGGCTTGTCGGCCGGCAGGGTGCAGTCGGTTGCCGTGCGCTTACTGGTTGTGCGCGAGCGCGAGATACACGCGTTTGTGCCTGAGGAGTTTTGGGAAGTCGACGCGCATGTGCTGACCGCGGCCAATGCACCGCTGAAACTGGCTGTTAAGAAACATAAAGGCGACAATTTTCGGCCCAATACCAAAGAACAGACCGATGCCGCACTGAAAATACTGGAGACCGCGCAATACGCGATTGCCAAGCGTGAAGACAAACCCACCCAATCGAAACCGTCGGCGCCATACATTACGTCTACACTACAGCAGGCTGCCAGCACACGACTCAGCTATTCCGTCAAAAAGACCATGATGATGGCACAGCGATTGTACGAGGCTGGCTACATTACCTATATGCGTACTGACTCTACCAACCTGAGTCAGGATGCAGTGGCAAACTGCCGTGATTTTATCGAGCACAAATACGGCAAAAAATATCTGCCGGAAGCGCCCAATCTTTACGGTAGCAAGCAAGGCGCGCAGGAAGCACACGAAGCAATTCGACCCTCGGATGTGACAGTTGCGCCGGAACAGCTACAAGGCATGGAGCGCGACGCAGAACGCTTGTATGGCCTTATCTGGCGCCAGTTCGTCGCCTGCCAAATGACACCGGCGAAATTTATGAGCACGCGCTTGCTGGTCAGTGCCGAACAGTTCGAGCTGCGCGTTAGTGGTCGCATTGTTATCTTCGACGGCTTCACGAAAGTACTGCCACCGCAGACTAAAAAAGATGAAGATGTTTTGCTGCCCGATGTGAAGCAGGGCGACACGCTCGATTTACAGCGACTCGACCCGAGCCAGCATTTTACCAAACCGACGCCGCGCTTCACCGAGGCCAGTCTGGTTAAAGAGTTGGAAAAACTTGGCATAGGCAGGCCTTCAACCTACGCATCGATTATCTCGACGATTCAGGATCGCGGCTACGCGCGGGTAGAGAACAGACGCTTCTATGCTGAGAAAATGGGCGATATTGTGACCGATCGCCTTGCCGAAAATTTCAAGGATCTGATGGACTACAGCTTTACCGCCAATATGGAGCAGGCGCTGGACGAAATTGCCAACGGTAAACGTCAGTGGAAGGCGTTGCTGGATGAGTTCTATACGGATTTTCGAGCTCAGATAGATCTTGCTGAAAGCGAAGAGGGCGGTATGCGCGGCAACACGCCGACAGAAATTGACCTGCCGTGCGCTAAATGCGGGCGTCCTATGCAAATTCGTACCGCCAGCACCGGCGTATTCCTCGGCTGTTCAGGCTACGCGCTGCCACCCAAAGAGCGCTGTAAAAACACTATCAATCTGGTGCATGGCGATGAGGTTGTCAGCGCCGATGCCGACGATGACTCCGAGCAAGAGTCGCTGCTGCTGCGTGAACGCCGACGTTGTAAAATTTGTAATACGGCAATGGACAGCTATCTAATCGATGAGGGTCATAAACTGCATGTGTGCGGTAACAACCCTGATTGTGCTGGCTATGAAATCGAGGAGGGTAGCTTCAAAATCAAGGGCTATGAAGGCCCGGTGCTCGAATGCGATAAATGCGGCGCGGAGATGCAGCTGAAGACCGGCCGTTTTGGCAAATATTTCGGTTGCACCAATGAGGACTGCAAAAATACCCGCAAACTGCTGCGCAATGGCGAAGCGGCGCCGCCGAAAATGGACCCGGTGCCCATGCCTGAACTGGAGTGTGTCAAAGTGGACGATCACTATGTACTGCGCGACGGCGCGGCCGGCATGTTTCTTGCAGCGAGTCAGTTTCCGAAAAATAGAGAAACGCGAGCGCCGTTGCTAAGCGAGATCTTGCCACACAAAGACGCAATTGATCCTAAATACAAGTTTATGTTTTCTGGTCCGACTCAAGACCCGGACGGCAATGCTGCCGTTATTCGCTACAGTCGCAAGACCAAAGAACAATATTTACTCAGCGAAGTTGATGGCAAGGCGACCGGCTGGCGCGCCTTTTATGCCGGCGGGAAATGGGTTGAGGAACAGGCCAAACCCAAAGCGGTCAAAAAGGCGAAGAAAAAGGCTTAGTTTCGGTTTCTATTAATGCGGTGCGACCAATGCGCAATCAAACCAATCAAAAATTATCGCGGGTAAAAATTTTATTGGTAGCGCTGCAAGACGCAACGGCGGATACACGCCTGGTGGCAGCACTGGCTGAAGCTGTGCTGCTGGAGCTGGGCCTGGCCTATCGCTGCTTTTTAAGCGAAATCGCGACTGCACAGGGTTTGACTGCACAGGCGCCCTTGAGTGCCACAGCGCTCGCTGAAGCATTGGCCAAACAGCAGTTGCACATAGCCGAAGTGGACCAGCTGGTGAACCTGGAAATGCAGCAACAATGGCCACATTCGCTGCTAACTATTGCTCATGCAGGCGTGCAGACAACGCCGAAACAGGCGGCAACAGCATTTCAAGATGGGCTGATCAATGTCGTACAGGTCGATGATATTGTAGAGAATAAGCTCAGCTATTCATACTGCTACGAAGTGTATCAAGCGTTGCGAATCTGTATTCAACAGCAGCGTGATATGGCCCAGGAATGGTGAATCGCTGGTGTTTCAAGGTCCTCTAACACCGAGTTATTAAGACGTAAACCACAGTCACAGCGGGTCCGACACAATTAAAACGGTTTGGCTAACGCGCAGATCGCTGTTAAACTCGTACCACATTCCTGCGACTGGTGAAGCATTTTAGCCAGCAACCTGGAGACTTATTTGACTTCTTCTTTTCTGGAAATAATCGAGCTGGCGAACGGCGACATCGTGTTGAAACGTGCTGACAGCGAAGGTGAACCTCTGGTCAATATTCGCTTTTCAGACGAGTCGCGACACTATATGCCCGACTCTAAGTTAGAGATCGCGCGCGTGATGATTCAGGCCGGTATTGAAGCGGCGGCAGAAATGAATGCGGAAGAAAATGCGCTTGCTATCGAAGAGATAGAGCAGGAAGAGGAAACTCCGCAACATCGCGTGCTGCACTAATTTTACCGGCTAATGGTGCTGTGGTCGTTGGCTGACCAATAACAAGCGACAACCGTGGTGCTCTGCAGCCTGTTCTAATATCTCTCGTTCCCGCGCCGATATTTCTATCGCGTTTCCTACCACCCAGGCATTGTTGCCGGCCTGCACTGTTTTATATAGCAAATGAAAGGCGCTATGTTGTGAGTCTGGATGTAGCAGCCGAATTTGCATAGCGCTTGGCGCTCGCTCGCGTAACCATAGCTGGGCCGTGTGTGGTGGGTTTACCCAGCTGATCCAGGTTTGTTGAGAGCTGGCCAAAAACCCCAGTGCACCGAGCAGTAATTCCGTTTGCCCCGGGCTGAGATCGCCCAACACCAGGTCGGTGACATGAGTTTGACGGCGTTCACGCTTGCAAAGTGGCATGACGGGCAGGGGATTGCCCTCTGGTGTGGCGAGAAATGTCAGTTGTTTGAATTGCTGTGTAGCTAATATCATCAGTGACTCCCTATGCGAACGACGCCGACACTCAGACCTTCGATACTGAAGGATTGCTTGCGCAGATCGACCTGGATGGGTTCAAAATCGGGGTTTTCCGGCAGCAAGGTCAACTGCTGCTTACTGCGGCCTCGGTGCAGGCGCTTTACGGTGACTTCGTCGTCAATACGCGCCACAATAATCTGGCCGTTGCGCGCGTCGGGTGTTTTATGCACCGCCAGTAAATCATTTTCAAGAATACCGGCGTTGATCATGCTCAAGCCTTTGACGCGCAGGAAAAAATCGGCGCGTGGGTGGAACAGTTTAGCGGGCACTTCGCAATAATCTTCAATATGTTCCTGTGCCAGTATCGGTTCACCGGCCGCAACTTGACCGACGATAGGAATGCCAGGCTGCATATCGGGAATGCGAATGCCGCGCGATGCCCCGGCAATGACTTCGATCGCGCCCTTGCGTGCTAGTGCTTTCAGGTGCTCTTCTGCGGCGTTTGGCGATTTGAAGCCAAGCTCCTGCGCTATGTCGGCGCGTGTCGGAGGGTAGCCCGTATCTTCAATATGGCGTTTAATTAACGCCAGTATTTGTTCTTGTCGCGCGGTAAGTTTGATCATCTGCCTGCCTGTTCAAATATACAGTTACTGTGATTATATACAGCAAGAGCCTCGATGCAAGCTGTTTTTCACAGGTATTGAAGCCAGCGCAACGAATTGATTTACATCGTCGGCTACACTTAAGCTTGGTGGCGCCTTGCTAAAGTACAAAAGTGGACGCGCGTTAGCGTCGCCCACCAGGGCGTCAAAAACATAGCGGTGGATTAACGTGGCTTCGCGGCCTATCCAACGTGTAAATCGGACGGGTCTCGTCAGCCAAGGCGCTATGCCACTTACGCTGCGACCCGCTGCTACTGAGGTAATAATAAATGGATGAGAGCAAGGTCATTGAAGCCTGGCGGGTGTTGCGAATTCAGTCGGAGTTAGTGCAGGGCATTGAAAAGCTTGCTAAGTTGGGCAGTGCGGTGTCGATCTACGGCAGTGCCCGCTTGGGCCCCGACAATGAATTTTACAAGCATGCTCAGGAGTTGGCCGGGCTGCTGGCGGAACGTAACCTGGCGGTTATTTCCGGCGGCGGGCCCGGCATTATGGAAGCCGCCAATCGCGGTGCACACGATAAACCTGGTGCATCGGTTGGCTTGAATATCACGCTGCCGGAAGAGCAGACCAACAATGCGTATCACGATATCAGCATCAACTTCCGCTACTTCTTTGTGCGCAAATTTATGTTTGTAAAGCACGCGGTGGGCTTTGTGATTTTCCCCGGTGGTTTTGGCACTATGGACGAGCTATTCGAGGCGCTAACCCTGGTGCAGACTGTGAAAGTGCAGCCATTTCCGATTGTGCTGTTTGGTACAAGTTACTGGCAGGGGCTGGTGCAGTGGATGCGGGATACTATGCTGACCAACGGCTGTATCGTTGGGAAAGATCTTGACCTGTTTCACCTGGTCGACACGCCTGCGGCGGCAGCGGCTATCGTGTTACGCCATTACGACAGCCTGGCAGAGCAGCCGAACAATTAGCCAGCCGCGTTACAGCTCGCTGAAGTCTATGCTGATTTCGGCTTCAATCTGGTTGATTGCGTTGGACCAGTCGATGCCCAGGGAGGCTGAATCAGAGTCGAGTTCATCGCCAATTTCGAATGGCCTGCGCCAGTCTTCCGGCCCGGACGACGGCTCCAGAATCAGGTCACTCCATGATTCAAAATCAAACTCACCGATCTCTCCGTCCAGGTATTGGGTCTCTACCGTCTGATCTTCTTCATCAAGGGCGACGACTTCAAACACAGCACCGAGCTGAACATCTGTGTACCAAGCGCCGACGTGTGGTGATAATTGATTCATTTGTAACACCTGAGATATGTAGGGTCAACGCGCCCAACATAGCAGTTGTGCCGCGCAAGTCTAGCGCTGGCTCGCACGGCAAAAACACCGCAGTGTGCGGAGTTTAGCGAAGCGTTTTTAAGGCGGGAATGGCAAGCACTGGTATTTCAGTAGCTTGAAACCGAAACAACGAAAACATAACAGGCCATACCGCTGGCTTGTATATATTCGTTATATCAGAGCGGTTATGAAATCAAAAAATAGTCTAATAAGGCGTCATGTAACGCCGCTTGGCAGTGAAGGAAAACGCCCCTGGTGGCGTCAATCCTCGCCGTTGTCAGCGTCAGGTACCGGTTCGATGCGAATCAGGATGCCTATCGAAGGGTGATCAATGTAGTGGGTTTCCATACTGCGCATGCGGCGCGTTTGGCGCAAGGTCACAACCCGAATGACCGAGTCCTGCGGGCCAATGTAGTCGCTGTTCCAGGGTGGGTTAGGTAACGTCATGGGCTCTTCAAAGTCCTCGCTAAAATCTTCGTCGAAGCCGTCCCATTCCTCGTCTGCTTCGGCCTCTGTGTCTGTCTGATTATTGCCAGCGCGGAAACCATCGTTTGACCAGTCGTACTTGGACGGCTGCTCGGCAGTGTCCGTGCTATCTTCTGTAACGGGCTCACTGCGCTGGTCCGGCTCGCCGAATGCGGTGAACCACAGGTTGGCATTGGCGTGCAAATAGCGCTCTACGCTGAACTTGATTGAGCCTTCCAACTCGTAGTGAGAACCGTGCGGATTACCACCGGTTATCAGCAGGTTGGGCGCGTCTTTGGTTTTCAACAAGCCTTGCTGCCAGCGGCGACTGTATAAGATTCGATATTCGCCAGTTGCCATGAGTTTTTCAGCGGCATCTGCCAGCGCGCCGTCAAATTCGAGTTCTTTGATGGGCGTATCGCTGTCATCAGACGATGACAAGGCCGAAGCAATTAACAGTGGCTGCGGGTAGTAAAGCTCCGGATTACGGTCCCAGTCTTCTTGCTGCCAGGCCGTGCCACCGTTTTTAAATATAAGTAATTCAATCGTAAACCAACGCTGTTGCGCGACCGCCGGCGCACCGCCAAGCGCCGTACATGCAATAAATAGGATCGCGCCAAACGCTTTTCGAATGTCAGGCATATAAAGCTTCTCTGCTGTTACGTTGTATTACTCTTGCGGTTTCCAGGTTCATGCGGCCATCGGTTTGCCCAGCTTGACTAACAAGCCCTCTACGAACTGAAAACGGTCTTCGATATCAGCCAGATCCATAGTAAATTTAAGGCTGCTCGCACCCTGCATTTTATAGGTCGCAGACTGCTGTTGCACCAGCGTTACCAGTGCAAACGGTTCGACCCTGGTTTTACTCGTGAATTCAATGCGCCCGCCCGCCGGGCCGGCGTCAATCTTGGCGATGCCCAAGTCGTTGGCCTGCCGCCGCAGGGTAGCGCTGCGAAACAAGTTCTTGATTGGTTCGGCCAGCACGCCGAAGCGGTCGACCATTTCTTCGCGCAGTGCCAGCAGCGTGGCGTCGTCTTCGGCGGAGGCAATGCGTTTGTACATGATGAGTCGATTGTGTACATCCGGCAGGTAATCGTCCGGTATCAGCGCCGGTACGCGCAGGTTGATGTCACTGGTCACGCTGAACGGATGCTCCAGGTCCAGCTGCTCGCCGTTTCGCAGTGCTTTAACGGCACGGTCCAGCATGTCCATATACAGTGAAAAACCGATATTCTGAATTTGCCCGCTTTGTTCTTCGCCCAACAGCTCGCCTGCACCGCGTATTTCCAGGTCGTGGGTTGCCAGGGTAAAGCCGGCGCCCAGGTCGCCGGCCTGCTCGATGGCCTCCAGCCGTTTGAGCGCATCTTTGGTGACATTTTTAATTGGCGGGGTGAACAAGTATGCATACGCCTGATGGTGTGAGCGTCCAACGCGGCCGCGCAGTTGGTGCAGCTGCGCCAGGCCAAACTTGTCAGCGCGCTCGATGATGATGGTATTCGCCGTGGGTACGTCTATACCCGTCTCAATAATCGTGGTGCATACCAGCACGTTGAAACGCTTGTGATAAAAATCCGACATCACCTGTTCCAGATCGCGCTCGCGCATCTGCCCGTGGCCAATTACGCAGCGCGCCTCGGGCACCAGCTCGGCAAGCACTGCGGCAGTGCGTTCTATGGTTTTTACCTCATTGTGTAAATAATAAACCTGGCCGCCGCGCAGTATCTCGCGCAAAATCGCCTCGCGTACCACTGGATCCTGCCGCTCACGCACAAACGTTTTTACCGACAGCCGCCGTGCTGGCGGGGTGGCAATGATGGACAGGTCGCGAAGTCCGGCGATCGACATATTTAACGTGCGCGGAATCGGCGTGGCGGTCAGGGTCAGAATGTCGACCTCGCTGCGCATGGCTTTTAACGCGTCTTTCTGTTTCACCCCGAAGCGATGTTCCTCGTCAATGATGAGCAAGCCGAGGGCTTTATAGCGCAATTTCTTCTGCAGCAATTTATGCGTGCCAATGACGATGTCAATGCTGCCTTGCTGCAGGCGTTTTTCAATCACCTTCTGCTCTTTCGCGCTTCTAAAGCGCGACAACATTTCAATGGTTACCGGCCAATCGGCGAACCGATCCTTGAACGTGTCGAAGTGCTGCGCGGCGAGCAGAGTGGTCGGCACTAACACAACTACTTGTTTGCTGTTCTGGGCGGCGATAAAGGCGGCACGCAGGGCGATTTCGGTTTTACCAAAGCCGACATCGCCGCACACCAGGCGGTCCATGGCGGTGTCAGAGAGCATATCGTCCATCACGGCACTAATTGTTGTCTGTTGATCAACTGTTTCCTCAAACGGGAACATGTCGGCAAAGCGGCGGTAATCCGCTTCAGGGTTGCTGAATTTAAAGCCTTTGCGCGCCGCTCGCTGCGCATAAATTTCCAATAGCTCGGCGGCTACGTCGGCGACTTTTTCGGCCGCCTTGCGCCGCGCCTTTTGCCAATGATCGCTGCCGAGCCTGTGTAACGGTGCCAAATCATCTTCAGCGCCGCTGTAGCGATTAATCATATGCAGCGCGGTAACGGGCACGTACAGCTGTGCGTTGTCGGCGTATTCCAGATGCAGAAATTCGCTGGCGTTATTGTCAACGCTGAGGGTGATCAGGCCGCGGTAGCGCCCCACACCATGCTCAATGTGCACCACCGGCGCGCCGATGCGCAGCTCAGTCAGGTTTTTGATTATCAGGTCGGCGCTAACGCCCGGCTCGGAATCGCGCCGCCGGCGTTGCCGCACACGATGGCCAAATAATTGATCTTCGGTGATGATAAGTATTTCATCAGCCGGCAGTTGGCAGCCCACATAGACGGGTGCAACGGCAATGTTGTATTGCGCCTCGCCAGCGACAAACTCAGTCCAATGAGCAACCTGGGTGGGCTTTACGCCAATGGTTTGCAAATGCTCCAGCATGGTTTCGCGGCGGCCGGCAGACTCGCAGCAGAACAGCACGCGTGCGCCGCTGTCAGCCAACAACTGCTGCAGCTTTTGCAGGGGTTGCGCCAACTGACTGTTAACGTCAATTGCGGGCAATGGCTTTGTGCCTGGCGCGCTACTGTCTGCCGGTTCATTATTTGCGTCCTGCTGCTGCACGCCGGCAAATGATTTGAGCGCCGCGAACAGCTCATCGACCCGCAGAAATACCTGCTGCGGCGGCAGCAGCGGCCGCAACGGATCGACACCGTATTCGGTGTGACGGCTGACGATCTCCTGCCAGAAATGCTCCGCTGCTGGGTGCACGCCAGCCGATTGAATGATCAGCGCCGCAGCCGGCAAGTGATCCAGCAGCGTATAGCGGCGATCAAAAAACAGTGGCAGATAATATTCAATGCCAGGGCTGGCGACGCCGCTGCTGATATCCTGATAAATCGGGCAGGCCGAATGGTTAACATCAAAGCTGGCGTGCCAATTGTGACGAAATGTCTGTATGCCGTCGCTGTTGAGCGGAAATTCCTTGGCCGGCAACATATTAATGCTTTCGAGCCGGTCATTGGTGCGCTGCGTTTCCGTATCAAAGCTGCGCAGTGAGTCGATTTCATCGTCAAACAGTTCGATGCGAATCGGGAATTTACTGCCCATTGGAAACACATCGATAATAGCGCCGCGCACGGCAAACTCGCCGTGCTCAAATACCGTTTCCACATTCCGATAGCCGCTGCTTTGTAGCTTGGCGCGAAAGTTGGAAATAGACAGCGTTTCGCCTTTCGCCAGCACCAGACTGTTTTGCGCGATGTAATGCGGCGCTACCGTGCACTGCATCAGCGCGGTAATGGGCACGACTAATATGCCGCGCTGTAACTCCGCGATGCGGTAGAAGGTGCGCAGTCGCTCGGAGATGATGTCCTGATGGGGCGAAAAGCTGTCGTAGGGCAGCGTTTCCCAGTCAGGCAGGTGTACCACCGGCTCGTGAGAAAAAAACCGCAGTTCTTCTTCAAGTTGCAGGCTTTGGCTGCTGTCCACGCAAATCACCACGGTCAATCCGCTATGGTGCTCGGCGGCGCTGGCAATGGCGATCGAATTGCCGGCACCGTGCATTACGGGCCAGTTGCTACGTTGAGCGGTGTTTTGTGGCAGGGGAGGGTCCAGAGGACTACTAAGCAACATGTTTCGCTGACAAAAAAGCCGCTATGGTAACTGATTCGCGCTATAAACTGCAGCGCAGAGTTTGCCGAGGACCCGGACTATTACGTGTTGAACTGCAGGCGCGAACCGCCGATAATGGCGCGTTTTTTATCAGCAGCTGCATAGCTCTAAGGGGAAAAAGTGACTCAACAGACGCGTCAACGGCCCGATGATTACTTTTCCGATTGGAAAGAACGCGAAGCACTAGCGGAGGCAATGATTCCGCTGGTAGGTAAATTGTATCGCCGCAACGTGACTACATTTATCTATGGTCGCTCGCTGGTTGGTCGTTCCGTATTGAATCTAATGAAGTCACATCGTTTTGTACGTCAGGTAGAAAAAAACGAGCTGTCTGAATTTGAAACCTACCCGTTAATGCAAGTTCTGGCGGAGCTTGACCTGGGGCCGGCAAATATCGACATCGGCCGTCTGGCAGTCGAATATATGTCGTCTGAGGGCGCCGGATCGCCCGAACAATTCCTGCGCGCTAAGCTTGGCGATCTGATTAGCAGCAAGGAGCAAACGCTGAGCAAGCCACAAGACGTGGTGCTATACGGCTTTGGTCGCATCGGCCGCCTGATGGCGCGCCTGTTGATTGAGAAAGTGGGCGCTGGCAATATGCTGCGTATTCGTGCCATTGTGGTGCGCAAGGGCGGCGATGACGACCTGATAAAGCGCGCCAGCCTGCTGCGCCGCGACTCCATTCACGGCACCTTTAACGGCACCATCCGCGTTGACGAGGAGCGCGGCTCTTTCGTGGCTAACGGCAACGAGATCAAGGTGATCCATGCCGATTCGCCGGATCAAATTGACTACACCGAGTATGGTATTAACGACGCGATTATTATCGACAACACCGGTATCTGGCGTGACGAGCAGGGGCTTGGTTTACATCTAAAGTCCAAAGGTGTGAAAAGCGTATTGCTGACCGCGCCTGGTAAAGGTGACCTCAAAAATATCGTGTTTGGCATTAACAATGAGGAGCTGACCGGCGACGACCGCATAGTGTCGGCCGCGTCGTGTACTACTAACGCGATTGTGCCGCCGCTGAAAGCGCTGGACGACGAATTTGGCGTACACCACGGTCACGTCGAAACAGTACACGCTTACACTAACGATCAAAACTTGATCGACAACTTTCATAAAGGCAATCGCCGTGGACGCAGTGCGCCGCTGAATATGGTGTTAACCGAAACCGGCGCGGTCAAGGCCGTTGCAAAAGTGTTGCCGACAATGCAGGGTAAGTTGACGGGTAACGCTATACGCGTACCAACGCCGGATGTGTCTATGGCGATCCTGAATCTCACTCTAAACCGGGAAACGACGGTAACTGAGTTTAACGACTTTATGCGGCGTGTCTCACTGCACTCGAATCTGCGCGATCAAATTGACTACACGGCGTCACCGGAGGTAGTCTCCTCCGATTTTGTTGGTTCGCGGCACGCCTGTATCTTCGACGCGCAGGCAACCATCGTTAATGGGAAAAACGTGGTTGCGTATTATTGGTACGATAATGAGTTTGGCTATGCCTGTCAGGTGTATCGTGTGTTGGAGCAGATGGCCGGCGTACAATTAGCGGTTTACCCCGGCGCGTGATTTTTCCGGCACAATTACCGCAGCAATATAGCGTTTCGAGGTAAGGGCTATTATACTTGCGCCGTTTACCTAAGCGGCTGGTTTGTCAATTGCTCCAAATGCTTGGGAGGCACCTGAAGCCTGGGGACCCGAGGGGTACCCCAATAAAGACGGTTGGTGCTTTAAAATTGCAACTATCTATTCGTCTAGTTGCGAAAGTGTTGGTTCTCTCCTATCGTGGATTACTGCCCATTCTGAGCGGGTTAAGGCATTTCTCTTTATGATTAAAATTAAACGCGGCCTCGATCTTCCTATTGCAGGTCAGCCTGAACAAAAAATACATGCAGGGCCAGCGCTACGATCAGTTGCTCTTGTTGGATTCGATTACGTCGGCATGAAACCTACCATGCTGGTAGCGGAAGGCGACCTGGTGCGCACCGGCCAGCCGCTGTTTACCGATAAAAAAACCGAAGGCGTGCAATACACAGCGCCGGCAAGCGGCATCGTTAGTGCTATCAACCGTGGCGCCAAGCGCGTATTTGAATCGCTGGTGATCGAGCTGCAGGAAGACAACCCGCTGACGTTTGCCAGCTATGAAGCAGGCGAGCTCGATAGCCTCAGCGGCGAGCAGGTAAAAGAAAATTTGATCAACAGCGGCCTGTGGACGGCGCTGCGCACGCGCCCTCTCAGCAAGGTGCCGGCACCCGATACTCAGCCGCATTCAATCTTTGTCACGGCGACCGATACAAATCCGCTGGCGGGCGACCCTGCTATCGTTATCGCCGAGCACGAGCAGGATTTTGCCAACGGCGTTATCTTGCTCACCAGGCTCACCGAAGGCAAAGTGTTTGTAGCGGTTGCGGAGGATAGCAAAGCGCCTGTGGTGCAGCACCAGCGGGTGCATACGGAGAGCTTTGCCGGTCCGCATCCCGCTGGGCTGGCGGGCACGCATATACACCATTTGGACCCGGTTCATTTTGCGAAAGTGGTGTGGACCATCGGTTATCAGGACGTGATAGCGCTTGGCAAACTGTTTACTACCGGCCAGCTTTACACCGAGCGCGTCGTCTCACTCGCCGGGCCGATGGTGCAGCAACCACGCTTACTGCGTACCCGTTTGGGCGCGAATATTGACGAGCTGTGCGCCGGCCAGCTTACGTCGGGCGAGTATCGAGCCATATCCGGCTCAGTTCTGTCCGGCCGCAAGGCGGCAGGCGCCGTTATCTATCTCGGCCGCTATGCTAATCAGATATCGGTTATTGCCGAAGGTCGCGAGCGCGAGTTTTTGGGCTGGCTATCACCCGGCATTGACAAACATTCGGTGCTGCCTATCTATCTGTCGCGCTGGTTCGGCGGCGGCAAAAAACTCAACATGACTTCCACCACCAATGGTAGCGTGCGCGCAATGGTACCGATAGGCAACTATGAAGACGTCATGCCGCTGGATATTTTACCCAGTCCGCTATTACGTGCCCTGATTGTCGGCGACCTGGAGACGGCACAAAATCTTGGTGCGCTGGAGCTTGACGAAGAGGATCTGGCGCTGTGTACATACGTGTCAGTCGGAAAATATGAATACGGTACGATCCTGCGGGACAATTTGACACGTATAGAGCATGAAGGCTAGCAAGCAACGAGTGAAGGTTAAAGGCAGAGGTACTATGCGATGAAGCCCATCAGAAATTTTTTCGACACGCTCGAACCGCACTTCGAGAAAGGCGGCAAATACGAAAAGTGGTATCCCATATACGAAGTGTTCGACACGTTTTTCTACTCGCCTCCCGACGTTACTACAACCTCTTCGCATGTACGCGACGGCATTGATCTGAAACGGGTGATGATCACCGTGTGGCTGGCAACGTTCCCGGCCATGTTCTACGGAATGTATAACCTGGGTTTTCAGGCGAATACGGCGATGCTTGATATGGGCATCAGTACAGCCCCCGGCTGGCACGGCTGGATTATTAATTTATTGGCGGGCTATGACCCCTCCAGTTGGTGGGACTGCTTCTGGCACGGCGCGGCGTACTTTGTACCGATTTACGTCGTCACATTTGTGGTTGGCATCGCCTGGGAAATTCTGTTCGCAATGAAGCGCGGTCATGAGGTCAACGAAGGCTTTTTTGTTACATCCGTACTGTTTGCGCTAATCATGCCGCCCGATGTACCACTGTGGCAGGTAGCGTTGGGTATCAGTTTCGGCGTTGTTATCGGTAAGGAAGTATTCGGCGGCACTGGCAAAAACTTTTTGAACCCGGCGCTGACCGGCCGCGCTTTTCTGTTTTTCGCCTATCCGGCTCAGCTGTCAGGCGACTCCGTATGGACGGCGGTAGACGGCTTCAGCGGCGCGACACCGCTGTCGCAGGCGGCGGCCGGTGGAATTGAGGCTTTAAAGCATCCATCGGGCGAATTGATCACCTGGGGCGATGCCTTCTTCGGCAGTATTCAGGGAAGCATAGGCGCGACATCGACACTAATGATCCTGCTAGGAGCGGCAGTATTGTTGCTCACCCGCATCGCTTCATGGCGAATTATGGCGGGGGTCATGGTGGGCATGATAGCCACATCATTACTGTTCAACATGATCGGCTCAAGTACAAACCCCATGTTTGCCATTCCGTGGTACTGGCATCTTGTGCTCGGTGGTTTTGCTTTCGGTACGGTCTTTATGGCGACGGATCCGGTATCGGCGTCGATGACAAATACCGGTAAATGGGTATTTGGGGCGTTGATCGGTCTGATGGTAATGCTTATCCGGGTCGTCAACCCGGCGTACCCGGAGGGAATTATGCTGGCCATTCTGTTTGCTAACTTATGCGCACCGTTGATTGATCATTTCGTGGTGCAAGCCAATATGCGACGGAGGGCCCTCCGCTATGGCGTCTAAAAAAGAAACTGTGTCGCAAACGCTGATTGTGGCGTTTGTGCTCTGCATAGTGTGTTCCATAGTGGTTGCCGGCGCGGCAGTAGCGCTAAAACCTACTCAGGTAGCCAACAAAACGCTGGACCGTAACAAAAACATGCTCAGTGCCGCTGGCTTATTTAAAGAAGGAGAAACTTCCGATAAGGAGGTGGCAAACTTGATGGCGGAGTTTGACGTCCGCTTTATTGATTTGCAGGAAGGTCGGCTGTTGACCGCTGAACAGGCAAAAGAAGCTAACCTGGACGCGAAAACCTACGACCAGCGTAAAGCGTCGAAGCAAGCCGGTTTGTCCGAAGCGCTTGCCAAGGGCAAGGATATCGCCGGCCTTAATCGGCGTGCACGCTACGCAAAAGTGTTTTTGCTGGAAAAAGGCGATTCGATTGATCTCATGATTCTACCAGTACACGGCTACGGCCTGTGGGGCACCCTGTATGGCTTTTTGGCGCTGGACGGCGATTTGAACACGATCGAAGGCCTGGGCTTTTATGAGCATAAGGAAACGCCCGGGCTCGGCGGTGAAGTCGACAATCCTAAATGGAAGTCGCAATGGCATGGCAAGGAAGTTTACGCTGACGATGACGGCGTCGCGCTGGAGGTCAGCAAAGCGAAGGTGGATGAGAGCAGTCCCAAGGCGAAATATCATATTGACGCAATATCGGGAGCAACGCTTACCAGCCGCGGTGTTGATAATATGGTGAAATATTGGATGGGTCCCGAAGCGTACGGTCCGGTTCTAGAAAAATTAAGGGGTTAAAGATATGTCGGCAAAACAGGTACTGCTAAATCCGATCTTCAACGACAACCCCATAGCGCTGCAGATTCTCGGCATCTGTTCCGCCCTGGCGGTAACCACCAAGTTGGAAAATACGCTGGTGATGTGTGTGGCGTTGACAGCCGTCGTTGCGTTTTCCAACTTATTTGTGTCGTTGGTACGCAATCAAATTCCCTCCAGCATTCGCATTATTGTGCAAATGACGATTATCGCTTCGCTGGTTATCGTTGTCGATCAGGTGTTGCAGGCGTATGCCTATGCGATCAGCAAACAACTTTCGGTGTTCGTCGGCCTGATTATCACTAACTGTATTGTGATGGGGCGCGCCGAGGCGTTTGCCATGAAGAATCCACCAATGATGAGTTTTCTTGACGGCATAGGCAATGGTCTTGGCTACAGCGTGGTGCTAATTTTTGTCGCCGTGATACGCGAATTGTTTGGCTCCGGTAAGCTATTCGGCTTTGAGGTGCTGCCTTTGGTTGAGAACGGTGGCTGGTACCAGGCGAACGGCATGTTGCTGCTGGCACCCAGCGCGTTTTTTATTATCGGCCTGTTTATCTGGTTGCTGCGTAGTTGGAAGACGGAGCAGTTAGAGGAGCGAGATTTCGAGTTGGCGCCACAGGTTGCAGGTAAGGGAGCCCATCATGCTTGAGCAATATCTGAGCCTGTTCGTTAAGGCCATCTTTATAGAGAACATGGCGCTGGCCTACTTTTTGGGCATGTGTACCTTTATAGCCATATCCAAGAAGATTCAGACCGCTATAGGGCTGGGAATTGCGGTTATTGTCGTGCTGACGATTACGGTTCCGGTAAACAACCTGATTTATCAGTACCTGTTGAAAGATGGCGCGCTGGCGTGGGCAGGGTTTCCTAATATGGATTTGAGCTTTTTGGGGTTTCTCAGCTATATCGGCGTTATTGCGGCGATCGTACAAATTCTGGAAATGTTTCTCGATAAGTTTGTGCCGGCGCTCTACAACGCCCTGGGCGTGTTTCTGCCGCTGATTACCGTTAACTGCGCGATCATGGGTGCCTCTCTTTTCATGGTTGAACGTGATTATGCCTTTGGTGAAAGCGTGATCTATGGTTTAGGCGCCGGTGTAGGCTGGGCCCTGGCAATTACCGTCTTGGCCGGCATTCGGGAAAAAATGAAATATAGTGACGTGCCCGATGGTCTGCAAGGGCTTGGCATTACGTTTATCACGGTCGGATTGATGTCGTTAGGCTTTATGTCGTTCGGCGGCATCTCTCTTTAGTAACTACACGGGAGCGCAGTTATGCTCGATACAGGCACGATCGTTAGCGGTGTAGCGATGTTCACCATCATGGTGATGTCGTTGGTGTTGCTAATCTTATTCGCCCGCTCACGTTTGGTCAGTGCTGGCGATGTAACGATTGAAATTAACAACGACCCGGAGCGCGCGATCACCGTGCCGGCGGGTGGCAAGCTGCTCAATACGTTAGCAGACCAGGGTATTTTTTTGTCGTCAGCCTGCGGCGGCGGCGGTACCTGCGCGCAGTGTAAGTGCCAGGTAGTCGATGGTGGCGGCTCGATGTTACCTACGGAAGAAGGTCACTTCACCCGCGGTGAAGCACGAGAGCACTGGCGCTTGTCGTGTCAGGTCAGCGTTAAGCAAGACATGAAAATACAGGTTGACCCCGAGTTCTTCGGGGTCAAGCGCTGGGAGACGACAGTTCTCTCGAACGACAACATGGCCACGTTCATTAAAGAACTAGTATTAGAAATTCCGAAAGGTGAGAGTGTAGACTTTCGCGCCGGCGGCTATGTTCAGCTTGAAGCGCCGGCGCATACCGTGGACTACCACGATTTCGATATCCCGGAGGAATACCGTGGCGATTGGGATCGATTCAAGATTTTTGATAATATTTCCACGGTCAAGGAACCTATCGTTCGCGCCTATTCGATGGCGAATTATCCCGAAGAAAAAGGCGTAATCAAATTTAATATACGGGTGGCGTCGCCACCACCGGGCAGCACCGGAATTCCGCCAGGACAGATGTCGTCCTGGGTGTTCGGCTTGAAGCCAGGCGATAAAGTGAACGTGTTTGGTCCTTATGGCGAATTTTTTGCGAAAGAAACCGAAGCCGAAATGATCTTTATCGGTGGTGGCGCCGGCATGGCACCGCTGCGCTCGCATATATTCGATCAACTAAAGCGCCTAAACTCCAAACGCAAGATTTCGTATTGGTACGGCGCCAGAAGTCTGCGCGAAATGTTCTATGTTGAAGACTTCGATGAGCTGGCGAAAGAGTTCGACAATTTTGAATGGCATGTCGCGTTGTCAGACCCCATGCCGGAAGACAATTGGGAAGGCTACACTGGTTTCATCCACCAGGTCGTGTTAGATAATTATCTGAAAGAACATCCCTCGCCGGAAGACTGCGAGTTCTATATGTGCGGCCCGCCGATGATGAACCAGGCAGTAGTGGGCATGCTGGAAGATATGGGTGTTGAAAAAGAAAACATCATGCTCGACGAATTCGGTTAGGAATCTACATAACCACAGGCTCTGCGTCGTGTGAAAAAGTACAGATTCGAAGCTGCGTTCTGCTCGTAAGCTGCGCATAAGTACATACGTAGATGGCGCTTATCAAACATACATTCCGCTCGGCGTGTAACGATTGTGATCCGGCAAAGATTGTATTTTATCGACCGGGCAGAATGTGTGCATTGAAAGTCCCATGCTTTTGTAAGCCAGAGCGATTGCTCGCTCTGGTTCTCGTTTTAACTCTAGTCGCCTGCGATAAGGCACCTAAAAGCAGTGCTTTTTCCGGGCAGGTCATGGGCACGAGCTATAGCGTGCAGCTGGTTGATGTGCCCGACACAATCGGCGAAACCACGTTGAGTACTAATGTAGCCAGCGTTCTGAGCGGCGTGGATATTGCTATGTCCACGTATAAACCTGAATCTGAAGTTAGCCGCTTCAATCGCGCTGCCGCGGGTTCGAGTACGGCTGTGAGTGCAGATACCGTAAACGTCGTAGAGCTCGCGCTGGTGGTGCATAAGCAAAGTCAGGGAGCCTTCGACATCACAGTAGGACCGCTGGTTGATTTGTGGGGTTTCGGGGCCGACACACGTGAGCTGAAACAGGTGCCTTCAAAGTCTGCTATCCGAGCAGCGCTAGATAAACTTGGCGTCGCTGCGATTCAAGTGCAACTATCGCCACCTGCGCTGTCAAAAACGCAGAGGGTTGAGATAGATCTTTCTGCCATCGCCAAGGGTTATGCGGTCGATCTCGTCGCCGAACTGTTGGAAAAGCAGGGCATCGTTAATTATCTGGTGGAAGTTGGTGGCGAGCTGCGTGGTCGTGGCCACAACAGCAAGGATCAGACGTGGCGTGTCGGCATAGAGACACCGATGCTACAGCGCGGCAATGCCTTCACCTCCATTCCGCTGGCCGATGCAGCGATTGCGACATCTGGCGATTACCGCAACTATGTTGTGCTTGATGACAAGCGTTATTCGCACACCATCGACCCGCGCACCGGCAAGCCGGTAGTCCACAACGTCGCGTCGGTGACAGTGGTGCACTCATCCGCCGCGTCGGCTGACGCGTGGGCCACCGCGCTGGACGTGCTGGGAGTGCCAGAAGGTCTGCAATTGGCCGAGCGGCTAGGTTTGGCTGCTTATTTTATCGTTCGCGATGGCGAGCGTTTTGCTAGCCGTGAGACCACGGCGTTTAGTGCGTATAATGCGAAATAGATTCTTCGGAGAAGCATCATGACTACTTTAATCGTTACGTTTTTCGCTTTTTTATTGGTTATCGGCGCAATGGCCATTGGCGTCATCATGGGCCGCAAACCCATCGCCGGATCCTGCGGTGGCCTGGGCGCGCTGGGCATGGTTAGCGATTGTGAGATTTGCGGTGGCGACGCTGCCAAGTGTGACTCGGAAAAACCTGTGCGGGGCAAGGAGACAGCAAGCTTTTACGACGCTGCCGGCTGAGTTAGTTTTCAGCAAGCTAAAAGCCTGCCAAAACTTAGGCAATTAGCGAGCAACAGCGCAGCGTTGTCGAAATCAATCGCAGCAACTAGGAGGCTGTCCGAGAATAGACTGATCTACTGCGGCCGCGATATTTTGGCCATCTTTCCGCGTCGATTTCGGCAAATAGAACCACTATTCACCTCAATCGACGCAAAAAGCTGACT
>JBBKXJ010000234.1:0-7713 GCA_037969395.1 Pseudomonadales bacterium
CTGAGTACGCCGCCATGGGCGTGCGCATGAACGCGATTGCCCCGGGCTTTACTGAATCACCGTTGAATAAGGGTGCTGCCGCTGACGCCAAACTAGCCGCAGCAATGGAACAATATAAATAGCTATTTGGGTTTTACCAAATCGTAAGCCACTGCCTCACTTCCATTCTTGGTAATATAGCAACATCAATTATCCCAGTATTTGGTATTACCAATATACCAATGAGCGGCAATTTAGAGCAGCCGCTTCCCCGCCATTCGACTTTCAATCATCCTCCGAGCTTTAAGCCTATCTGTTTAGAAAATCAAAAAATTCTAAACACGAATTTTTATTACCTTATCGGTCTATTTTATTGGTAATAATAGGCCTTTCGCAAGAATAGTCACTCGAGTACACTGAATGCTCGCTACTTGTTATTGGTATTACCAATTAGCAGTGGTGCTTAAAGAAGCGCCTGCTCGTCGTTAAGTTATTGGTAATACCAATATTTTCGAGTGTTTGGGATACACATCTGCGCTTACCACTTCCCCTGTAGCGCTTGCGCCGAAGGTGTGTAGCAATAATGTTAAGTACACCCACGGCGATGTGAGCGCTTTTCTGGAAATGGACTTTTACGAAGGCGGCGGCGATGCCGACTCGGACTATGCGCAGGTGCCATTCCAGTTTACGTTTTAATAAGCGCCCGACTTACACGGCGATCAGACAGCGTGAGCTTGTTATAAATCGGAGAACTATAGCCTTATGAAGCGACAGAGCTATCCGGCCAAACCGTCCAGCGTGTATTTTTATGGCACCTGTCTGATCGACCTGATATACCCGCAGGCAGGGATGGATGCGATGCGTTTGATTGAGCGCGAGGGGGTCAAGGTGGTTTTTCCTCAGGGTCAGACCTGCTGCGGTCAACCCGCCTACAACTCCGGCTATGACGATGAAACCCGTGCCGTAGCCCGCCGGCAAATGAAGCAATTCCCCGGTAGCGAGCCTATCGTCGTACCCTCCGGTTCCTGTGCCGGCATGCTGCGTGACCACTACCCCGATCTGTTTGCAGGGACAGCGGATTTCGAGCAGGCGCAGGTATTTGCCGAGCGCGTCTTCGAGTTCACCGAGTTTTTAGTACACGTATTGCAGGTAAAACTGGTCGACAACGGCGATCCGGTCAAAGTCGCAATCCACACTTCGTGCAGTGCGCGCCGCGAAATGGGCGTTGCCGACGAGCACCGCGCCCTGGTTCAGCAAATGGATAAGGCTGAGCTGGTTGTGCAAGACAGGGAAACCGAATGCTGCGGCTTTGGCGGCACGTTCGCCGTCAAGGCGGCAGATATCTCGGCGGCAATGGTCGCTGATAAGTGTGACGCAATCGTTGCGACCGGCTGCCAACAGCTGGTGTCGGGCGACTGCGGTTGTTTGCTGAACATCAGTGGCGCATTGGAATACCAGAACAAGGCTGTGCCACAGCAGCACCTGGCCAGCTTTCTATGGGAGCGTTCACAATGACAGTCAGCGTTGAACAATTAAGCGAACGGCATTTTTCGCAGCGGGCGCGCATAGCGCTCGACAACCAGCAGTTGCGCGAAAACCTGCGTGGCGCGACCGATTGGTTGCGCACCAATCGACGCGCGTCGTTCGGCGATGACGAGTCGATTGAAACACTGCGTGATCTGGGCCACAGTATCCGCCGACGTGTACTCAGCCGCCTGCCGGAACTGCTCGAAACCCTTGAAGCCAACTTAACACGTAACGGTATTCAAGTGCACTGGGCCGAGGATGGCGATCAGGCCAATGCTATTGTCCATGGCCTACTGGCAGCGCGGAATGCCAAAACCGTGGTGAAAGGCAAGTCCATGGTCACCGAAGAGATTGAATTAAATCAATATCTGGAAAAACGCGGGATCGAATGCATCGAGTCCGATATGGGCGAGTATATTATTCAACTTGCCGACGAAACCCCTTCCCACATTATCGTGCCGGCGGTGCATAAGAACAAACAGGAAATTGCCCGGCTGTTCCACGAGAAGATTGAAGGCGTTGACTATACCGAAGACGTCGACGAGCTGATTGGTATCGGGCGGCGGGAATTACGCAAGAAATTAGCAACGGCGGACGCCGGTATTTCCGGTGTTAACTTTGCGGTGGCTGAAACCGGCACGCTGTGCCTGGTAGAGAACGAAGGCAACGGCCGGATGTGTACGACTGTGCCGGACATTCACATTGCTGTCACCGGTATCGAAAAAGTGGCGGAAAAGCTCACCGATGTTGTGCCCCTGCTGGCACTGCTCACGCGCTCTGCCACTGGCCAGGACATTACCACTTATTTCAATATGATCAGCTCGCCCCGCAAGGAGGGCGAAAAGGACGGCCCCAGTGAAGTTCATCTGGTGCTGCTTGATAACGGTCGGTCATCCATCTACCGTCATCCCGTGATGCAACCAACACTCAATTGTATTCGCTGTGGTGCCTGTATGAATCACTGTCCCGTCTACGCGCGGATTGGCGGTCACGCCTACGGGTCGACCTATCCTGGCCCCATTGGCCAGATTGTGACCCCGCAGCTGCGCGGGCTGGACCGGGGTGGCGAGCTGCTCAACGCCTGCAGTTTGAACGGTGCCTGCGGCGAGGTCTGCCCGGTACGTATTCCCATTCCCAACATCATTCGCGCGTTGCGCCATGAAGCCGTATCAAAAAAACCGGCGACAGACGCTGAACCGGGTGTCCGCGGCCGCGGTTCGCAACGCCACACGATGGAAGCGCTGATCTGGAAGGGCTGGCAATGGGGTCACCAATGGCCATTCCTTTACCGGTCAGGTAGCTGGCTTGCAACCCGGCTGCGCGGGCTGATGCCCAAGCGCATGGGAGCCTGGACACAGGTACGCAGTACACCGGTGCTGGCCGGTCAAACCTTGCACGAGCTAGTGGCGAAAAAAAGAGGCCAGGATGCAGGAAGTTAAAGAGCAAACCGCAAGAAATAGAATTCTCTCGCGCTTACGCCGAAGTGCCAATGAACCCATTGCCTTCGAAGAAAGTTACGAAAGAATGCAAGGCGTTGAATGGAACGACGCTGATCGAGTAACGGAGTTCTGTCTGCAATTGGAAAAATCGCATGCTGAAGTTCACCGTGTGCCCGCCAACGACTGGGTAGCGACGGTTAAAAAAATTTTAGTGGAAAAACAAGTGCGGTCTGCGTTGCTGCCACCCGGTACGCCCTTAGGCATCGAATTAAAAAACGCGCTGGTGGCGGATATCAGCATTGTTCACTACCCCGATTCGTACGCGGAGTTTAAGCCACAACTTTTTGACGACATCAACGCCGCCGTCACCGGTGCCCGCTGGGGTATTGCCGAAACGGGCACGCTGGTGCTATGGCCCGACGCGGAAGAACCTCGCACCATGTCGCTGGTACCGCCGCTGCATGTAGTGGTACTGGACGCGAAGCAGATCGTGAATACGCTTTTTTCGCTGATGACTGACGAAAAATGGGCTGAGCAAGGCATGCCGAGCAATGCCTTGCTGATTTCCGGGCCATCGAAAACAGCAGACATACAACAAACCCTTGCCTACGGCGCTCACGGTCCGTGTGAGCTCGTGGCAATCGTAAGGGAGTAGCGGTAGAACATATTACAGCGACAGCGGCTTGAAATTAGGTGCTGAAAGCTCTTAAATAAATACGCCGCCTGGTTATAACAACAAGAGGACAACCATATGAACAGTGCATTAGCGTTACTTGCATTCCTGCCGATCATCCTTGCCGGGGCATTACTGGTCGGCTTCCGTATGCCGGCCCGCATGGCCATGCCCATCGTATTCCTGGTGACAGCGCTGATCGCTCTGTTTGCCTGGCAGATGAGTTTCAACCGGGTGATTGCTTCAACCCTGCAAGGCCTGATGCTAACAGTGTCAATTTTGTGGATTATCTTCGGCGCCATTCTGCTGCTGAATATGTTAAAGCACTCGGGCGGCATTACTGCCATTCGCAACGGCTTTTCAGGCGTTAGCCCCGACCGCCGGGTGCAGGCGATTATCGTCGCCTGGCTGTTCGGCTGTTTCATTGAGGGCGCCTCGGGTTTCGGTACGCCGGCCGCGGTAGCCGCACCGCTGATGGTGGCACTCGGGTTTCCAGCCGCCGCCGCCGTCGTGGTTGGCATGATGATTCAGTCCACCCCGGTATCTTTCGGTGCAGTGGGCACACCGATTGTGGTCGGTGTCAGCGGCGGCCTGGACAAGATCGGTATCACTGAAACACTGGTTGCCGGTGGCGGCAGCTGGAACGAGTACTTTCGGCTGATCGTTTCCGAAGTGGCGATCGTGCATGGCATGGTGGGTCTGTTCATGCCCCTCATTATGGTAGTCGTCATGGTGCGCTTCTTCGGTGAAAAGCGTTCCTGGACAGAGGGTTTGTCGATTATTCCGTTTGCGTTATTCGCAGGCCTCTGCTTCGTAGTGCCCTACACAGCGGCGGGCGTGTTTTTGGGACCCGAATTTCCGTCGATGATCGGCGCAATGGTCGGCCTGGCGATCGTGGTGCCGGCCGCCCGGCGCGGCTTTCTGATTCCCAAGGATGTGTGGGACTTCCCCGACAAAAAAGCCTGGCCCGACGAATGGATCGGCACGCTTGAGATCAAGCTGGATGAACTGACCGGCAAGGTACCGCTGTCAACTTTTATGGGTTGGATGCCCTATGTACTGCTGGCCATTTTCCTGGTGGCCTCGCGCGTTATCGAGCCACTCAAAACAGCCTTGCTTTCGGTGAAGGTCGCCTGGGTGGATATCCTCGGCGAAACCGGCGTCTCCGGCGGCATTGAACCGCTGTATCTACCCGGCGGCATCATGCTGTTAGTGGTGCTGGTGACGATCTTTATGCACCGCGTGCGCATGAATGAAGTCACAGCAGCATTTAGCGAATCGACACGCACTCTGCTGGGTGCCGGCTTTGTGCTGGTGTTCACCATTCCGATGGTGCGCATACTCATTAACTCCGGGGTCAACGCGGCCGACTTTGTGTCCATGCCAGTGGCGATGGCGCAGCTTGTCGCCAACGGCGTTGGCGATATTTATCCACTGTTCGCGCCGGCGATGGGTGCTCTGGGTGCCTTTATTGCCGGTTCCAATACGGTGTCGAATCTGATGCTGTCTGACTTCCAGTTCAACATTGCCAGTACGCTCAGTGTTTCAACGGCTATGATGGTAGCGCTGCAGGCTGTCGGCGCGGCGGCAGGCAATATGATCGCCATCCACAATGTGGTCGCCGCCTCGGCAACCGTCGGCTTGCTTGGCCGTGAGGGCGAGACCCTGCGTAAGACTATTTTACCGACGCTGTACTATGTTCTGTTTGCCGGCATCATCGGTCTGATCGCCATCTACGTGATAGGTATCGACGACCCGTTAAAAGCTCTCGGCTAGATATAAAAATGTCTCCATGAGCAGATTTAACACGAGTAGAATAAAGTTCTTTAAATATCGCGGAGGTCAGCAGTGAATAGTGACGAAGGTTTTGTCAAACAGCTACAAGAGATAGTTGGCAGAAGTCACGTACTCACCGGCGCAAAAAAAACCGAAAGGTTTCGCAAAGGCTTCCGCTCCGGCGAGGGGGATGCGCTCGCCGTGGTGAGACCAGGCTCCCTGCTCCAGCAGTGGCAGGTGCTGAAGGCCTGCGTGGCGGCCGATAAAATTGTCATCTTGCAGGCGGCGAAAACTGGCCTAACCGAAGGCTCAACGCCCAAAGGCAGCTATGACCGCGACGTGGTGTTGATCAACACCACGCGCATGAACAAGATTCAGGCACTGGACGGCGGTCGGCAGATCGTCAGTTTTCCGGGCGCCACGCTGTTTGCACTTGAGAAGCTGTTGGCGCCGTTGCAGCGCCAGCCGCATTCGGTGATCGGTTCATCCTGCATCGGCGCCTCTATTATTGGCGGCGTCTGCAACAATTCAGGTGGCTCACTGATTGAACGCGGCCCCTCCTACACCGAACTCGCCCTGTTTGCCCGGCTATCGCCACAGGGGGAACTGGAGTTGGTGAATCATCTCGGTATCGACCTGGGAGCGAGCGCCGAAGAAATACTGACTACGCTGGAACAAGAGAGCTATTCCGCGAAAGATATTCAACACTCCGACCGCAACGCTTCCGACACGGAATATGTGGCGCGCGTGCGTGATGTTGACAACAGCAGCCCGGCGCGATTCAACGCTGACAAGCGACGCCTGTATGAGGCAGCGGGCTGCGCCGGCAAGCTCGCCGTATTTGCCGTGCGGCTTGATACCTATCCAATGAATGACAGGGAGAAAACTTTTTACATCGGCACCAATGACGCCGACGAACTAACCGATATTCGTCGCCACATACTCAGCGAGTTTGCAACATTGCCGGTAAGTGCGGAATACATGCATCGCGAAGCCTACGATATCTCCGCATCCTACGGCAAGGATACGTTGCTGACCATCGACAAACTGGGAACGGCCGTACTGCCTCCCATGTTTGCTATAAAGGGCGCGATTGACGCCCGGCTGAACAAGTTATCACTGTTCCCTAAGAATTTCGTTGACCGCAGTTTGCAGCAATTAAGTCGCGTATGGCCTAATCTTCTCCCTCGCCGTATGGGCGAGTGGCGCGAACGGTTCGAACATCATCTGATACTTAAAATGCATAATGAAGGTATCGACGAAGCAGAGAAATTTCTGAACTCATATTTTGAGAACAAAACAGGTGCCTATTTTCAGTGCTCGGAGCGAGAAGCAAAAATTGCTTCACTGCACAGATTTGCGGCCGCCGGTGCCGCCATTCGTTATGAAGCAATTCACCACAAAGAGGTGGAAACTATACTCGCATTAGATATCGCCCTGCCGCGCAATGAGCGCCAGTGGCAGGAAAAGTTGCCGCCCGAGATAGCGGATAAAATTTCACATACGCTCTATTACGGCCACTTTATGTGTCATGTGTTCCATCAGGATTATATTGTTAAAAAGGGGGTCGATGCCGATGCACTCAAAGCTGATATGTTGGCCATTCTTGACAAGCGCAACGCAGAATATCCTGCAGAACATAACGTAGGCCACCTCTATAAAGCCAAACCGGATCTGGCAGAGTTTTATCAATCGATTGACCCCACCAATTCCTTTAATCCGGGGATAGGCAAAATGTCGAAAGCTCGGGAGTACGCCTAGTACTGCCTGGAATGCGCAATCTGGCGACCGGCCAGGTGGCGGCGGAGTACGGTCTGCATACTGCACCCGACCCTTGTTCGCAGATTGCCTGCACTATTGGCGGCAACGTCGTTGAGAATGCCGGTGGTGTGCACTGCTTGAAGTTTGGCTCTGACTAGAACCGAAGACAAGCACTTGTGTTGCGGCTCGGCTGGGACGTATTCAATTCTACAATCGGAAATGGCCCGGAAACTGCTGGCCAATAAGCTTGAAGCGCTCAGCGTGGATAAACCCGATGTCATTGTGACAGCGAATATTGGCTGTCAGTTACATTTGGAAACCGAATTGAGGCTACCCGTGCGGCACTGGGTTGATATTCCGGATCAGGCTTTGCTATAAAAAGTTAGTCAGGTTTTACCAGGTTGCGTCGCCGCCGCTGTCAGCTAATGGGAACGAAATAACTTGATCGTTATTTCGCGACCGTTCCTAAGGAATGGGAACCAAATAACTTGAACGTTATTGCGCCGGATTTTCGTTCGTCTTCGAGGCGCGGTAACAGGCGCATAGTCGAACTATGTA
>JBBKXJ010000235.1:0-4511 GCA_037969395.1 Pseudomonadales bacterium
GGCGAGTTGTTCACGTAGGCTACCAACGCCAGATAGTTTTGCCAGCCGGCATCGCCGGTCTCTTGCGCCATCTCCAGCGGACGCAGAAAGGCTTCGATTATTTGCTCCACGGATGGCCCGGCCGGGCCTGCCGCTTTCTCACACAATGAAAGCGCCTCGGCGCGCGACTTGTTCAATAGTTCGGCGCGGCGCACAAACACGGCTTCAAACAGTTCGCGTTTGTTGCCAATATGGTAATTGGCAAGTGCAACGTCAACCCCGGCAAGCGCTGCGATTTGGCGCAGGGTGACGCCGTCGAAGCCGTGCTGCGCAAACAGCTGTTCGGCCGCATCGAGAATGCGCTCCTTTTTGCTGGGCTCTTTGTTACTGAGCTTACCCGTTTCAGCCATTGCCTGTTGCCCCGCATTTTATTATGTCATTCATTATCAGGGTTTGTGTTGCGCCTGACCAGCTCGCCTGCTCGCATAAAATGTTGCCCTGAATTATAGGCTTGCTGCTTGACTTTTCAACACGTGTTGAATTATTGTGGCAATTCAACACGTGTTGAAAAAAAAGTAAACGTAGTCACCGAAAATCCTAAAATTATAGAGGTCATGATTATGAAACCACTAACATCCAAACTGCCTTTAGTCTGTGCCGTCACGCTGGCATCCAGCGTCAGCGTTGCCCAAATGCTGGAGGAGGTGGTAGTGACCGCCCAGAAGCGCGAACAATCACTGCAGGATGTGCCGGTTGCGGTCACCGCGTATAGCTCGCTGGCCCTGGAGCAGGCTGGCATTCAAACCATCGCCGACCTTGAGCGCAGTACGCCCAACACCACCTTACGCCCGAGTCGCGCAACCAATTCCACGCTAACGGCCTACATACGCGGCATTGGCCAAAACGACCCACTGTGGGGCTTCGAGCCGGGTGTGGGTGTGTATATTGACGATGTGTACTTTGCGCGTCCGCAGGGTGCCATGCTGGATGTGTACGATATTGAGCGGGTTGAAATATTGCGCGGCCCGCAGGGCAGTCTGTACGGCAAAAACACAATTGGCGGCGCGATTAAATATATAACCCGCCGCATGAGCGGTGAGCCTGAGATAGGTGTAAAGACCTCGCTGGGCAACTACAACCAACGAGACCTTCAGTTAACCGGTCAATTACCTATCATCGCTGATAAGCTGTTTGTGGGCGCGACCCTCGCGTCCTTCAACCGCGATGGATTTGGTGAAAACAAATTCACCAACACGGAAAACTACGACAAGGATATTGCCGCCGCCCGACTCAGCGTCGAATTCAATCCGACCAACAATGTGTTTATGCGCCTGGCCGGTGACTTTACACAGGACGACAGTAATAACCGCACCGGTTCGCGCCTGGTGCCCAGTCAGCAAACCGGTGAGCCGGCGGCAACCGATGTATTCGACAGCAACGGCGGTGCGGGCGCGGACCAGGAGGTTACCAATTCAGGTGTTAATTTCACCGTGGAGTGGGATCTCTCTGACTCGCTGAAATTAAAATCTATCAGCGCCTATCGCGAAGGTGATACCGAGGGTTTTATCGATTTCGACGGCACGCCGGTCAATGTCTTCGATACGCCGGTACACTACGCCGACCACCAGTTTACGCAGGAGATCCAGTTCAACTACAGCGCAGAAAACCTGGATCTCGTCGGTGGCCTGTATTATCTGGATGGAGCGGCCTCGGGAGAGTTTGATGTCATTGCCGGCGCTGCACTCGGTGAACCGGCGGTCATTCCATCTGACGCAAGAACACCTACCTTCAACGCCGCAACGGCGGGCACGGCTGATACCGAAAGTAAAGCGGCCTATTTGCACGCCAGTTGGTCGCTGACCGATGCCCTGACATTGACTCTTGGCGGCCGGTATACGCAGGACAAGAAGGAAGCGACGGTTTATAAGGCGCAAATATTTACCGATGGCGCAGTACGAAACGGCGCTTCGCCGGCTTTTGGCGGCACTCAGCTGGATGTATTAAATGAGCAGTCAAATTTCACCGACGACGACAGTTGGAATCAGTTCACGCCTAAAGTTGGCGTCGACTATCAGCTTGGTGACGACACTCTGCTCTATGCCAGCTACGCCGAAGGGTTCAAATCAGGCGGTATTAATATGCGCGGCGACGTCAGCGCTGCGCCCGAAGGGTTTTCTAATGTGTTCGACCCTGAAGAGGCAAAAAGCTATGAATTAGGCGTCAAAACCGAATTTGCCAATAGTCGGGTGCGCATTAACGCCGCTGCATTTCACACTAATTACGACAGCGTGCAGGTCACCTCAACCGCATTAGTCGGCAATAACTTCGTGCCGGCAGTCATCACCGATAACAAACAAACCATTGACGGGTTGGAGTTTGAGCTGACCGCGCAGCTAACCAACTCGTTGTCTGCATTGTTTAATGTCGGCTACATCGATGCCGAATGGGACCGCTTTATTGTCGCCGGCGTGAATAACGCCGACAACACGTCGGTAGCCAACGTACCGGACACTGCCGGCATGTTCGCGCTAAATTATGCGGATGGGCTGGGGCGCTTTGGCAGTTTTGCGCTGAATGCCAGTATTTCTTACACCGATGATATTGCGGTTGAGGTTAACACTCCTGACCAGCTTATTGATGCAGACAGCTACACGCTGTTCAATCTTGATGCGACCTGGTATTCGCCTGACCAACACTTCACCGTTGGTCTGCACGGCAAAAACCTTAGCGATGAGGAGTACCGTATAGCGGGCTATAACTTCCCGGACTTTCTCGGCGACGATAGCATTCTCGGCTTCTATGGCGATCCCCGCACGGTTACCCTGAGTGTAGGCTATAAATTCTAGCAGGAAGTGCAGCGATGAATCGATTCGATACGCCATCGCCGCTGCTACCCGAAATCATCGCGCTGCACGGCAAATGGCATGCGCAGCGTGAGGCGGTAGTCTGCGATGACCAGCGTTTAAACTGGGCGCAGTTCTCGGCTGCCATTAACCGCTTCGCGAACGCTCTGCATGGCAGAGGGATAGGACGGGGCGACCGGGTCGCGGTGTTGATGAGCAACAGCGTTGAAATGGCGCAGGCATTGTTTGGGATTATGGCGGCGGGCGCGGTGTCGGTGCCGATCAACCTCTCGGTCAGTAAAACAGCGCTGGTCAGTATGATAGAAGACTCGGCAAGTAAAGCCGTGATCGCCAGCGCCGATCAGGCGCTCAGAATAGATGCGTTGCCTAAACTGCAAAGTGCGGAATTGTTGCGCGTGTGCGATCAGCCATTGACGGGCTGGCTATCATTTGCGAACTTCCTTGCCGATGCAGCCAGCGCGCCACCCAATGTAATCATAGAAGAAGACGATGCGCTGAATGTAATTTACAGTTCGGGCACCACCGGTTTACCCAAGGGAATCGTTCATACCCACCGCGGCAGGCGGCATTGGGCGTTTGACCTTGCCATTGCGTTACGCTATCACGGCCGACCCAGAACGTTGTTGACTATCGGTTTGTATTCAAATATCTCCTGGGTCGCCATGCTGTGTACCGTGCTGGGAGGTGGCACGCTGGTGATTCATCGCCGTTTTGATGCGGCGAACTTCCTGTCCACGGTCGCAGAGGAGAGCATCACTCACACCGCTATGGTACCGATTCAGTTTCAGCGCGTAGTAGAAGCGATGCGCAGCACGACGAGCGATGTATCTTCCATGCAGGCGATGATGAGCTGCGGTTCGCCGCTGCACTGCAAACTCAAACAGGAAATATTCCAGCGTTTTGAGTGCGGTATTATCGAACTTTACGGGTTGACTGAGGGGATTATCACCACCATGGAGCCGGAGGAGGCATCCGATCGCTGGTCGTCGGTGGGCAAGCCATTGCTGGGTACGGATATTCGCATCGTCGGTAGCGATGACCGCGAAGTAGCAGCCGGCCAAAGTGGTGAGCTGGTATCGCGTGGCGCTCTGGCCATGCCGTGTTACCTAAACCGTACCGACGCGACCGCAGAGGCGGGTTGGACCGACCCGCAGGGCAGCTTATGGCTGCGCTCGGGAGATATCGGTTATATCGACGAAGAGGGATATCTCTACATCGTCGATCGCAAGAAAGACATGATTCTCTCCGGTGGCCAGAATATCTATCCACAAGACATTGAGGCAGTTCTCACAACCCACTCGGATGTCGACGATGTAGCGGTGATAGGCTTACCGAGCGAGCGCTGGGGGGAAACCCCGGTTGCATTGCTAGTGCCTCGCACAGGTAGCGACATCGACAGCGCCGCAATCCTGGCGTGGTGCAATCAACGGCTTGGCAAACAACAGCGCATTGCCGACGTGATCATCATTGACGAATTGCCACGCAACCCCAACGGCAAAATACTCAAGCGTGAACTGCGGCAGGAATTCAAAGAACGCTGCTATGACTGACTAGGAGGCTGTCCGAGAATAGACTGATCTACTGCGGCCGCGATATTTTGGCCATCTTTCCGCGTCGATTTCGGCAAATAGAACCACTATTCACCTCAATCGACGCAAAAAGCTGACT
>JBBKXJ010000236.1:0-3781 GCA_037969395.1 Pseudomonadales bacterium
GGCTTTGATGCAGGCGAAAATAGATCAGGAGTCTGACATGGCCGACGCGGCCAGCGAGTCGTTGTCCTCACTGGATAAACGAAAGTAAATATCCCCCCGCCTTGCCGGGGGATATTTACGTGCGACTAGCTTGATCGCCCTTTTGCCGCCCTAATCCTAGAATGTTAGCAACGTTGCGTTCACCGGCCAGACAAAGAACTCAATGTCATGCTGCGACTACTCTTGCTGTCGGCCATAAGCGGCCCTCGGTATTATCCGCACACCCAGCCAAAGGTCAGAATTTCCGCGTGTGTTTTGCAGCGTGTTATGTGCCCTATCCCGGCGTCGCCCAACAAGAACGGAATACGCGAATTTGAATGTTTCGAACGTCTCTTATCTCATAGTCGGGAACGGATAAGGATCATCATCGCATCATCATTATCTAAATCGAAGTCGTCATCTATTTGGAAGCTGCCTACCCCGCGAACTTCAACCGTTTTACCGCTGTCTGGGGATTGCCGGCACACCCTATACGTCACAGACCGAGATTTTCCGGACCGTTCTTGGTGTTCGAACTCTGTCCAGCCCTTAATTAGTTCCATAACCTAGTCTTCTTCGCACTAAAAATCGTGCTTCATTCTACCTAATAACACACCACATAGCCCCATTACGGGTTAGTTTAAACAATAGTCCTTTTTCGGTAATGGTCAACAAGTATAACCTAGTAGATATAATGAGATATGCGATTTACTCATTCCCAAAAAAGATATGTTTTTACAGTCGATTTTTAGGAATTTGAAGATGGAATATCCTATTGATAGTATTGGTTGATTTTTGCTTCGGATTACCGGAACGGGGACTTTTGTTTAAATTAACCCTATGGTAGCCCGCGTATTTCATTCCCGGTCTCTGAACCTGCTTTGGACAAATATGCTGAGCACAGCATATCCGTTCAGTCGAGGCTCAAAGACCCCCAGATAACCGTTTATACGCTGCAACGCCACGACCGGTCGGGTGGTGGCGTCGGGGCCAGGACCCCTCATCAACTCATGTTTGTGGCAAACCATGTGCTTTGAACACCACCCTCACGTCGACGACTGGGTTCGCATCGCCCATTCTTTGAAGCCGGGGAGTTCGATCTGGTAGGTGCTGCGTTTGGTCCTAGATACCAGGTTTTGCTCGACGAGTCGCTGCAGTCGCCGACCCACGAGCGGGGCGGTCACGGGCTTGCCTGTGGCTTCTGACAGCGTGGCCAGGCTGTCCTTTCCGTGCAGCCCCGCCGTATCAGGATTTTCAGCGATCGCCAGGAAGAGGGCGCGATCCAGGGCGTTGAGCGCGGCCCATTTGCCGAGGTAGCCATTTTGTTCGGCGATGGCGGTTAACAGGCGATCCATGGCGGCTGGCAGCGTCAGCGACGGCTCCAGCGCCATGAGTTTGAGCGCCTCTCTGGCATAGAACGGATTGCGGTCAACGCGCTTGAAATGGGCCCACAATGCGGTCGCGTTCAGCGAACGTCTCGCCAGCTGTTTGAAGGTCGCGGCCAGGAAGTCGGTAAACGCCCGGTCGAGGTCAGGGAGCTCGATTTCAGTCGAAGAGCCATAGAAGGGCGCATCGTGGTCGCCGAACATGCGACGGATCCCGCCCCGAGATGAACCGCTGTACACCACGCGCACGTCGCGTCGCTGGTCCAGGCTTGAACGCAGCGCGAACATGAGCGGCATAAAGGCTTTTTCAGTACCCAGGTGCTGTACCTCGTCCAGTATCAGCAGCAATTTCGTGCGTTTACCGGTGTTGAGCGCGTCGATGAGCTGATCGATCTCTTCCAGTTCAGCGCTGCTGGTGGTCTTCGGCTTCTCGGCAAAGGCGATTTCGGCGCCAATGCCCAGCGCATCGACCTTGACCCGGTTGACGGCGGCTGTCAGTACCGTCCGGGTGATCGAGCGGCGCTTGCGTTTGGCGTCCGCGGCCATCCTCAGTGCCGCCAACAGGCCTTTCTGCGGCGCATCGATGTCCGCCCAGAGGCTGGCGTAGACCGCTTGGTAGCCCGCTTTTTCAGCGGCGGGGGCGAGATCATAGAGCAGGAACTCGGTCTTGCCCTTACGTCTGGGTGCGACCAGGGTGAGCCGATTGCTCAATCCGATGTCGAATTGCTCGATGAAATAGGTGGCGAGTGCGGGTCGTGCAAAGTGCCAGGGGTCACTATTTACGGGCATATCACAGGTCTCCGTTAATAACAGTGTTACAATGATATCATATATACTGAGTATAACGTTATTAACGGCAATACAGGATAACCGTTAATAACGAGATATGGCGCCAATGTCGCAATGCGGTCTTCACGAGGGATGGTGGCGGTCCACGGCGCGCGAGCGCTGGGTCGAACCGTCGGGACCGGTAGGGGTTCTGCGGACATCCCCTCGAAATGTTCACTACTCGTCTGGAAGCCTTATGGTTCCTAGGCTGCAGAGGCGATGATAATATAACCAACTTCCGTGTTGTATAAATAAAATACAATATCGTCCGGGTTTCGTTATGATCAGACCCTCTTTGAGGGGACTGGCGTGGCGAAAACAAGCAACAAACGGATCACAATCCTCAACCCGTCGGAAATCGATGAACTTTACAGACTACCGCGTTTTACCACACCAGAACGTACTGAGTATTTCACGTTGGCCGACGAAGCGGCAGCAGTGGTTGCGCGGCTCCGCTCCCTGGAAACCAAGGCCTACTTTATACTGTTGCTGGGATATTTCCGAGTCAAGCCGGAGATCGTTCAGTTCCGATTTCGGGACGTCAACGACGATCTTAACTATATTATGACGCAGTACTTTCCAGGGAAAGCACTGCCGCGAGGGGACCTCGCCCGAAACGTCAAATTGAAACTCTACCGTAAGTTGCTGGAAACGGTTTATTTCTCGCCCTTCACACCGTTCCATAAAGCCGTGTTACTGAGGCGTTTGCAAGATGTGGCGACGGTCTGCGTAGAACCACGCTACCTGTTCGATGAATGCCTGGCCTACTTCAGTCACGAGCGTATTGCACTGATCCGTTATACCAGCTTGCAAACTCTCGTGAGCCTGGCGCTGCGTGATGAACGACGCAGGGTTGAGCAGATCATTAACACGCAAGTCAAGGAATCCACCAAAGCACAATTGAGGTCCTTGTTGATGACGGAAAGCGCGATCTCTTCGCTGGCCCGTTTACGCAAGACGGCCAAGGATTTTTCTTCCGCTGAACTGCGCAAGGAGCTGGACAATCACCACACCATTCACGGCATACATGATGAGCTAACGAAGGTCGTTACCCGGCTCAAGCTTTCTACCGGCAATCTCAATTACTACTCCTCACTGGTCGACTACTACAACGTTAGCAAGCTGCGTCGTTTCGACGAAATGAAATCCTTTCTTTACCTGGTCTGCTATCTCACGGTCCGTTACCGGCAAATTAATGACAATCTGGCGGTAGCATTCCGCCACTTGGTGCGAAAGCATTATGAGGCCGCCAAAGCAAATGCCACAGAGCGGGTCGCGGCAGAGTTGGCCATCATTCAGGACAAACTCAAAGCGGCAGGACAGGCATTGCATCTGTTTGTCGAAGATGCGCTGCCCGACGATCTGAGCTTCGGTCAGGTCAGACAGCACGCGTTCCAGCTTATATCACCGCATGAAATCACTGTTGTGAGTACGCACATCGATCAATCAGGCTTTGACAACAAGGAATACGAATGGCAGTACATCGAGCGCCATCATCACGCCGGGGTACAACTACGCCAGCTCTTCCTGGCCATGACGTTGAACTGCCA
>JBBKXJ010000237.1:0-16630 GCA_037969395.1 Pseudomonadales bacterium
CTGCAGCTGCACAAAGTCAGCGTTGTGCTATGTTTCGCCATTGTGAGTTTGGCGGTTCTATTTGTAGGCTTAAACCTGCCAAAGACCTATACCTCAAGCGCCTTGTTATATGCAAATCAGGACAATATTATCGAGCCGCTGCTGCAAGACAAGGCCGCGATCACGCAAGTAGACCAGGCAAAAATTGCCAAGGATCAGATCCACTCGCGCCGCATACTGGAACCGGTTGCGCTTAAAGCCGGCTTAATGGATGAAGATACCTCGCCGAAACGCGTTGCCAGCGTCATAGGTGGAATTTCTGCTGCCATCGAGCTGGAAAACAGCGGCGACAATTACATTAGTCTGTCCTACTCTAGCCCGAGCCCCGACAAAAGTTTCAATGTGGCCAGCGCACTGGTCGAAAGATTCATCTCTTACAGCGCGGAAAGCCAGCGTCAGGAAAGCAAGGAAGCTTTTTTGTTTATCGATAGTCAGGTTAAAAGCTATAAGACTCAGCTACTCAACGCCGAAAAAAATCTGAAACAGTTTCACGCTAGCAACCGCGACGGTACCCAGCAGTCTGTGGATAACGAAATTGAAAAGCTACGCGACAAAATCCAGCAAATGAAGCTTGACCTCGATGAATTGAAAACCCGCAAAGATTTCCTGACCGGGCAAGTGCGTGACGAAGGCCAATACGTTGCTCAGCGTTATAACAACGATGAAAATCGTGAGCGCTTGTCGGCAGCACGCTCCAAGCTCGACGGCTTGCTGCTGTCATACACCGAGACACACCCGGATGTCGTGCATTTGCGTGAGCAGATAAAAGACCTCAAGACAGCGATTTCCAGCAGTAAAGTGAAAAATATGTCGTCGCTGGGGCGCAGATCCGACGGCCAGAAAGCAGCAGATCCGTTATACGATCAATTGCGCGGTAAGTTGGCCGATGCCACAGTAGAGATACAGACGTTGGAAAAACGCCTGGCTGCACATGAAAGATTGCTGGGTGAACAGTATGAACGCGCCAAACGAGTGGCAGAACGTCAGGCAGAGCTTTCCGAGCTATCGCGCGATTACAGCGTTACCAAGAATATTTATGAAGATATGCTCGAGCGTAAGGAAAAAGCACGCCTGTCAATGACGCTCGATCTTGAAGGTCGCGGCGTTTCATACAAGGTGCAGGAGCCGCCCATTTACCCAACGCTTCCCAAGGGCTTGCGTTTTACGCATTTCGCCATGGCTGGACCAGTGTTAGGCCTTGCTATTCCGCTCGGCCTGATCTTTTTGTTCATCCAGCTGGACCCGCGCATCAGAATGTCGCATACGCTTGAAGATAGCCTGCCGGTGCCGCTGGTGGGCGTAGTACCGCATTTGATTCCTCCCATGCGTAAACGCCTATTTTCAAAAGATATTATCATGCTGAGTTTGGTTGTTCTTGCAGTTATTGGCATCTACGCCGCAGTTGCCTGGTCGAAAATGAATGGAGTTCAATAATGCCGCAGAGTAACGACAGCGCAGGGAATATTTTCGAGCTCGACGCAACGGAGACCAAAAAAGGCCGTCAACAGATTCGCAGGATGGCGGAAGTTAAGCTGCTGGACAACGACGAGCTGAGTGCGCGTAATATTATCTATCCCGGCATGTCGAATCGTGCAGTGTTAAATACCTTTCGTGATTTGCGCACTAAGCTTGTGAAACGAACGCCAAAACAAAACTTCGTGTTGATGGTGACTTCGGTTGCCGAACAGGGCGGTGCAAGTTTTACGGCACTGAATATGGCGGCCGCGTTTTCGCTAGACCCGGCCAAGACTTCGGTGTTGATCGACTGTAATTTGTATGATCCGGCGGTCGAATCGCTGCTGACAATAGCACCCGATTACGGTTTAACCGATTATCTGGAAGATCCGGCGCTGGATATTGACGATATTATTTATTCGTCGGGCATTCCACGGCTAAGAATTGTACCCATTGGCGGTCGTGTCGAGGCCGGCTCCGAATTATTCTCCTCCGCGCGCATGGAGGAAATGATTGAGTCGATGAAAAGCCGCTATCATGATCGTTATATCGTCCTTGATGTGCCGTCGCTGAGTACTTCTTCGGATGCGCGCATTCTTACCGATGTATGCGACGTTGCCCTAATGGTTGTTCCCTACGGAAAAGTCACGGAGGATCAGGTGATGGCAGGCATCGAAGCAATTGGGGAAGAGAAGTTGGCGGGAGTGGTCTTCAATAATTAGCAGTCGAGCTTGCTGATCACAACGGTTTTATGACAAAAAAACTCTTTAAACGCTGTTGTATGGCCTTGTCGCAGGCCGTGGCAGCGCTGGCGCTTTTCAGCTCTTTTGGAGTGACTGCCGCTATTGACACGACCGTCGGTATCGGTATTGGCGTCGAGCATAGCGATAACGTGACACGCAGCGATGATAACCCTCAATCTGACGTTGAGAGATCATTACGGCTGGATCTTGGCGTCACTGGCAATACTGCGCAGTTTGACACTCAGCTCGCTTATATTTTTACCGCCAGAGACTTTAAGAACAATTTACAGTCGGATGACGAGGTCGTCGATGGCAGAGCGCGCATACTGTGGACGCCGCTGCCGAACCGCTTTTCCTGGGAGCTTACCAATAACGTATCCGACAGCGTGCGCAACGACCGCCTGGCCGACACACCGGATAATCGCCAGACACGAAATATTATCTCCACTGGGCCAAACTTCATCTTCGCACTTTCACCAGTGGATCAGCTCGACGCCGAACTGCGCTATGTCGATGTTAATGTTGAGGAAGCCGACGACGCCGTCGGCCAGGCTCAGCAGGGCAGCGATAGCGAGCGTAAGGTCGGCCGCCTGCGTTGGACCCACAGGCTGTCTGCTGTCGGAGACTTGATGGTGAGCACCGAGTACGAAGACGTTACGGCCGATACTGATGTCGTCTACAAACGCTTGCTGCTGGGTTACGGTGCTCGCCTGCGCAATGGCAGCTATGAAATATTCGTCGGTGCTAATCGGGTTGAGCCGGATTTTCGCGAAGAGTTCGACGCCAGTGTCGTGCAAGCGGCCGCTACCTACGATTTCGGTGGCCATGGGTTCAGTATTACCCTGGTCAAAGAGCTTACCGACACCTCGGTGGGCTTGGGAACAAACAGTCTGCGCGGTGAGTCTTTTAATCCGACCGACACCAACTTCGGTGAATTCGATATTCTGGAACGACAGCGCGCCGATATTACTTATCAAAACGCCCTGATCTGCGGCTCGTGCAACGTGCGCATCAGTGCTTATTATGACAAGCAGGAATATCAGGACCGACCGCAAGATCAAGATCCGCTGAGTCAGCCGGGTGATCAAACACGCTATGGGTTTACGCTTGGTTGGGTGTACACGTTAACCGACAATGTCAGTTTACTGGCCGATACACGTTTTGAAGTCAGCGAATTCGTCGATGATGCCGATGGACTGGAATACGAATTGTCCGAGCATCGGCTGGGCGTCGACTATAATGCTGTGAGAAACCTGTTTATCGGCTTGCAGATAATACAAACAACGCGCGACGCCAATGTCGAAGGTTCAGCTTCCGATTCCGATTTTGACGAACTGCGTGGCGGCCTGAATCTCAGATATATTTTTTAAAGAATAACAGTTCCTAGCTATACTGAAATAGTGATTGCGCCGCTACGACTAATCGTTTGCGGCTGAAATCTCCATTAGCGTTCGCGTCATAGCGAGTATGAGGCGGCTATTTGTATTTCCGTATTGACCAGGAAAACGACGGTGCGCAAGCGCCAATCGGGTGCTAAAAAATGGAAAACGTGAACGAACGGATGGTTGCAGGTCGCGGCTGTGTCGTAGTGGGCGAACAGTCGCTGGTGGTTCAGTGCTGTGAGCTGCTTTTAGAACGGGATTACCAAATAGAAGCCGTGGTCACGGAAAACCGCGCAGTGGTGGATTGGTGCGCCGAGCATGCGATTAAGCATGTCGCGAGGCTTAGCGACTTGATGGCTGCGGTGAAAGACAGCCCCATTGCCTATCTCTTCAGCATTACCAATTTAAGAATGCTACCGGCAGAGATTCTAGCGCTGCCATCGCGCCTGGCGATCAATTTTCACGACGGACCGCTGCCTGCCTATGCCGGGCTGAATGCACCGGTGTGGGCGCTACTCAACGGTGAGCTGCAACACGGCGTCAGCTGGCATGTGATGACTGAAGCGGTAGACCGCGGCGACCTGCTGGCGCAAAAGTTGTTCCCCGTTGTGCCCGGCGAAACGGTTTTTACCCTCAATACCAAATGCTACCAGGCGGCCATAGAGTCGTTCACTGAGCTGTTGAACAAACTAGGCAGCGACGACCTTGACTCGCAAGCGCAAGATCAATCACACCATTCCTATTTTGGTTTAACCGACAGGCCCGCCGCCGCAGCGACCATCGATTGGACCCGTAGCTATCAGAAGATTGATCGATTAGTGCGGGCATTGGATTTCGGCCCTTACCCCAACCCGGTGATCTTACCGCGCGTTAATCTGGGTCAACAGCAGTTATTGGTGCGTGCAGCGGAGTATGCAGAGGTGGCTGCAGACTTGCCGGCCAGCACACTGGTGGCCTGCTCCAGCAGCGACATGACAGTCGTTACCGGCGAAGGGGGTATTCGGCTAAGCCGGCTAATCGACCTGCACGGTACCGAGGTTGATGTAGCCGCTATAGTTGCGCAGTGTGATCTGGCTGTTGGCGATCGTCTGCCTGCGCTCGATGACGAACTCCAAACCCTGATTACTACAACAGTCCAGTCCGTTTGCCGCTACGAGACTTTTTGGAAAAAAAGGCTGCTAAAGGCTGAACCGCTGGAAGCGCCTTACGCGCAGCAGCAGGCGCGCCAAGCCAGCGACTGGCGTCAAGCCGACCTCACTTTGCCGGCTAATGCGGCCGGTGTCGACTGCATTACCGCAGCGTTGGCGTTATTCTTAGGTCGGTTAGGCTGCAAAAGCGATTACACGCTGGCGTATCGCTCGCTTAGCCTGCAGCGAATTGACACGCCGGTACAAGAATATTTGGCAGCTGTCGTGCCGCTGCCGGTACAGTTTGATGGTCAAATAGACTTCACCACATGGCAGCAGCAATTTGCCAGGCAGGTGCAGCTCACTGAGAAGCGCACCAGTTATCTGTCTGATTTGTGGGCCAGAGAGCCGGGCCTGGCGTCTGTCACAGACTGTGCTGCCTATCCGATTCGTTTGGAACGTGTCGCCAGCCTGGCCGACCATAAACTGCTGGCGCCGCACACGCAAAACAGCCTTATCGCAGTGATACCCGACGACGACCCAGCAATACGCTTGCACTATGATGCGCAAAAAATCAGCGAAGCTTCCGTGCAGCGGTTACTTGAACAGTTTACTGGCTTGCTGCAGGAGGTCGCCGGCGAGCCCGGTCGCGCGCTGCACCAATACTCAGTGGTTCCGGCCGCAGAACTGCAGCAATTAAAAGCGTGGAATGCTACGGCAGCAGAAGTGGATCAAGCCGCCTGCGTGCACCAGCTATTCGAGCGCCAGACTGCTGAACAGTGCGATACGGTCGCATATATCTTCGAAGGCGAACAGCTAACCTATCAACAACTAAACAGCCGCGCTAACCAGTTGGCGCGTTATCTACTGGAAAACGGCGCCCAGCCCGGCGATTTGATTGGTATTCTACTGGAGCGCTCGCTAGATATGGTCGTGTCACTGCTGGCGACGCTGAAAGCGGGTTGCGCCTATGTGCCGCTGGACCCGGTTTACCCTAAAGATCGGCTCGCCTATATGGTCGCTGATTCCTCCCTGCAATTACTCATCACCCATCGCAACTTCGCCACCATGTTAGGCGGCGACGGCGTCAAACGGATCATGCCCGATGAGCTGCAAGGCGAGTTGGTTTCCTACGACGACAGCAATCTGGACTTAAGTACCGATCCGGCTGAGCTCGCATATATGATTTACACCTCAGGCTCCACCGGTAAGCCCAAGGGGGTTATGGTAGAGCATCGCAACGTGGTCAACTTTTTTGCCGGCATGGACCAGCGGCTCGAGCCGGGCCCCGGCACCTGGCTGGCGGTAACCAGTATTTCCTTCGACATTTCCGTGCTGGAAATTTTCTGGACGCTGTCGCGTGGAATGACCGTCGTGCTCTACGCCGACTCTATTCGACAAAAAGCTGTGGCGGCGCCGACCAGTGCTTATCCCGATAAATCGGTGGAGTTTGGCTTGTTTTACTGGAACGTCGCTACCGATGAAAGCCAGTACGACCAGAACAAATACAAGTTGTTACTGGAGGGCGCAAAATTCGGCGATGCCAACGGCTTCAATTCTATCTGGACACCGGAACGCCACTTCGCGGCCTTCGGTGGTTTGTTTCCCAACCCTGCAGTAACCAGTGCCGCGCTGGCGACTATCACCGAAAACCTCTCCATTCGCGCCGGCAGCTGTGTCGTACCTTTACATAGCCCAATCAGAATCGCTGAAGAGTGGGCGGTAGTAGACAACCTGTCCAATGGTCGCGTGGCGCTGTCGATTGCCGCTGGCTGGGCGCCGCCGGACTTTGCGATCATGCCGGAAAATTTTGCCGACGCGAAAAATATTATGTTTGAGTCGGCCGAAACCGTTCGCAAATTGTGGCGCGGCGACACCATTGATTTTCCCGGGCCAGACGGTAAAAACGTTGCAGTAAGAACTTTGCCGCGCCCGCTTCAGGCCGAGTTGCCGCTTTGGGTCACCACTGCCGGTAACATTGACAGCTACACCCGCGCGGGTGAGCTCGGCATGAACGTGCTTACTCACTTGCTGGGCCAGACCATCGAAGAAGTAGCTGATAAGATCGTAGCCTATCGCGGCGCCTGGCAGACCGCCGGGCATGCCGGCAACGGCACGGTAACAGTGATGCTGCATACCTTTGTTGGGCCCGATGCCAATATGGTGGAGCAGCATGTACGTCAGCCTTTAAAAGACTACTTGAAAAGCGCCATGTTTCTGGTCAAGTCAGCGGCCTGGCAATTCCCTACCTTTAAGAGGATGTCGGAAGATCAGGGGAAAACATTAGACGAGTTTTTCGAAACTATCTCCGATGAGGACATGGACGGACTGCTGGAATTTGCATTCCAGCGTTACTTTCACACTAGCGGCCTGTTCGGTACGCCGGAAAGCTGTATGGAAATGGCAGATAAAGTCAAGGCGGCAGACGTAGACGAAATCGCCTGCCTTATCGACTTTGGCATCGACACCGATCTGGTACTGGAGCATCTTCCTTATCTCAACCAACTGCGCGAATACAGTCAGCAACCAGCGGCACCAGCAGCTATAGACGACGAAGATTACAGCCTGCCGGCACTGCTAAAGCGGCATAAGGTTACCCACTTTCAGTGTACCCCCTCAATGGCAACCATGCTGGCGGCAGATGCCGAGGCACGTTCCAGTCTTTCAGCGTTAAAACAAATGATGGTCGGCGGCGAAGCATTTCCACCAGAGCTGGCGACTGAACTGAAGTCATTGGTGGCAGGTCGGGTCACCAATATGTATGGGCCAACTGAAACTACTATCTGGTCTAGCTGCGGCGACGTGGAGGGCAAGGGTGCGCCGTCGGTATCCATCGGTCACGCACTGGTAAATCAACAGCTGCATATCCTCGATGCAAACCAACAGCGTCTGCCGATAGGTGTGGCGGGCGAATTGGTCATCGGCGGTGCCGGCGTTGTGCGGGGTTATCATAACCGCGCCGACTTAAATGCCCAGGTGTTTTTACCGGACCCCTACGCTGATACAACCAATGCAAGAATGTACCGCACCGGCGATTTGGCACGTTATCTGCCCGACGGCCGTCTTGAGTGCCTCGGCAGGGTAGACCATCAGGTCAAAATCCGCGGTTATCGAGTTGAGCTGGGAGAAATCGAAGCATTATTACGGCAACATCAAACGGTGATGGAAGCCGCCGTGATACTGCGCGAAGACACGCCCGGCGATAAACGTCTGGTTGCCTATGTACGCTGTCACACAGTGGCAGAACTGGACGCCGCGACGCTGAAGACATTTCTCAAAGAGCAGCTTCCCGATTTTATGGTGCCGTCGATTTTTGTCGCCCTGCACGAATTGCCGCTTACCCCCAACGGCAAAATCGATCGCAAACAGCTGCCCAAGCCGCAGACTGTCGCCGTAGCAAGCGACGATGCCAAGGCGCCGGAAAACGACGTCGAAATTATGCTGGCGGACATTTGGAAGCGAGCGCTGGATGTACCCAGTGTCGGCGTGCGCGATAATTTCTTCGATATTGGCGGACACTCTCTGTTGATTATTCAGGTGTTGAAAGAGCTGCGCGACAATATCGCCAAACCGATTCAGATGACGGACTTGTTTAAATACACCACGATTGAAGCGCTGGCGCGCTTTATTGGCAGCGACAGCGACAGTGATGGCAGGCAAAGTCTGGACCAAAGTCAGGCTCGCGCGGCCGCCAGAAAAGCATCGGTCGGTCGCCGGCGGCGTCGGCAGCGATAACTCAATGAGCATCGTCTTGATCTTTAAAAATACGGATTGAAAACAGCCATGGTTGACGATTACAACAGCGAAGAGTCTTTTGAAAACGAAAACGAAAACGAAAACGAAAACGACAGCAATGATATTGCCATCGTCGGAATGGCCTGCCGTTTTCCGGGTGCCGATAACCCTGCACAGTATTGGGATAATCTGCAACGCGGTTACGAGTCTATCACCGAGTTAAGCGACGAAGAGCTGACAGCTGCCGGTGTTTCCAAGGAACATTTGAAAGACCCGAACTACGTCAAGACCGGTATGTTCCTGCAACATATGGAGTTGTTCGACGCCGGTTTTTTTGGCTTCAGCCCCATGGACGCCAAACTGATGGACCCACAGCACCGTCATTTTCTGGAGTGCAGCTGGGAGGCGTTCGAAGACGCAGGCTACGACCCGGCAGCCGTTAACGGCTCGGTAGGCGTATTCGGTGGTTCCGGACACAACGCCTATATGCCCTACAACCTGCTCACCAATCCCGACCTGGTCGACGATGTCGGTTTTTTTCTGGTGCGCCATACTGGCAATGACAAAGACTTTCTCACTACCCGCGTATCGTATTGTTTCGACCTGAAGGGCCCCAGTATTAACGTGCAAACTGCTTGTTCCACCTCGCTGGTAGCTTTGCACAGCGCAGCCCAGAGCCTGCTTAATGGCGAATGCGATATGGCGCTGGCCGGCGGCGTGACGATTGACCTGCCGCATCGGCGTGGTTATCTGTTCAAAGACAGCGAAATACTCTCTCCCGATGGCCACTGCCGCCCCTTTGACGCTAGCTCCAAGGGTACGGTATTTGGTAGCGGCGTAGGTGTGGTCGTATTGCGTCGTTTGGATGACGCGCTTGCAGCCGGCGACAATATCCACGCCGTACTAAAAGCGTCGGCCGTGAACAACGATGGTGCCGGCAAAGTAAGCTATCTCGCACCCAGTGTCGATGGCCAGGCCGCTGCTATTCACGAAGCGCTGGAGATAGGCGACATCGACCCGCGCAGCGTGGAGTATATTGAATGCCACGGCACCGGCACCCAGCTTGGTGATCCCATCGAGGTCGCCGCGCTGTCGCAGGCTTACGGCGCTGGGCACGAGGGTAAACAGTATTGCGCCATTGGCTCGGTGAAATCCAATATTGGCCACCTGGACACGGCCGCCGGAGTCGCCAGCCTTATTAAGGTGGTGCAGGCGCTTAAGCACCGTAAAATGCCGCCTACTTTGCATTACCGTGCGCCCAACCCCTCCATTGATTTCGCTAGCAGCCCGTTCTTTGTAAATGCGGATCTACGTGACTGGCATAACGAAGGCATACGTCGTGCCGGCATTAGTTCTCTCGGCGTAGGCGGCACCAATGCGCATGTGATTATTGAGGAGGCACCCGCTACCGCGCAGGCCGACTCTCAATCTCAATCCGGTCGTGACTGGCAACTGCTGTTGCTATCGGCCCGCAGCGATCAGGCACTACAAAAAGGCACCGACCGATTAGCTGAATTTTTAGACACCGATGAGCAGACGCCATTGGCCGATGTAGCCTATACGCTGGCGGTCGGTCGCCGTGCGTTTAACAAGCGTCGCTTCGCGGTAGTGCAGTCGCGTGCCGATGCGGTCGCCGTACTTGATGGCAGTGAGAAAGACCGCATTGAATCAGCGACAGCACCGGACAAGCCGCGCGATCTGGTATTTATGTTTGCCGGTGGTGGCACGCAGTATGCCGGTATGGGAGCGGGTCTGTACGCCAATGAGCCGGTATTCAAAACGGTGGTAGATGAGTGTCTGCAATTACTGCAGGCATTTATCGACTACGATTTGAAAGCGTTGCTTTACCCTGCGGCTGATGCCGTTGAGGCTGCCGGACTGGAGTTGCAGCGTCCCAGCCGATCGCTACCCGCGCTGTTTGTGACGCAGTACGCCCAGGTGCGGCTGTGGATATCCATTGGCGTGCAGCCCGCGGCGCTGATTGGTCACAGTATGGGAGAGAACACCGCTGCCTGTCTGGCGGGGGTGTTGACATTGAAAGATGCCCTCGGTTTGGTGGCGCTGCGCGGCCAGCTATTTGAGACAGTCCCCGAGGGCGGCATGCTTAGCGTACAGCTCGAGGAAGATGAGCTACAGTCGCTGTTGACACCCGGCTTGTCCATTGCCGCCCAGAACGCGCCGGGCCTGGCCGTGGTTTCCGGTCCCAAGCAGGCGCTGGGAGAACTTGAAAATACCCTCGCCGCTAAAGAAATCTCCTGTCAAAAGGTGCATATTGATATCGCCGCCCACTCCAGCATGCTGGAACCTATTCTGCAGCCGTTTGGTGATTACCTGCGGTCTGTAAAACTAAGCGCGCCAACTATTCCGTTCGTATCCAATTTAACCGGTGACTGGATCCAGGACAGCGAAGCAACTGATCCTGACTACTGGGTGCAGCACCTGCGCCAAACCGTGCGTTTTAGCGACGGCGCGGGCCGTTTGCTGGAAGGTGACAAATACAGCCTGCTCGAAGTTGGGCCCGGACGCACCCTCAGTAGCCTGACGGCTATGCATCCTGACAAGAACGCGCAGCACACGATCCAGTCATCGCTGCGTCACCCGGACGAAGACATAGCCGACCTGCCGTTTATGCTGGCGGCATTGGGCCGCCTGTGGCAGGGCAACTCTCGTATAAATAAAAGCGGTTTGTTCGCTGAACAGGGCAGGAGAAGAGTGTCCCTGCCGACCTATGCGTTTGACCACGCCCGCCACTGGGTGGAGCCGGGCCAGTCGCTGGCGGCCGCTGGACTGACCCGCCGCGAGCAGCCTGAACAATGGCTGTATCAACCAACATGGCAGCGCTTGCCACAACTTTTGCCGTCGCCGAGCTTGGGAGAGAAAAAAGTACTGCTACTGGCGGGCCAGCACACGCTGAATCAGCTGCTGATAGAGACGCTGCAAGGCAACGGCGCGAAAGTCATCGATGTGCGCACCGGCGACCGGCTGCAACTTGGCAGCACGCCAATGACCGTGCGCGCTAATAACAGCGATGACTTTCTGCACCTGATAGATAAACTGCAGCAGGATGAAGTCAATATTAGCTACGTGGTTCATAGTCTGGCGCTGGACCTCGACGCCCACTGTTCGTTAAGCGAGCTGGAGAAACAACGGCCGCTGGTATTCGATAGCCTGTTTTATTTAGCGCAGGCGGTTGGCAACGAGGGCTGGGAGCATAAACAAAAGTGGTTAGTTCTGACCGCTGGCGGCCAGCAAGTCGCGGGTGAGCCCATGGGATCGACACTGCAGGCGCTGCTGGCCGGGCCGGCGCGTGTTATCCCTCATGAATTGACGAATATCGATTGCGTTACGGTAGATATCTCACTTGAGCACGCCGCTAAAGCGGAAGCGAATCTGGCTCAGCGCCTCTATGCCGAGCTGGTGACTGCCAGTGACAATACTGCCACAACCATCGCACTAAGAGGGGCAGCCCGCTTCACCCGGTCGTATCAGCCGATGGCCTTAAACGGTGCAACTGATGCAACTCTCGCTCAAGCTGGTGATGTTGCGGCCAACGACGACGCAATATCCGCAGCCTCAATTCGTGACCAGGGGGTTTATCTGATCACTGGCGGCATCGGCGGACTGGGCCTGGTTGCCGCCGAAACGCTGGCGCAACAGGCTGCGGTCAAGCTTGCGCTAGTAGCGCGCCGTCGCTTACCTGAGCGTCAATACTGGCAGGCATTAATCGAGCAGCAAGCCGTGGAAGCGCCAACCTTAAGCAGAATACTGGCACTGGAAAACAGCGGTGCGCAGGTGCAGGTGCTGCAAGGCGATGTAACCGATCTGGAAAGCATGCGCGCGGTTATAGCGCAGGTCGAACAACAATTAGGCGCGGTCAATGGTGTTATCCATACCGCTGGTATCATAGACGACGAATTAATCCAGCTGAAAGACATCGAGCAGGCCAAACTCGTATTAGCGGCTAAGGTCGAGGGTACGCTGGTCTTGCAAGAGCTGTTCGATATCGCAGCACTTGATTTTTTCGTGTTGTACTCCTCCAGCAGCGCCTTCTCGGGCCTGCCGGGGCAGGTGGACTACGCTGCCGCCAACGCCTTCCTCGACAGTTTCGCCCACGCCTCGGAAGCCGGCAATGTCGTCTCCATCAACTGGCCGGCCTGGAAAGATGTCGGCATGGCGGCCTCGATTGCCGATGGTAGCACCCAGCGCTACCAGCCCGCTGGCCGACCAGTAGACCACCCGTTGCTCGACCGCTGCATTCAGGAGGATGAGCAGCGGTCGGTGTATTCCACACTGTTCGACGTAAACGGCTACTGGCTGTTGCACGAGCACCGAATAAAAGAGGGAGGGGCATTAATTCCCGGCTCCGGTTTTGTGGAACTGGCACGCGCCGCTTTTGCTGAAGCGCGGGGAGCCGACGCGGTGGAGCTGAGTGATCTCGCGTTTGAGCTGCCTTTCTTTGTTGCCGATAACGAATTCAAGGCGCTGCGCGTGAGCCTGTTTTACCGCGACTCGCAAAGTGCAGACTTTACCATCACCAGCGACAGTGACGGCGAATGGGTCGAGCATGTACGCGGCGTGATTAGCCCCGCTTCAGCTTCTTCGGCGAAGCTGGACCGGCAGTCAATTGTTGCCAGGTGTGAGACGGGCGAGCAAATTTTTCAGGACGCAGACCATCACCCCTACCTGGACTTCGGGCCCCGCTGGGAAGTATTAAAAAAGGTAAGCTACGGCCATAACGAAGCCTGCGTCGATTTGCAGGTGGACGATCGCTATCGTGAAGAGCTGCAAACCCTGCCATTGCACCCCGCCGTGCTGGATATGGCAACCGCCGGCGCTCAGGTTATCATCCCCGAATACCATGCACAGGATGAGTTGTACGTGCCAGTGGCTTATGGCAGGCTGCGATTTAGCGGGCAATTCCGTCAACAGATGTTCAGCCATGTGGTTTATAAGCCTACCCTGGACAGCGACGAACACAGCCACGATATTGCCAGGTTTGACATTCGCGTTTGCGACGCAGAAGGCGCAGTGCTGCTCGAGGTGGAAGATTTCACCATGCAACGCATCGCCGACGTGGCTGCGCTTAAACGAGCGGTCAACAACGCCTCCACCGAGGTTAATCCTGCTTTACAGCGCACGCTGGAACTGGGAATAGACGCAGATGAAGGCAAAACCGCTTTGATGACTATTTTAGGTCAGCGCCTTATGCCACAAGCCGCAGTTAGCGTTTACGACATTACGCTGCTGCAGCAGGAGTTACTTGCGCCGTTTGCGGAACCTGAAGCGGAACCGCAAGTTGCAGTCCACGATGCCGACAGTGATGCGGAGATAGCCGACATTGAGCAGGCGCTAATGAACAACGAAGCGCTTGAGTCGGTGGTGGTGCGCTCGCATCTGGATGAAGCGGGACAACGACGGCTGATTGCCCATTTCGTCCCCGATTACGATCATCATATTACCGTCAGTGAGTTACGTCGCTATGCCAAGCAGGCTTTGAGCCAGGGCAGCGTGCCGCAGCAATTCATCGAGCTGGACGAGTTGCCGCTCGATGAACAGGGCGTAATCGATCGGCTACAATTAAAAGATCCCTTCGCACCGGAGGATACTTATATTGCGCCGCGCACTTCTACCGAACGGTCGCTGGCAAAAATCTGGCAGGACACGCTCGGAACAGACAGAGTTGGGCTGAACGAAAACTTTTTCGATATCGGCGGCCATTCACTGTTATCCATTCGCATAATCGTTCGCGTCGACAAGAAGTTTGGCGTGCGTTTGGACCAGGCGACCATGGTACTGCATACGCTGGAACAAATTGCCAGCGAAATTGATGAACAGCGCGGCGCAGTTGAAGAGCCGGAAGAAGCAACGACGCAGCAACCGGCAGGCGATGCAAACGACGCAAGCAAAGAATCAAAAGGCTTGATGAACAAGCTGTTTGGCAGAAAATAATATGAACCCATTTTTCTTCGGCGACTCCAGTCAACCACTGTACGGTGTGCATCATCCTGCCACCGCTGCTGCGCGCGATGAGGGCGTGGTGCTGTGCCAGGCTTTCGGTCAGGAGTGCATGCGTTCGCACCGGGCGATGCGGCAATTAGCATTGTTGCTAACGAAAAAAGGCTATCACGTGTTGCGCTTCGACTACCGCGGCACGGGCGACTCGGCGCTGGAGATGCAGGATGTTGATGCCAATTACTGGCTTGCGGATCTTGACAACGCGGTCGAAGAGTTACGGGAAATGTCCGGCGTCAGCAAAATATCTGTCGTTGGCTTACGGCTGGGCGCGCTGATTGCCGGCGTGGGCTGCGCCAGGCGGGACGATATCAATCGTCTCATTATCTGGGACCCGATTCTATCCGGCGCTGACTATTTGCGCGAACTAAAAGCAGAAATTTCGGCGGTGGACGAGAGTTCGGGCAATTTCGAAGATAAAGACGGCTGCGTACATTTTAACGGCTTCGCCTTGCCAGCGAAATTTCAGGCAGGACTGGAAAAATTTAATTTACATGAGACCGATCCCAAGTCGGTGGCAGAGATTTATCAGGCAGTATCGCATGACAATCCTTCTTTTCAAGCCCTTAAGAAAGCATGGGAAAAACATCCCAGGTTTCACTATCGAATGACCCCTGCGCCGCATGACTGGAATTTTGTCGATGTTTTTGGCGGTATTCTGCTGCCGCAGCCTATTATTCAGGCTATCGTCAATTGGATGGAATAGGTACAACCTTTTAAACCAGCAACAGTTCGCCAGGAAGAATGTTAATGACTAACGTATCGCAATTAAATAACGTAAAAGAGCGCGCCGTGCGTATCGGTAAACCGACTCCTCTGGTGGGAATTATTTCCGAGCCCGCCGATTTTGATCCTGAGCGGCCGGCCGTGCTGCTGTTCAACTCCGGCGTTATGCATCATATCGGCAGCTGCCGCCTGTCGGTCAAGCTCGCCAGGGCGTTTGCTTCAATTGGCAATTTGGCTATCCGCTTCGATTTTTCCGGCATTGGCGACAGCGAGCCGCGCCGCGGCACCCTGTCGTTTGAGGAGTCGGCGCCCAAAGAGGCTGCCGAGGTCATGGATTATCTGCAGCGCAAGCGTGGTATTAAAAAGTTTGTTCTATACGGTTTGTGCTCCGGCGCGGATGCTTCCTACGAGACGGCACTGGCAGACGAGCGGGTGATAGGTTTCGCACAGATCGATCCGTACTGCTACCGTACCCCCAGATATCATTTGAATTACTATGCGTCGCGATTTTTCGTGCTTGAACATTGGATCAGTAGTGCCAAACGTCTTTCCCGCAAAATAACCGGTGCTGGCAATAACAAAAGCCCTGCGGAAGTAGCTGGCATCGATGACGCTTACTTTGAAATACCAACATATGTGCGCGTGTTTCCGCCGCGCGAGCAAGTAGCAAGTGGATTGCGAAAGCTGGTCGATCGCCGCGTCGCCAACTGCGTGTTCGTTACCGGCAGCGAGGCTGACTACAATTACGAAGCGCAATACGTTGACAGTTTTAAAGAAATATCCTTCGGCGGTTTGCTAAAATTCAAATACCTTGCTGAATCAAATCATATTTTGACCGACCCGCGCCACCAAAATCTGGTGGTTGATAGGATGTCGAGCTGGCTGAAAGGTTTGAGCGATAGCGTTGTTGGCGCGGAGAACGCCGCTGCAAAGGCTGCTTAGCCGGGTAGTATTTACGTAAAGCTTCACTCATTCCAAATGCGTCTGACAACGCTGAAGGCCAGAACAGTCTGTGTGAGCAAGCAAGACACTTGGGTGCAAACACGACCACCTGTTAAGGACACGCATTCGGTAGGTCGATGCTCGACCAATGTTCCGGGCTACTATAAACACGGTTCGTGGCTTTAATCGTTTTGGTTCCAGTATGCGGATTTTCTCCTGTATTCAAATTGTGAACCAGACGCGGAAAGTTACTGCTGGATACCAGCAACGCTATTTTATGCCCCTCCCTAAAGGTATATGCCGACGGCCGTAAAACGACATCGATATCATAAACCTTACCTGGTTGCGCGGGTCTGGAACGCGTAACGTCGTTGCGTAGTGAAAGTCTGGCCACTCCGTCCTGTATACTAAACATACGCCCATCGGGGTAGACATCGACTAACTTCGCAGTGAAATCGGTATCCACCGC
>JBBKXJ010000238.1:0-17557 GCA_037969395.1 Pseudomonadales bacterium
TAGAACCACTATTCAACTCAATCGACGCAAAAAGCTGACTCAAAATCTCACGCCCTCGCTACGATCGCCATTCTCGGACAGCCTCCTAGGTTGATTCAGTATTGAGTATAAGCCAGTGCTGTAAAAGCGAGTCTGGCGGCAGTGAAAATTCGCGGTAAAGCTCCGTTTGTGATGTGACGTACACGACAAATTTGTACATTAAACGATCAGGCCAGAACCTGCGTTCTGTGTTGGAGTTAAAGTGCAGAGAGTAAAGTTAGCCTACCAATGCAACTTCTTCTTATGTATCGTACGCTCCGCAACCGCACGCGCGGTGTGTTGAAATGACAATATCAGGAGATCACCAATGTTCAGTCACATAATGCTTGGCGCAAACGATATACAGGAATCCAAGAGTTTCTACGACGCGATTCTCGGCGCTTTAGGCTATGAAGCGGGTAAAATCGACGATAAGGGTCGCTGTTATTACGCCAACAAAAGCGGCATGTTTATGCTTAGCAAGCCTATAGACGGCGAGCCTGCCTGCAACGGTAACGGCAGCACAGTCGGCTTTGCAGCAGACAGCCCGGAAAAAGCCGATGCCTGGCATGCAGCGGGGGTAGCTAACGGCGGCACGGGCTGTGAAGACGCGCCCGGTGTGCGCGAAAGTGCAATGGGCAAGCTATATCTGGCTTACCTGCGAGACCCTTCCGGCAACAAATTATGCGCACTGCACCGGGTCAGTTGATGGCGTGAGATGTGTTGAGTACGTCGCTTAATTCTCAACGGGGGCTGTTGGGCGTACTGCTTGCGCTCACTGCTTTGCTGTTGCCCGGATGCATGTCAAAGTTTTCCTACGTTGACCCGGGCTATAGCGAGGCGACCTACAAAGATATTGAACCGGTTACCGAAAAATACCGGTTAGCATTGCAGGTAAAACTACTCAATAATGGCGAGCCTGTCGAGTCGGGTATACGGCAAGCACGCAGTCTTATCGAAAGCACTTTGTGGACCACCGGCATTTTCGATTTGACCGATAGCCCCTCTGCTGCGTCACTTGTTGTGGTCATCAATAACGTTAGCGAAAAGGCGGCAGTCGCCAAGGGATTTGCTGCGGCGGCCAGCTTTGGCGCTATTGGCTCCACGGTTACCGATTATTACAGCGTCGCTATTGAATACATCAGTCCAGCCGGTACCCAATGGCAGTCAGACTATCAGCATGCGCTGCATACTGTGGTTGGTAATAAGAAGCCGCTGCAGAATATTGAATTAACAACGCCAGCGCTTGGCTTCGCGACCATTCTGGAGCAAGTCGTGCTGAACGCTGTTAAAGACCTGCAAAGCCAGGGCATACTATCGGCCACACACTAAGCGCACCGGTTGCAGGACGGCTGTAAAGCAGGTATCAGCGCAGGAAATTAAACAATGACAGGTTGCTTACGCGGGCAAAGCTTTGCTGCGCTGCTTCCAGTACAAAACTCTGAAAAGAGAGGCGACTGATTGCCTCGGCGTAGTCGAGATCGCGCTCCTCAGACAACACCTGCTGACTGATCAGCTCAAGGTCTTCGTGCATAGCAGCGGTACTGTCGGCCACATTCATACGCGCACCGATGGAGGTGCGCACTTTCAGCAAACTTTCGTGCGCATTGTCCAGATTATCCAGGCTGGCTGCTAACAGTTTCTGTCGTGGCTCGTTCGCGGCAATGCTGTCGTCCAGTGTTTCCAGACCGGTAATCAAGTCGCCCACTGTTTTGAACAGACTTTGTTTAGCGCTGGATTCAACAAAAAATTTATCGCCCGCCGCCGGTGCACCGGAGACGCTAAATTGCAGGCCAGCAACTTCAATATCCTCACCAGATGCATACGGCTGACTGGCCAGCACGGTTGCGCCATCTGACTTTTGCACTATGTTAAACGTAGTCGGTGGGTCGTTAAATTCAACGCGCAAATCCTCAGGATAAAAACTGTCATACGCCGCCTGATCAAGCACGGCCCCGGCGCTTATAATCGCTGGCGGCTGGGCGCTGTTGGCCGGGTGCGACTGCGTGGTAAAAGTATTATTGGCGCTGGCTACATCCATAAACAGCGCCTTACCACCATCGTTAACAGCGAGAGTGGTGGTTGCGCTGACTTTCACAAATCGCTGCCCCTCGTCACCGCTGTAGCTAACATTGCCATCGGCTGTCTGCACGAACGGCTGCTGCGCCGACTGGTAGCCGGCAAAAATATAGTCACCGTCGGCGTTGCGGCTATTGGCAACGGAAACGAGATGATCGAGATTTTGCCGCAGCTCGGTGGCGATCGTTTTACGGTTTTCGAAGTTCAGCGCGCCATCGCCGGCCTGTATGGTCAGCTCCCGAATGCGAATAAGAGTATTGGTGGCCGTCTCAATTTGCTGTTCTTCGGCAGCAAGGTGATTGTTCACCGAATTGATGTTTTTTTGATATTGCTCGTTCAAGGCCAATTCTTCTTGCACTTGCACAATACGCGTCGCAGCAATCGGATCGTCCGAGGGAGTTAGCACCCGGCGACCGCTGGCGATTTGTTGCTGGGTATGAGAATTTTCGGCCTGTAGTCGGTTGGAACCTTGCAAGTTCTGCGAAAAAGCCTGAATATTTGAAAAACGCATCCGCTATATCTCCTTCCTATCGTACCGCAGCAAGAATGCTGTCAAAAATATCGCGCGCTATCGAAATCACCTGCGCCGAGGCATTGTAGGCCTGCTCGTACTGAATAAGCCGCGCTGCTTCTTCATCGAGGTTGACACCCGAAACTGAGTTACGCGCCGCTTGCGATTGATTCACTAGCGCCTGGCTGGCTTCCTGATCGATTTTGGCCTGGTGGGTCTGTGCGCCAACGCCGGCTAGCAACTGCCCATAGGTTTGCGAAAAACTTTTATTGCCACCGCCAAGGCTGCCTTCACTTTGAAAGTTCAGCATCGCCAGCGCATTGCGATTATCGCCTTGCCCGCCGCCGTTGAAGTCAATGCTAAATTCATCGCCGGTGGCGGGCAGCCCGTTGATCGATACCTGAAAACCCGTATAGCCAGGGTCGGCAGGATCGGTGGGAAATATTGCCCCGTCAGAACCGGCAGTGTAGGTCAGGCCATTGCGCGCTGGCACAAGATCGACCGGATTAGCCGGGTCGGAATTATTCAGCACTTCGAACTGTGTGTCGCTGGTAAAGCGCACAAGCAACGGTGGTGACAGCTCTCCTGGCGTGGCCAGAGACGCTAACGGCGAGCCGTCAGCCGCTTGCACTGCCTGCATCACGCCGGCAGAAATAGTTCCGGTACCGACATTAGCCAACGAGGTGTCGGTACGAATCGGCTGGGCGAATGCCAGCTCTTCCGGCCGCCGCATGGCAATACCGATGTCAGCCGCCGCGTTACGAGTGGGCTGCAACAAAAAGCGATCGCCAACCTGAAAATTATTACTGTCAAAGTTTAGGCTGAAACCCTCTTCGGTGACCAGCGAGTCTGGCAAACTGGCAGAGACTGAGCCGCTGGTGACCAACGAAGAATCGCTGGCCCGCGTTAAAATGAAGTCATCCTTAGACGGCCCGACAAAGCTCAGCACATAGTCGTCGGTCGTTAGCTCGCTAACGTCATCAATGGCAACGCCGATAGCATTATTGCCTTTCGCTGCATTACTGGCATCGGCAATCACGCGCGAGCGCTGTACGTCGGTGCCATTCACATCAACAAATACATTGCTGCCGCTGCGGCCTTCCAGGTCAACGCCTAAAGACTGCTGTTGATTCAGCTTTTGCGCCACTCCCAACGCAATTTGACCGAGCGTGTTCAGGGTCGGCTGCACAATTTCCCTGTTGGCCTCCATCAGACCGCCGATGCTGCCACCCTTGATGTTACTGCTGACAATCGCGTCACCGATGGCTATTTCCAGCTGACCGGGCACGGTGTTACTGGCAACCGTTTGCATGCTGCCGGCCCGGCCACCCTGGACTATCGACTGGCCGTTGCCAATAAAGACGTTCACGGTTTTGCCATCCTGGGTTGTGGTTTTGACTGAAACCAATTCAGCAAGGTCTTTAATCAACTTATCGCGTTGGTCCAGCAAATCGTTAGGTTGATTGCCCTCGCCAGAACCTGGCAAGCCGGAAATTTGCTTGTTCAGATCAGCGATACCACTTGCCAGCCGGTTGACTTGCTCGACACCCGACGTAAGTTGATTGTTGATATTGACGCGTTGATTATCCACCCGAGCATGCAAAGCATTAAAGCGGCTGCTAAGATTTTCTGATTCGCTCAACACCAGCTGGCGTGCGGCCACCGAAGAGGGGTCGTCCGAGCCTGCCTGCAAGGCGGAAAAGAAGTTTTGCAAGCCGGTGCTCAGCCCCGCTTGCTCATCGGCCAGCAGCGAGTCCAGCTGGCTTAACTCGCCGACGAACACGCTCTTGTCGGCAAAGGTCGACGTATCCGCCCGCAGTTGATTCGTCAAAAACTGATCACTTATGCGGCGTATATCGCTGACCACCACACCCGAACCTTCAAAACCGGCGCCGGTGAACTGTGGTGGCCGGGTGCTTAACACGGCCTCTTGCCGGCTATAGCCATCGACACTGGCATTGGTGATGTTCTGGCCGGTGGTCTCAATCGCCGTTTGGTGAGCGACCAGGCCCGACAGGCCGATGTTCATTAGGTTAGCCATGGAAACTCCTGAGCGTTACGGGGCTGAATTACTGGCCGCCGCAAGGTGCGAACTTTGATAGATACTGGCAAGCTTTTTCGCATAGGCCGGGTCGGTGGCATAGCCGGCGGCCTGCAGTTCTTGCCAGTAGTCATTTACGTTATCGGCAGCTGCCAGCGCTTCTTGATAGCGCGGATTGGTTTTTATCAATTGAGCATAGTCGGCGAAGCTTTCGGCAAACGAGTTGTACGACCGAAACTGCGCCTGCTGCTTGCTGGCAGTAGCGCCGTCGTATTCCAGCGTTGCCACCTGCACGCGCTCGCCCTGCCAGCTCTTGTCTGCTTTGATGCCGAACAGATTAAAAGAGCTGTCACCATTTGGCTTCTGCATCAAGTGTTTGCCCCAGCCTGTTTCCAGTGCGGCTTGCGCGAGTAAAGCTTTTGGGTCCAAACCCAGCTCTCTGCCCACTTGCTCCGCGTGCGGCAATAATTTTTCAACAAAATCGGCAGGGCTGTCGATGCCAGTAAAGCTTGCAGTATTGATAGCGCCACTTTTTTCCAGCGCCGCAATAGCGTCAACCACCAACCCATCTCTGGGTATTGATTCGATGTTGTAACCTGCCTGTTTAACGGCATCCAGAACCGTATCGCCTTTGCTGTGGCCGAATTGCTGCTGCATTTGTGCGTACAATGCGTCGGCCAGACCCATGCCCTTGCCTTCTGTTAACGACAGGCTGAGCTGGCTGTCCAGCATCTCCTGATGGAACTCGGTCTCGAAACCGGTAAAATAATTATCTTTTGCAAACTCTTTGTTGGCAGCGCGCATGCCTTTTAGCATTTGATGCACAAACAACGATTCAAACTGTTTTGCGACCGCTTTAAGGCCTTCATCGCGCGAATCCTTACCCTTTAGCTTAATTGCATTCAAGCTGTTCAGGTCGGTGTAAGCACCTACGGTAGTATCGGTAGAGGGGCGCATAGTAAGCTTCAGCGCCGCTAGATAACGACCAGATCGGCCTGTAATGCGCCGGCCTGTTTCATGGCTTCGAGTATCGCCATCAAGTCTCCTGGCGCTGCACCCACCTGGTTAACGGCACGCACGATTTCATCCAGCGAGACTCCTTTCTCAAACACAAACATGCTGTTGGCGTCTTGCTCGGCTGTAATTTCTGTCGTTGGTGCCACGACCGTCTGGCCTTCGGCAAACGCCCCCGGTTGGCTAATCAACGGACTTTCTGAAATAGTAACCGTCAGGCTACCGTGGCTAACGGCGACCGGAGTCACGCGCACATGCTGACCGACCACAATAGTACCGGTACGGGAATTGATAATAACTTTAGCCGCTGCCATACCGGGGTCGATTTCCAGATTCTCCAGCACCGACATATAAGTAACCCGCTGGTCCATATCGGCAGGTGCTGTGACTTTTATCGAGCCGGCGTCCATCGCGTGCGCAACGTTCGGCCCGAGCAAATTATTGACCTCGTCGGCAACGCGCTTGGCTGTTGTAAAGTCGGGACGCTGCAGGTTGAAGACCAGCGACCCACTTTTGCTAAAGGCGTTGTCTACCACGCGCTCCACAGTCGCACCGTTAGGAATGCGACCCACGCTAGGCACATTGACAGTAATTTTTGAGCCGTCCCGCCCCTCAGCACCGAAGCCGCCAACCACCAGATTGCCCTGTGCCATCGCGTAGACCTGCCCATCGGCGCCTTTGAGAGGGGTCATCAATAGTGCCCCTCCGCGTAAGCTTTTTGAGTTACCAATAGACGAGACAGTAATGTCCATCTCTTGTCCTGGCTTGGCAAACGGCGGCAGCTGGGCATGTATCGCAACCGCAGCGACGTTTTTAAGCTGCAGGCTAGTACCCGGCGGCAAGGTGACGCCGAACTGTTTCAACATGCTGGTAAAAGATTGTGTAGTAAACGGTGTTTGCGTGGTTTGGTCGCCGGTGCCGTTCAAGCCCACAACCAGACCGTAGCCGACCAGCGCGTTGGAACGTACGCCGGCTAGGGTGGCGATATCTTTAAGGCGTTCGGCTTTGGCGACTGGCGCCAGCAAAGTAACGTTCGCGACCAAAGTCGCTCCCACAATGATACTCACCAGTAGGACAGACTTTAGTCGCGAAGTGTAATCAGCCATACATGATTTGCTAGAGCGCATATTTAACTCGACTAGAAAGGCCAAACGGGAGAGTTGAAAAATTTCGACAGCCAGCCCATTTTATTGGCATTTGCGAGACTGCCGCGACCGCTATAGCTGATGCGCGCATCGGCCAGGCGAGTGGAAGAGATACTGTTGTCGGGGGCAATGTCTTCCGGCCGGATCAGCCCCTTCAGGCGAATAAATTCATCGCCGGTATTAAGCGTTAACCACTTCTCGCCGCGCACTCGTAGTAAGCCGTTCGGTAACACCTCGGCGACGGTCACCGCGATGCTACCTTCGAGACTGTTGCTTTGATCACTATCGGCTGCGCCACTGAAATCGCGCGTCTGACCAATGTTGCTCAGCAGACTATAAGCACCCAGCGACGGCACAACTCCCAACAGAGCACCGTCGTTAAAATCCATGCTGCCTTCTTTGGAAACACTAGTGCCGGACGATTTTTTTGATACCGTCTTCTCGGTTAACAGCACATTGATAACGTCACCAACCCGGGTAGCGCGTCGATCGGCAAACAGGCCGAGACCGTGCGAAGGCTGATAAATCCCCCCCGGGTTTGGTGGCGGCGCCTGCATAGCTGCGAGCGACACCGGGGCGAAATCCGGATCGTTGGGTTGCGGCGGCGTCATCGCTGCACAGTTAACCAGCAAGCCGGTGCACAGGAAAAGCATAAGGCGCTGTGCAATTGTCTTGTTCATACCTGGTACCCGTTTAGCTGGCATCGCTGGTTGGATTAGTTATAGATTCTGACTGACGTATTGCAACATCTGGTCGGCCGTGGAAATAACTTTGGAATTCATTTCGTAGGCGCGCTGCGTGGTAATCATATTTACCAACTCTTCCACCACGTCTACGTTAGAGTTTTCCAGCGTGCCCTGCTCCAGCGAGCCTACCCCTTCGGTACCGGGGGTAGTCGTTTGTGCCGTACCGCTGGAGGCTGTAGCCTGAAAAACATTGGCACCAATAGCCTGCAGACCAGCCGGATTAATAAAGTCGTGCACCTGAATATTGCCGAGCTGCTGCGGCTGCGACGTGCCGGCCGCAACAGCAGTAACAACGCCGTCCTTGCCGATGGTCAGCGAATTCATATTATCGGGAACGGTAATTGCCGGTTGCAGCAGCATGCCGTTAACATTAACGATTTGCCCGTCGGCACTTAAATGAAATTGGCCGTTACGTGTGTATGCCGCCGATCCGTCGGGCATTAGCACCTCGAAAAAGCCGCGGCCATTGATAGCAACGTCCAGCGCCTGGTCGGTAATCTGCAGGCTGCCTTCGGTAAATTGTTTTTGCGTGCCGGCAACTTTTACGCCAGTGCCTAGCTGTAGCCCCGAAGGCAATTCGGTGCTCTCGGAAGATTGCGCGCCGGGCTGACGATGAATTTGATATAACAAATCTTCGAACACAGCGCGGTCGCGTTTAAAACCTACGGTGGCTGCGTTCGACAGGTTATTTGAAATGGTGGTGAGCTGTTTGTCTTGCGCGCTCAAGCCTGTTTTACTAATCCATAGCGCTGAATGCATAACTTACCTTCCTTTGTTTTTTTCGATTTTTCTGCGGTGCGCGCGGCGCACCCTACGTTGTTGTGTCGTTCTCGTGCGCACCAAATTTTATGAGACGCTTAATAGACGCGTCGCCGCTTCGGTATTTTGGTCGACTTTGTGCAAGAATTTGATTTGCAGTTCAAACTGCCGCGACAGTGACAACACTTCGGTCATCGCCTCCACCGCATTTACATTACTGGTTTCTAAATAGCCCGATACCACACGCGAATTCGCGTCGGGGTCGAGGGGGTTGCCATCCTTAGCCTGCAGCAATCCATCGGTTCGTTTCTGTAACTCGTCGGCGTTAGCTCGTACAAGTTTGATTCGATCAACGCTTGCCAGGGCGTCCGGCCCTTGACCCAAAGCTCTAATCGAAATAGTGCCATCGGCGCCTATCTCAACTTTTTCTGCGGGCGGTATCGCAATCGGCGCTCCGTTGCCGAGTACCGGCAAGCCATTGCCGGTGGTTAACTGCCCTAAAGAATCCACTCGCAAGTTCCCTGCGCGCGTGTACGCTTCGGTACCATCCTTGGCAATGACGGCAATAAAGCCCTCTCCTTCTACCGCGACGTCCAGGTCGCGGCCGGTCTGTTGCAATGCCCCCTGGCTAAAATCCGTTGCCGGGGTTGTCGTCAACGCCATGGCCCTGCTGGGCTGGGCATAATCGGCATGCACATAGCGGCTTTGCGCGGTGACAAAGTCCCGCTGAAAGCCCGTAGTGCTGACGTTTGCCAGGTTGTGAGCGTGCACGGTCTGCGCCTGCATGGTTTGCTTGGCGCCTGACATGGCGGTAAATAACGCTTTGTCCATGCTGTGTACCCTGACAATAAAGTATTAAAAAAAAGTCCGTCCGTGGACATAAACTTCGCCGCATTCCCGGTGGCGATACTGCCCGGTAAATTTCTTTACCTTTTAGCCGGCTTTATGTGCCGGTTTTTTGTCGTTTTATCTCCTGCACAAGTAATAAAGCAAGTGCGATGCCAACTCTATTAACGCAGATTAATAATCGTTTGAGTAATCGCGTCGGCGGTTTCAATGGTCTTGGCGTTTGCCTGGAAGTTGCGCTGCGCCACGATCAGATTCACCAGCTGTTCGGTCAGGTCGACGTTAGAATCCTCCAGCGCGCCGGACTGAATTCGACCCAGCTGCGCGCTACCCGGTTCGCCTAATAACGGCTGACCAGACTCCAGTGATTCTGCCCAGCCGGTGTCACCGAGTGCGATTAAACCTTCAGGATTGGCGAAGTTTGCCAACGCGATATTGCCCAGCACTTTGGTTTCACCGTTGCTGTAACGGGCAAATAATTCGCCGGTCTCGCCAACCTCAACGCCGGTCAGGCTGCCCGTTGCGAAGCCGTTTTGATTGAGCGCGTTGACCGCAAATGGGCTGCCGAAGGATGTGGCGTTCGTCACGTCGATTTCGAAGTTGGAACTGGTTGCCGGGTCAGGTATCGGCAATGTAGGTGGATCTTGCGGCCCAAGTACGCCAACGGCATCTCCCGAGCCACGCGGAGTCCAGTTGGAAATAACAAGCCGGTCCGAGCCACCCTGGTCCAGCGTACCGTCAGGATTAAACTGCAGTTTGAACGCTGCCGGGGAAGGCACACCGGCGACGTCATTCGGGCCTACGTCCTGGCCGTCTACTTGAACATAAGTGGTCCAGGTACCAGGCGCGGTAGCGATGCTGGTGGGTTCTTTGACGAAGTACTGATTCATATCGTGGGCAATGCCTTTACTGTCGTAAATCGTTGCCGAGGTAACGTGGTTGTAAGTCGCCGGATTGCTGGGGTCGAATTGATTCACCAGCGAACTCAACGCCGGGTTGGCGCTGAACACATTGGACGCCATTGCGTTGGTCAAATTGGTGCCGTTCTCGAGAGTGATATCTACCGTGCCGCCGATGGTTGCTTGCGGGGTGGTGACGGGGTCAATCGCAATAGTACCGCCCGCGCCATCGACCACGTCGGCAGTGGCGGCACCATCTGTTACGTCAAATGAAAGGTCCTGGCCAACAGTCGCGGTAATCGTGATGATGCCGCCGGCGTCGACTGTCGCCGTCAAGCCATTGGCTGCGTTGATATCCGCCGCCAACTCGTCTGCCGAGTTGCCAGTAAAGGGATTACCGTTGATCTTTAAGTCATCACCAGCCACCGGATAGGCCGACGTCATAGTAAGGGTCGATGTGGTCGTAGCGTTAGCCGAAACGCCTTGCAGCACATTCAGCTCTTGCGCAATTTCAGCAGCTGACAGATTATCTGCCGAAGGCACATTCTGCTGCACGCCATTTAGATCTATCGTTCCCGCTAAATAGCCGTTGTCAGTACCTGCTTGCCCAATGCCGATACCCGCGCCATCAGTGCTGGTCGAACGCACGACTAACACATCGTCATTGGCGCTGAGGTTAAACGTTTCCTCAATGCTCGTGGTTGATTTCGGCACCAGGCCCTGATTATTAACCTGCATGTCGGTTAGCGTACCGCCTACCTGACCGAGGTCATCGGCGGAATAGCCTTGCAGCCGCGCGCCGGCGTTATTGACTACGTAGTTCTCTTTGTCCAGCCCGAACAGGCCGGCACGTGTATAGGTGCTTACGCCGTCGTCTTTGACGACAAAGAAGCCGTCGCCGTTGATTGCCATGTCAAGATTGTTGTCAGTAAAGCTAACGTTACCTTGTGAAAACTGCTGCGAAATATCCTGCGTCAACACACCGGAGCCGATTTGATTGTCAGCGGTAACAAAGGCGTTTGCATAAATATCGCCAAACTCGGCACGCGACGACTTAAAGCCGGTGGTGCTGGCGTTAGCGACGTTGTTGCCGGTCACTTCGAGTTCGGTCGATGCAGCGCGCAGGCCGCTGAGTGCTGTGTTAAATGACATAGTCTTCTTCCTTGTGTATTTTTCGTGTTGTTTAAATTAGTCGCGACGCAAGCTGTGCGCGCTTAAAACAGTTCTTTAACATCGTCCAGAGCGACCTGGCCGACCCCGGCGACGTTGAGCGTGACGTCACTGCCCTGTCCTAACGTAACGCTATTGATATTTGCGTTTATATGGGTGACCAGCTCCGCGCTTTCACCCTCAATCATCGCGCTGGCGCGGATTTGATATTCCCCTGGCTCAGCCGGAGTGCCGTCGGTTTTTAGTCCATCCCAGGCAAACTCAACGTCACCAGCGACTTGCGGTCCCAGGTTACGCTGCGAAACCAGTTGGCCTACGGTGTCGTACACATCAATTTGTAGTTGATTAGTGGTGAGCGGCAATTCGGCGCTGCCCAGCACTGCCTGACCGGCAGCCAATTCGGCAGTGTCGGTCGCCACGCGCACGCTGCGGCCTACCAGTGCTGAGGCTTGCAGCGCCTGACTGGAGCGGAACGAACCGGCCATGTCGCTAACCGTGGTATTAAGATTTTGCAGACCTTCGACCGAACTAAACTGCGCCAGCTGGGCAACAAATTCGGCTCCCTCTTGCGGGCTAAGGGGGTCCTGATTACTCAGCTGGGTAATCATCAATTCCAGAAACGCGTTTTGGCCGAGTTCGTTACTCTTGGTCTCGTCTTCTGCGCCGACGCGATTGTCCAGTGACAGTGCGTCCAGCGGTGACTTGGCGCTTGCACTGCCTGCGCCAATCGCATTGTTAAGAATGCCTGTTCGGTTTATTTCATCCATTTATCTATCCTCTACTGACCCAGCGACAGCACGCGCTGCGCCATTGACTTGGCCGAGTTCATGACTTCCACATTGATTTGAAACGAGCGCGACGCCGAAATCATATTGCTCATCTCCTCCACTACGTTGACGTTTGGGTAGTAAACGTAGCCTTCCTCGTCAGCGAGTGGATGACCCGGTTCGTACCGCGCCTGGGCTGCCGTTTTGTCTTCAAACACCCCGGCTACCTTTACTGCCGACACGTCCTGCTGGTCGCCGTCAAAGTTATTCCACTCGGCCAACTGCTTCTGCACCGCTTCAAACACCGGATGCTTGGCGCGGTAGGCGCCCTCTGCCGTGCCGCTGGCGGTTTGCGCGTTGGCCAGGTTGCTCGCCGTGGTATTCATGCGCATTGACTGCGCGTTCATGCCGGAACCGGCGATATCAAAAATATTAGTGAATGACATACTGATAAGTCCTCTTATTCGCCGCGTATCGCGTTCATCAAACCGCGAATCTTGCTGTTCATGAAAGTGAAGCTGGCTTGAAAATCCATATTGTTTTTCGCAAAGCGCGCCATTTCCTGTTCGGCTTCAACGGTGTTGCCGTCGAGACTGGCCTGGGTTGGCACGCGATACAGCTCGTTAGCGGCAGCATTGGAATCGTCTGCACCCAAACTGATATGGCCGCTGCGGGTGGTGCTCAGGCTCATTTGCTGCTCCTGTTGCAGCATTTGCTTGAAATCAATATCGCGCGCCTTGTAATGAGGCGTGTCGGCGTTAGCCAGATTATTAGCGATAATCTCGGCACGCTGCGTGCGTGCTTTTAGCGCCTGCTCGTGTATGCCGAATGCGTTTTCAAAACTGATTGCCATAAGTAGATTGCCGTTTGCAAGTATTTGGTGCTCTTCTCAGGAGACGTTGCAGGCATTGTGCCAATAGTAAAAGTACTTTAGTTTTATCGCCTTACGCTTGTTTACCGGCACGGCAAGGCAAGCGTTTGCCGGCAAACGGACAGCATTTGCCGGCGGCCAGAGGTGCGCGGCGATATTTGCCGACGCGTTTATTTAGCGACTAAAGTCGCTCCCTCAGACGATGCATTTCCGTGTAGGAGCGACTTTAGCCGCGAACAGGCTGCCAGCGCGCTGCCGAAATATTGCTGAATAGAAAGTACAGATTGACTGCACTCAACGTGCACGGCACGCTAATTGCACTAGCCGCTATATAGCAGTACCAACTTGCTGACGAGCCAAGAAAATGACACTTCGAAATCATCTAATGCCTGCGATTACTTGCGTTTTTGCTGTTTTGCTAAACAATAACGCCGCTGCCTTTACCACAAGCGACCAGATAAGCAGCGCAGTAAAAGCGTTTATCAGCGCGGAGAGTGACGCCCTGACGCCAGCCAGCGTAGAGAAAACTGATATTCAGGTCGACGGCATCGATTCACGCCTGCGTCTCGCCGACTGTGGCGAAAACTTGACGCTTGCGCTGCAAAATACGCGGCGGCTACCGGGACGCAATCTGGTAAAAGTCAGCTGCACAACGCCAAGTCCGTGGTCGATTTATGTGCCGGCAAATGTGGTCTGGTATCAAACCGTGGTCAGCAGCCGCACGCCATTGCAAAAGTCTAAACCGCTAAGTGGCGGTGACGTGTACCTGCAGCAGATTAAAATCAATCGCGCCGGCAGCGCCTACTATAGTCGCAAGCAGGATGTGCTGGGTAAACTGCTGAAACGCCGCATCGGCGCTAACCAACCGCTTACTGCGGTATTACTGGAAGAAGCCGACCTGGTGCGCAAGGGCGACACGGTGATCATGTCGGCCCGAGCTGGCGGCATTGCCGTACGCACTCAGGGGGAAGCATTGAACGCTGGCGCTGCGGGCGAACAAATTCGGGTCAAAAATCGTGGCTCGAGCCGCATTGTAAAAGCTGAAGTCACTGGTCGCGGCCAGGTTAAAGTATTAATGTAGCGTGTCATTTATTTGCGAAAAGGCGTTAAAGTTAAATCCGCAAGCGCCGATAACCTACATACAGACGATAAGCATAGTAACTGCAGGGTTAAGACAATGGTCAATCACATCACCGGCCCCAGGCCGCCACAAGGTAGCGACGTGCAGGGCAGCGCGGCTGACAAAACAGCCGGCAAAAGCCCCATCGGCGCTGCAGCCGATATCACCGTTTACCGGCTTAGCCAGCCCGAGGCTGATAGCAGCGTTAAGCTCAGCAACACGGCGCAGAACCTGAATCAGCTAGAGGCGCAAATTAAAGCAGCGCCTGACGTCGACAGCGACAAGGTCAGCGCCCTGCGCGCTGCCATCGCCGATGGCAGCTACCAGGTGAATGCCGAAAGCGTGGCTGACAAACTATTGAATTTTGAAGCACAGCTTGTCGAAGGTTGATCGTAGGAATGGAACTGACCATGCTCAAGGATAGAGCCCTGTATCAACAGGTTCAGCAATTGCTGGAAGCCGAGATACAAAATGTCAGCGACCTGCACGACTTGCTAACGGCAGAAACGTTAGCCTTGCAAAATCCCGACTCCGCTGCGCTCGCGGAGGTGATAAAACAAAAGGCGTTGCCACTGGCAGCGCTTGAACAAAGCCAGCGAGCGCGCTACAAGCTGCTAAACGAAGTACAGCTCTTTGCTAGCGAAGACAGCTGGCACAGCCTGGTTGCCCAGCTCGACGCCAATGCAGAAGACAACGCGCATTTACTGACGCCACTGCTGGATACTTTGTTACAAACACTAGCGCTATGCCGCACCGCTAACCGCATTAATGAGACAATTGTCTCGCGCTCGCAATACAGCGTGCAGCATTTGCTCGATATACTGCGTGGTGACATACCGAATAATAAATTGTATAGCGCTACAGGCAATACGGTGACGCTGAGCGACGCCAAGCCGATTACTGCAGCTTAGGGCCCGCGTCCAGTTATATCCGTTGAAGGCCGCCTAAATAATACGTTCCAGGAGCCTTGCGGACTCAGGATGACTCTACTGCGGCGGCGGTAAATCGGCCCATTTGTCCGCGATTTCCCACTCCCCTCGCTACGAACCCCTAAGTCCGACAGGCTTCTAGAAGAGGTATTGCAGACGCAAGACAAGCGCATTGCCGCTATCTTCACCGCCAATTTCGTCATCAGTTCTCGCATAAACATAGTTAACTGCCACTTTGACATCGCGGTTGGCATACCAGTTTACGCCGAGGGTGACGGTGTCGCCTTTGCCACCTTCGATATCAAGCAACGGATCGGTACCGCTGTCGCTGGTATCCAGTTTATCGTAGCGGGCGAATACCTCCCATGCCCCAATGTCTCTGTTCGCTGCGACTTTACCGAAAGAACCATTGCTGGTTTTGTAATCACGACTTTCACCCGTCACTATCCATCCCCCCTGCAAATAGTAACCGGTCGCTTTTATGTCTGGACTGGCGTCAGCGCCATGCAACTTACCCGAGAAATATTCAGCCATAAAGTGATAAGGCCCGAACAAGGTAGCTACTTCGAGGTTCCATAGCTGCAGCTCGTCACCAATCGCGTCGACATTCTCATATTCAGCCGCTATTTGATTTGCCGTTTTGTCTTCTCCGCCGCGCACCCCCAAGCGCGCGCCGATGCTATCGAACTCACCGTCGCGTATCGAGAAACCAGCGCCCAGGTGAACGAGCAAATCATCTGTGTACGCCGGGCGAACCACAATGCGTCCGGTCAGCGCGTAGTCAAGCGAATTGTCTTCGGCATCTATACTTTCTTTGAAGACGCCAACGTTATAAGTGATCATGTCGTTTGCACCGTGCAGCTGCACTCCGATGTTTTTGTCTATCGAGAATGCATTAGCCGGCATGGAGCGTTCAATGGCGGTTATCCATTTAGAGTTGCCGGTGTTTTCCAGACCGAAATTCTCTTTTTGTTGTCCGAAAGTTAGTTCTACTATGTCACTCCAGGCCTCGTAGCTGACATTCATCTGGTCGATAGAACCACCGTCGATCAGGTTATATGAAACTTTGTAACTCCAGCCTTTGGCTTGACCGACGATTCGGACCCGGGCTCGGCGAAAAAATATGTCGCTACCCGTTTCGCCTGCAACCTTGTTGATCACACCATCGTAGCCGTTGAAATCGAGCTGGATGCGACCATCGATAGCCACATAATCACCGTCTTCGGTTTTTATTTTAAGACCGCCCCTGGTCTTGATCTCTAGATCTCTGCCATCAGATGTCACGTTGCCGGCCGCAACCGAACCGGAAGCCAAAACGGCTGCCGCGATAAACGCGGCTGTATTGTGGTGTCGCATGCTGAAACTTTTCCTTTCCTAAAGATTTGATGGAGAGATCTAGCGGTGACTGAACGGCACCACAGTAACGTATAGAGTCGGCGGGCGAACGGCAAAAAAATCAGCGCGCTTCAGTATCGACCTGTAGCTGCTCATAGGTGAACAGCAGGTAATGGGCTCGCTTTTCCTTGGATACGCTACCGTCGTCAAACGCCAAAAGGAGCCGTTCTTTATTGCTATGCCTGATGGAGGTAATACCCTCTGCTTTTTTTATATCGTCATAGCCTTCAATTCGCACGCGACGCGGCGCGTGGCTGCTATCTCCGTCCCAGAGCCATAATTTAAACGGCTTTTTCTTCTTGTCTTCGCGACGACTGATAATGAGATAAGCATCCAGTTTTTTATCAAACGTAATGCCGCGAATCCCACCCTTGTCGAGATCAAGATAGATAAGGTCGCTGGCAATCTTCGGCTTTTCATTCCTGGTAAATGCTGCAACCGGGTTTTCCATCACGACAATGACAGCTTTATGGTCAATCACAGGAGTGCGCAGTGCAATCAGCAATCTTTTCTGTGCGCTGTCAAAACTCAGACCCTCAATATTAAAACCGTGGTCGTCTTTAACATCGGCAACCTGTGCTACGTCCTTCAGTTCCGGATGCTTGCTGCTAATGAAATTTTTTAGATCGCCAACGAGACCTGCGTCGACCATGTTGTCTTCGTCCAGCTTGAAGCGCACCAGCTTTTCGCGAGCTTCAGTACTCTTGCCCGATCCCTTTCTGGAATGCGATGTAATCGCGTAGACGTAGCCCTCGTCGTCGACAGTGACGCCTTCAAGATCATTCAGTTTACCCAGCTGTTTTGCCGCTGCGGATGTAAGCGATGTGGACATCATTTCGCCGTCGTCGCCAAGTGTGAGTATGCTGATTGCATGGCTGCTCTCGTCCTCTACCATAACGACGCGACCATCCGGCAGCTGCTGCACACCAGAGGGTTCGTAGTTTGCCGAAAACTGGCGCAGTCCCTGCAAATCTTTCAAACTCGCTGCGGCGACGCTGGCGCTGCTGTTGCCTATTAAAACCAGGCCAACAAACAGTAAGCTGAGGGTGGCAATGCGGCCGCTTTGATTGAATAACATTGTCATCGTCTCCATTTCTCCTTTATGCCAGCAACATTTCGGCTAGGAGTCTGTCGGACTTAGGGGTTCGTAGCGAGGCGAGTGGGAAATCGAGTCCAGTTTTTCGCGATTTTGAGGCGCATAGTGGTGACTATGTAACGAGAAATCGCGGAAAAATGGGCCGATTTAC
>JBBKXJ010000239.1:0-4916 GCA_037969395.1 Pseudomonadales bacterium
GAAAAGTCTTGCTTGCGGCGGCGCTCGTGGTTCTGGAAGCTGATTAGCTGAGGCAAGTGCCGCGGATTTTGCATCCAGGTGATCCAGAATTTTCTTGATGACCAGCAGATCCTCGATGCACGCGATGATCTTGACTGCTCCGCCACAACGATTGCAGATCGTGAGCTGTTCACTCCGAATCAAAACAGACGGTGGTGGCAATTACCAACGAATCTGTTTCATTGGAGAGTGGAGATATATTGGCACTTCCTGAAAATGGAAAATATGATGTCGATCTAGATTCTCAACCTTTTCCTACGAACAAGGAAATGCAGGGGCAAGCAATACAGCAGTATATCAGTGAACTCGTCAAGCTTGTGAATAGCGGAAAAGACCACATGCGAAATATCAATGCGGCAATATCGGAATAGGACTCGTGAAAATTTGACTCAGCCAATCTCATTCCTCAGCCCTACACGACTGCTTCCATCCGAATACCAATTCTCCATTTCTGTAAACTTCGAATAACCGTGTCTTTCGTAGAATTTTAATGTAGGCTCTCCTGAAGTCCAGAGCCAGATGTTTCTCACCCCTAGTTGTCTTGTTTGTTCCTCTAATTCTTTGAGGAGATCGGTACCCCTACCTTGATTTCTATATTCCTTCTCAACGAACAAATCAGTCAGGTGAAACCAACCTGAATATTGGTCACCATTTTTGTGAGCTAAACCGGATGAGCATCCAAGAAAACTAGCTCCATCCATTGCCACGAAGCTGATTCTCTCCGTAGATTCTATTTCTACCCGCTCTTCTAATGAGAGAGTATCAAATCCTGAGTTCACTCTTTCAGTTTCTTCAGAAGTCAATTCTCGATTTACAATGGTTATACTATTCATTTCTTGTTTCTCTTGATTCTTCAAGTTAGGCGAAAAGAAGGAATTGATTGGAATGGGAGCTAGGGCGCGACAAAAGCTTTAAACAAAAAAAAGCCCTCACGAAATAATCATGAGGGCTTTCTATAATATTGTTTTGGTTTACTGCGCGAACACCAGATAACCTGAGAAGTAGCAATACTTTCCAGACTGACTGAAGCTGTCCATAGCGGTACCATCACCGTTGTATACTCTAATATAGACGTCATCGCCCGCGTTGAGTTCCAGGGTAGTGCTCACACCAGTTCCGAAGAAATCAGTACCACCAGAAGCTGACCATTCCCCAACTTCATCCGTATTATTCAGAAACCGGATTTAGAGAATAAGCGGAATTAACGGCTCTTTTGCGCCCAATCTACTACGAACAACGGGCCGCTGGCAATCGCTTATCGCGGTTGAGGCGGCTGCCGGTTACGATAAATACGCTAAACGCTCCCCCATTGATCATCAATCACCCGTCAATCTGTTATCCCTCGCTAGAGATCCCGCCTCAGCCCGCAGGGCACCCTGCCAACCTCTTCCTTGAGCAGCATTTATCGTCACATTCCCCTGTGGTTCTATCTAGAAAAGTCTTGTTTGCGGCGGTGCTCGTGGTTCTGGAAGCTGATTAGCTGAGGCAAGTGCCGCGGATATTGCATCCAGGTGATCCAGCATTTTCTTGATGACCAATGGATCCTCGATGCACGCGATGATCTTGACTGCTCCGCCACAACGATTGCAGATCATGAGCATCCCGACTGCGGGATTCGTGGCATATCTGTATGTTTGTGTCAATATTATGACGTTCGATTTCTGCCAGGGTTGTTCAGGCCGTTTGGTTGTAACAATGGAGGCAGCAAGAGTTTTTCGGTCACACGGGAATGGTCACAAAACCCGAATATAACACTATTGTGCTAATACGTTAGTGGAATTTACTTCTCCCAAAAGTTCCTGCATTGTCTCTTGTAGAGTTGAGCGATGAATTCATAGCTCATTAGTCACCTACAACAAAAACAACTATGACTCCACCAATGCAAGAGGAAAAACAGTGCGTAGAAAGACTCTAAACGACGATGCAAGCGACATGTATTTGCAACTACCGGATGCATTTTAGAGAGCACGCCAAACCGGGGGCAAAACTGGCCGTGGGCCTCAAATCTGGTTCATGTCATTCGACCGACTGGTGTTCGTAAAACCACATTGATTCTTTGATAGGATGCGAAACATACAGACTTTCAGTGGACCAAAGTGAACAGTGAATCGCCTTCGGTTTGGCACCGTCTCCGATTTTCTCGCGGGATTATGCGATTATCCCGAATCTTTTAAAAGTTATTCAGTCGCTCACCTACTAAAGTACAAGCCCTATCTACTGGTAAGCGGTTTATAGAGGCGCAACACACAGGGGGATTGAATTATGGGCACTATTTTCATTTCGTATCGCCGAGGTGATAGCGCAGGTCACACCGGCCGTTTGTTCGACTCGCTGCGGGACAGATTTGGTAAAGCCAGCGTTTATCGTGACATCGAAGACCTGGAACCGGGGGTTGATTTCATCGACTCGATCGACCAGGCGCTTATCAAATGTGACATTCTGCTTGTGATAATCGGCGCTGAGTGGATCTCCGCCTCCGATCAGAAGGGTCGTCGACTCGATAATCCGGACGATTTTGTGCGGATGGAAGTTGCGAAGGCTCTGGAGCGCAACGTGCGCGTCATTCCGGTCCTCGTCGCCGGCGCAACCATGCCCGATGCGGAGGAACTGCCGGAAGACTTGTGCACGCTCGCCCGACGAAATGCAATCGAACTCAGCGATACGCGGTGGGACTATGATATCGGTAGACTGGGCGATACCCTGGCCAAGGTTCTAGGGGCTTTGGACCAAGCTGAGCCGGGCGGGGCTTCCACGCACGCTCCGGTAGCAGCCCCGCAACAGGAACCAGTAGTACCGGAACTAGTGGTCCCGGAACAAGTAGTACGGGAACCAGTAGTACGGGAACAAGTAGTACGGGAACCAGTAGCACGGGAACGAATAGCACGGGAACCAGTAGCACGGGAACGAATAGCATGGGAACCAGCACCACAAGAGAAGAAAGGTGGCGGGATGCTCGGCAAGCTGGGCGTTGTGCTCGCCGGCGTGGTTGTTCTCGTGGTTGTGGTGTCGCTCTTACTCTTTTCGGACCAGACAGCGGAGCACCGTACAGAGGATTTAAATACACAGCCAGCATTCAAGTCGCCGGTTGATGATACGGGCGGCGCTGTCACCGCGGGTGATTCTTCGTACGACGTTACCGATTCTGACCAAACAGCGGAGGACCGTACAGCGGCTTTGGCGACGGAATTAGCCGCATCAGATCTAATGGAGGTACCCGCGTCTTTGAAGACCGCCAAAAACGTCGTGACAGACCTGTCGACGATACGAAAGGAACTGGATTTCGTCACTTGTACCGAAGTGGATCAGTTGAAGCCCTTGGGAATAGGTAAAGTGTTTCCCCCTGGTAGGGTCTATGTGTTTGCTCGCGTTTATGCGCCTAAAGAAGAATCGTTAACGCTTAAATTGTACGGCGGCGATGGAAAAGAATTATGGGAAGGGCACTTGAATGTCCGCCGGAACATGGCAACGGGATTCAGAACCTACGCCTATAAGACTTTATACGAAGCCGGTTCCTACGAGGTCCGCTTGTTTAACAGTGACCAGGTTGAGATGGGGCGCCGGCAATTCAACATAAGCGAAACATAACGGATGAGTAAAAAAGATCAGTTGCAACTTCGTGAGATTGGGGCCTATTTACCCCTTGCGTCGGTTGGATATGGCCGGTCGATAGCCGCAGGGCTATTTACCGATTCGCGGATGGAGGCAGTAGTTAAAATCTGCAGACGTCGACGACGGTCCCGCACGAAACGATCGGGTAGTTGCAACGTAAACGTTATCGTGAACACGGACGACAAAATATCGATCTACATGGGGATGACGTGGGACCTCAATCCGGAAGAGTAGAACAGCGGCTTTATCGACAACTATTGCCGTTGGCGAGTGCGAACCGAGCAGCGTTTAAATGGCGGGCTCGGCTTATAAAACGTACAAGACAGTACCGGACTACACGCTTAACTAAGTAGCATTCACTTTAGCGCGATAGTCGTCATTCCAGGCTGCCTTGCGACGTTTTTTAGCCAGGCTTATCGAAGAGGATTCACTTTCAAATAGATTCATACAGAGGTGGCGGATACTGGTCATTATCGTGGGAGCGTTTCCTTTCCGAATGCGGCTCGCATCATCCCCAAGCACGACATCCGGGCGCCAATGCAGGGGGTTCTCCACACCCTAATGGCCCCGCACCGCGTGGGCAAAGCGCTTTGCCTGCGCCGCGATTGAGCTGATGAAGTAACGGCGTTCTATCGATCGGGTATCTCCCTGCACGCCCTCCCATCGCACTGACGGAGAGCATGATGATATCAATCAACCCATGGCGCTTATTGCGTTCGATACGGGGGTCTTCCAGTGATGAAAAATGTTCGATCAGACTTGCGCTCACAAGAAACTGCTAATTTTGTTTCTGGTGATGATCGCGTACCTGGCTGTTTTAATGCAAGTTTATATGCGGTCGCCCTGACCGATTTGTACATCCACGCGCACGCCAGGGTTTTGCTGTTCAAAGCGCTTGCCTATCTCGAGCACCAGCGGCGCAATGGTACTGGAACCTGTCAAGGTCAGGCGCTGCGCTGCCAGTGCCGACGCTGCGATTACGCTTAACAACACCGAGCAAACAATCAGGGATAGCTTACCCATTATCGCAATATCTCATCAGTGTGGTGTAACGAATAAAGGCTGGTTACCATGTCGACGACTGTGCCTGGCTCCAGTCCTTCTGCCACTTTTTCGGAATGCTTTGTTCTGAAAGTAGGCATCCCGATCCAAGGGAATCGTACATGTCTGAGTAGTCTGTCGTATCGCAACTGCCAATACGGCGGTTGATGAGTGAGGGCCCAATATCGTTAAGACTGTTGAGACCGGCTACGGCAATCAACTCCCGT
>JBBKXJ010000240.1:0-45881 GCA_037969395.1 Pseudomonadales bacterium
ACATAGGTATCGCGGTTGAGAATACGGCGTAACTCGAACCCTATGCCGGCCATCTATTTTTCCATCGCCGTTTCGTATAGCGCTCGATAGCGGTCGTACATCAACTGCTCGGTATAAAAACTCGTAACCCGCGCTAAACCAGCCTGCTGGGCCTTATACCAGGCCTCTGGGTTACCGAGTAGCTTCAGGCACTCCTCCGCCGTAGCTAATGGATCCGCTATATTGACTACCGCACCGGCATGACCAAGCGCTTTATCCTCTTCGCTGTAGCCTTCTATCAATTCTCTGCATGAGCCGACATCGGTTGCTACACAAGGTACGCCAGCCGCATAAGCTTCGAGAATAACCAACGGCTGCGCTTCACTGATGGAGGTTAGGACCATTACACCTAGCTGCGGCAGTATTTCAGGCACTTTCTGAAAGCCCAGAAACTTAACGTTTTTTTGCAGCCCCATACTGCTGACCAGCCCCTCACACTCCGCCGCGTAAGCCTCATCTTCCTCAGTTGGGCCGACCAGCCATCCCTCCGCCTCCGGTATTTTATTGCAAATAGAGCGCATGGATCGGATAAAGGTTTTAATATCTTTAATAGGTACGATACGACCTATCAAACCGACAATAGGCGGAATCTCTTTAGGCCGCTTGTCCAGTGCATCACCATACTGCGATAGAGATATTCCGTTAGGTATGACTTGGGTACGCTTGTCTTCGGCACCATCCTGCACCTGACGCAAACGATTACCTTCGTAGAGGGCAATGATTGGATCGGCCGCATGATAGGTGATACGACCCAGCTCTTCGAAAAAGCGAATCCATAGCTGGCGAATATAGCCGACGTCGTCGGTTAAACCGCTGTCGAGATCGGTGGAGGAGTCCTGGATCCAGTCGGCTTGCGCCAAATCGATTTTGCGCTCCTTGGTGTAGATGCCGTGCTCGCTGAGGATAAAATTGCTGTGCGGATTTTTATGCTTGAGAAATCCGCCTAGCAAGCCGGCAAAGCCAGTCGATATGGAATGTATCACCGGCGCGCGCGGCGCGTTGCGTGCTACCCTGGAGAGCATAAATATCGGCGCGTGCATTGAGCGCACAGTCCAGAAGTAGTTTACAAACGAGGGTTCGGTGCAATACTTTTCGTAGCCGTTAATCATGTACTGCCACGAGGCTTCGCTAAATAGAAAGTCTTCGTGAGTAATGCCATCTGCGGGGTCGTTAATCATATTCAGCAAATCACTGATCAGATCGTCGGGCAGTTCATCGTGCGGCAGGTGAAAATAATCGTGCATTTTTTGGCATCGATTAAAGGCGTCAACGTTGCCCGGGCAGCGCTTGGACTTTTGCTGCTGCCACGATTCCTGCAAAAAATGTTCTTCCAGGTGCACGACATTCTGCGGCAGCTCATATTGCTGCTCAACATAGTGGTCGCGCGAGCCACCAATAAATATTAACGCAAACTTTAATTCCGGCACGCCTTTGATGATTTGATGCACCCAGCTTGATACGCCGCCGCGTACATAGGGGTAGGTGCCTTCTAGCAGTAAAAGAACGTCAGCGTTGGCCATGGCTTACACCGCTAACCAATAATCGGCGACCGCAGCGACTGGCTCTCGCTCGCGTTCACTTAACGGTAGTTCGCTGAGTATTTGCGGAATCCGGGTGAAATCTCGTTTAAGAAAGGCGATTTCTGCAAGGTAAGAAGAAATCCTGGATTTATCCAAACCATTGTCGATAGCTCGCTGAAACGCCAGCTCGGCCTCTTCCAGCGCTTCCTCGCGAATGAGAATACGCCCTAAAAGGAAAAAGGCGCCCGAGTCGTTCGTCTCTTGCAGAACGCTGTCGACGTGTTGTCTGGCGGTGTTCAAAATATGCAGCAATACGTCGCCTTGCGCCAAACCCATATAGACCAGCTCCCAGTACAGGAAAGCCAGTCGTTTATGAATAGCGGGGCGTTGCGTGGCAGTCGCCGTTTCCAACTCGGTTAAGGCATTTTTTATATTAATGTTTATGCCGTTCTCTTTGTTATCGAGAATGGAGTAGGCTAGAAGGCGTACATCGTCTACCGCATCTTTCAAAGCTACCTGTAATATAGGTATGGCCTTGCGTTCATTCATACGCTGGGTCGCCAACACCGCTTTCAAGCGTTTGTCGGTATCGGAGGCGTTGCGCAGTACGTCGTACAGGCCACCGCCGGCGAAGCTCAAATTAGTATCGATGGTCACCGGTTTGAACGGCAGTTCGGGTACCGCAGTAGCCAGCGTGTAATCTGGTCGCTGTTCGTGCGGACGATACAGACCCAATAAAATCGACACAACCGCGCCGAGCATGCCAAGCCCTGGAATAAAAAATATGAGCAGGGTGACAAAGCCATACGAGCGAAGCACGGGCAGCTGGTATGTTGCGGGTAGCGAATTCCACACTGCGAAGCCGGCTAACAGTGAAGCTAAGCTGTGAGTCAGCACATAAAGCCAGGTCGCCGTGGCGGTGGCATCTATGGTTAGCGCCACCCAGCTGCTTAGCTCGAAGAACACCGCATTGGCGAACAGCAGTTTGGAGTTCATGCAGCAACCGGTGCAGCGCTGTCGAGATAGTGCAACATATCTGCTGGCAAGTTGGCCTCGTCTTGCAGGCGTTGCCTTACGCTCGCTACGCTATCTTGTGGTGTGACCAGGTATTGCACAATATCCAATTTAGTATCGTCGACGTTGACGCCGTGTTGTTGCCGCATAAACTGTTCGAAACGTACCATGTAGCTAGCGACGCCGTCCTCGGCAGTGAGGGGCATAAGCATAAGCATAACCGCGTCGTCGTCGCAGCTGCGCGTCACATAACCAACATCCAGGCCACGCATTTGCATTTCTATGGTCTTGATATAGGCGGGAGCAGTGGTCGGGTTGGTCGCCTTGATGATAAGCAAGCTGGCAGGCAGTTGAAACTCGTTGGCATCATTCACGCTACGCTTCAGGCGCCGAAAGAACTCGTAACGTTCAAGATCCTGCACCACGGGGTGTTCGCGTGCCGCCATTAAAATATCGGCAATACGGCCAGCGATAATGGCCATCAACTTCAGATTGCTTGCATGGAAGGAGAAAAATGGCATTAGCCTGATAACCAACACCGCGTGAATGTTTTGGTACGTATCGACCAGGGGAATGCAGGCGAGGTAGGCGGTGTCTTGCGCCTGCTCTTCAGCGGCCATGTCGGCGCGCACACTGATAAGCCTTTTCTCCAGAATAGCTAACCGCAGCAAGGGGTCGGATGGTTCAATCACTGCAGTATCGCCAGTATGTGCCAGCGACTGGGTCTGTAGGTCGTTGCCTGACATAGCATGCAGGGAGGCGACTTGCAGCACGCCGTAATGGCTAAACAAATTGAGAATAGTGTCGGCATTTGCCGCCAGGTTATCGCTGCTTGCGTCTACATCGGCAAGCTGGCGTTGCAAATCTGAAAGCGCGCTACGTAAGCTGGATGATTTGCCGGCGCTGTCTTGCTCAAGACGGTCGTGGGATATTTTCAACACGTGATAAGCACGGGTGAATTCTTCCAATCGCGCCTGTCTATATTCGTTAGAGCGCTCCAGACGACGCAGCCGGCGTTCCCATATGTCGCGAAACTCGCCAACCAACATGCCGCTGACCAACATGCCAAGACTGTAGGCCGTGGTCAGCTGCCAGGTCGGTTGCTGCAGCCACCAGGCGAATACAAAGCTACTGGCAATAATCAGTAATGCCGATACAAAGGCTTCGGCAAAGCCATAACGCAAACCGATTAATATCGGTGCGATGACTGGCCAGGGGTAGTTATCGCCATGTACGAAGAAAGGGTCATCCGGGCGTATCAGAAAACCCAGGCCGACTGTCAACATGCTGACGCCAACCGTTTCCAGCCACACCAGCCGGCTCGATTTGGATTCAGTTTTACCTAGGGAGTCGAGTTCAAAAGGCATGCACTAAAATCGCCATGGATGAATTTAGAGCAGCAATTGCCGCTTACCGAATAAGTTAGTCTAGCTTAATTTTGGCGATTAGCGTGTCGAGCACTTTATGAGCAGTGCCGCTTAGGCTGTCGCGTGACCAGCCGGCCCGCGAGCCCGAGGCCGACCACAGCACATCACCACTACTCACATCGATGACCTGCAGACTTGCTCCTACTGCCGGCTCGCCATCGAGACCGCTTTTATAGCGCCACTCTTCAATGCTGCCCGTCACGCCATAACGCATATTATTTTCCTGCGCCCAGGCAAGCGCCGTGTTAAAGCGTTTTTGCTCGTCGAGAATTGGCAAGCCGTTGGGATCTTCCTGCGGTGGATAGTGCCGCAATTTTTTTAAACCCTCTCTGCGAAGCAAGGTTTCGGCGATGCGCTCGGCCCTCTCACCGGCTTGTGGCGTTTGTGAGTAGTTGATGATCGGCAGAAGGACCCATGACTCTTTTGTGTCGAATTCTATTTTACGTTCTGCCTGGTTAACTGCGCATGCGGTCAACAACGTGCAGGCAAGGATAATGATGAACGATGAGGGTAAAGCAATCTTGCGCATAATGTGAACCATTGGTAAATCTAACGTCCAAACCGGTAACTGTAGCTAAGGCGAATATCTTGCGCGGCATCGCCTTGCCCACCTAACGGTTTACTATTGTAGCTATAAGTCAGCGCTAGCTCATCGTTGCCCATGATACGCCAGCCAAGACCAAAAGATACGGCAAATGACAGCTGGGATATTGGCCACTGGTAGGCAACCGCAGCGTTGAAGAGATAACGCGGTGAAGGGGTGCGTGCATTCAACGCGTGCAGGTCGCCGCGCTGCAAGCTAGTGCCTAGAAAAAACTGCCCATAGTCTTTTGGTAAAACTGTGTCTGCACTGGTGTTGCTGTCGCGCAGCCTGGCAGTAATATCAGCTGGAATACGCGTCGCAAGTGAATTTTTTTGCCATTCCACACCAGTCGTGATCGACCATTCGGGGTCAGTAAAATTCAGCCGGTGCGAATAACTCAGGCCCGCGTTGTAACCATGTGCTACTGCGTCCCCACTGACTCGTGCCTGAAAACGATTGAGTCCAATGTTAGCGGCGACGCCATGCCGTGGACTGATAGCGTAATTAGCGCTGCCGTCGATATGATCGTGCGTGCCGAATGCACGCATTACTGGTGTAACGGTCGGCAGGTCTTGCCATGCCGCAGTGACAGTTGTGCTAAGGCGCGAGTCCCAGCGTCGCTGTATGTCTCCCTGCAAACCGAAAGTTGATTCATCATCACGCCAACTGGCCAACGGCGTGAGTGACCAGCTGCCGTGCCGGGTATCGCGTGACCAGCGCCATTGTAAAATCGTTTCATCCCCGAGATCAGCTACATCGGCCAGCGAAGCACTGCTGTAACTGGCCTTTTTCAGGTCCAGCTGCGAGTGCCCACTATCAAGGTTTTGCGCCCACGTTAGCTCTGGCCCTCGCAGGTCTATACCACCTAACTCATCGAGTCGCCATTGCGCTCGCCAACCACTTGGACGTTCGCTGCCAAGTTGAGTTGTTAGTTCACGTAAGCCTTGCTGGTCACCGGCCGCCGGCTGCAAGGCCGCCAAACCCTCAGCCAGAGCAGCATTGTTTCTGCCCAGCCGCTGCGAGGCATTAGCGCGAATTGAAGGCGTTATTTCTGCCTTGGGCATTAGCTCCTGCATCGCATCGCGATCATCATTGTGCTGCGCCAGCGCCATGCGTTGCAACACTGGCAGTTCCCGCTTGCCGTGCTGTTTTAGCCTGCTACTCCAGAAATTAACCGCGTCGATGTTGTCTCCGGCGATTAGTAGATCGGTATGTTGTGTTTGCCACTGCTGCGCTGTGCGCTGATATCGCGTTTGCTGCAAGTGAGACTGCGCGGCCCGCTGCCCATATAGCGAATATGTCAGGTTAACTTGTTGAGCCAACGCGTCACCTGTTAACGGTACATCTGCTTGCTGGCCCAGCATTCGCTGATAAATATGTTTGCGTAACCGCCACGCGGCTGACGCACGACCGGAGGTGTGCAACGTATCGGCGTAGGCCAATAAGACATCGACATCGGTCGCGTCTTCCTGAACCAGCAAGCCGTACCAACGTAGTGATTCTGCATGGCGGTCCAGTTTGCTGGTGCTAGCGGCGAACACGGACCATAAGCTCGCATCCTGCTGTGCCAGCCTCTGCCATTTACGTAAGTATGAGGCCAGTTTTATTTGCTGATCGCTATTTAATAAAAACCACAAAAAGGTTTGCGCCACTTCACTGCTATTGCCCGACAACCGCAGTGCTTGCGAATAAGCGTTTTCGGCTTGACGCAAGCGACCCTTATGGTCAGCAAAGCTGGCCTGCAATAACCAGTACTGCAGACTATCGGCAAATAAGTCATTGTGGTTCTTCGCTATATTTAGCGCCAGCTCAAGTATGTCCCAACGCTCAACCGCCTGCGCCATTTGCATTAATGCTAACAGGTAATGCGGCTGACGGAAACGCTCCCAGCTTGTTTGCGCTACCTGCAGTTGCAGGTCGGTGGCGCTTGCATCAGCAATCAACAGCAAAATATCGGCCTCTTGCTGAGTCACGTCGGCAGGCGACTTAATTGTTCTCTGCAGTGCCTGCATAGCGAGCAGGTCTTGTTCCTCCAGCCAGGCGATTTGCGCTAATAGACGCCAAAATTTTTCGTCATCATCGACGGCATTCGGCTGAGCCTGTTGTAATACCTGCAGCGCACCGGCAGTGTCATCCAACGACCACAGTAAGGTAGCAAACTTTTCGCTCTCCTTAACCGACAGTCCAAAGCGTTGGTCTATCTCCCTCCAGGTCGCTAGTGCATCCTGCACCGCTTGCATACGCTCCTGCAGATAGGCAATCGCCAACCAGGCGTCGCGTTGGTTTGCTTGACGCTTCACGTATCGATTTAAATAGCTAACACCTCCGGCAGGGTCGCCGCGCTTCTCGTATATTGAAACCAGCAGACTAATTTCGTCTGCTGCCAGACGCCGGCGCTTACCGGTGCTATCCAGAATATATTCGACGGTTGCGTAGTCGTAGAGAGACATTGCCAGGTAACGGGTATGGTTCGAGTTCTTGCTGGTGGGATGCTGCTTGATCAGCTTGCGCCATTGCTGCAAGGCCTCCTCCGGCAAGCCACGCCATTCGTAAATTTGCGCCAGTTTTTCGCGCTGCTGCCAATCGAGGGGCTTGAGCTGCGCATAGTGTCGAGCAGCGTCCGAGGCAAGCTTCAGGTCGCCCAGAGCCAGCGCCAGATCGCGCGTTTGTAACATTGCCGTAGCATCTGCAGAGAGGTTTTGTAGCATATGACTGAGGTATTGCCGCGCTCGCGGTTTATCTCCCACGTCGATGGCCAGCCGGATTGCGCCGGAGATCATGTCAACATTCTTAAACAAAGTGTCTGAGTATTCGCTGTAGAGCAGCAATGCTCTGTCACGCTGCCCCAGCATCAGATAGGTATCAATGGCTTTTTGGGCATACTCCTCAGCATCGAATTTGGCCAGGTCAACGTAAATACGCGCGACTTTCTGTTGCTCACCGGCAGCTAAATACCATTTGGCTGCCCGCCTCCACCACTGCATCGCATTGCCAGTGTCACTGGTAGCGAGATAAACGTATTGATCGGCAGCGTACAAAGGCCTGCCAACTGCCAGCGCGATCGCGGCAATAGTTTGGCGATCGCTGCTGTTAAAATCCTGGTCACGCATACTTTCTAAAAGTTTTTCGACCGTGTTTTGATACGCTATTTTTTTTTGTTCGCTAAGCGTGTCGCCAAAAGTCAGTTGGGCAAGAATTTGTAATTGCAGCAAGTCAATCGTAGTTACATACTCAAGCGGATAACTCACCAGCAAGTAATTCAAACGCAACAACGCCTGCTGATATTGACCTGTTTGCATCAACTGGTGAATAAGATTGATGCGCAGCGGCGTATCTTCCGGTACCGTTTGCAAGAGTAGCTGCAGGTAGGCAATCGATACGGCATCTACCTGTTCGGCCGGCAACTGTTTACGAAATACGTCCTGTTGTGGGAACAGCCAAACTAGAACGGCAGTAATAACAGAGAAGAATAGCGCCAGAGAGGCACGATCAAAGATGCGCTCGCGATTATTATTTACATACCAGAAGCGCATTCCAGGTATCCCTTGTGCCCGGCTTGAAAAATCGCTGGGTGCCTTGCAGCGTGCCGGCATGCCACTTGTTAGCGATTTTTATGCGGCAGTGATTATCATTTTCCACGATTAGCTGAATAGGCTCGTGCGCTCTGAGCCGGAAAGCCGCTCCGTTTTTGTTGTTGTTCCAGTAGTCCAACATCGCATTGGCTTGATGAAGATAAGGTCGATGCTTGTCTGCGTGATCCTGGAAGAATATTTTTGCACTGGCGGCGGAAAGGTGAAGATAACGCCCCTGCGGTAATTCTATAAAGCCGGCAACGCCTTCACTGCGTTGCAGGTCGGGATAGCCGAGACTTTCAGGAATGCGTAGCGTGCGCAGTTCGCCCACCCCTTTTACAAGTATGGCTCCGTCGCTGGAGTGGGCAAACGACGCGGTATAAGTACCCTCTACTTTGGGAGCGTACTCGCTGATATACATGGCGGTATGATCTTGTGCTAAAGCCCAATCATAAATATCGTATAGGGCGCCAAGCGACGCTTGTTTCGTGCCTGAGTAGAAATGCCAATAGATAGCGATTGGCTTGAAGCGCCTTGGTGAATTAGTTAGCTCAAACGTTTCAATAACGCGGCGAAAGCCATAATAAGGTCCGTGCCACTCGTTGGTGTAGACATTCTCATTCATTACAGGGGCATAAATTTGCGGTCCTGCCGCTGTCGGCCGCAGCTGAGGGTAGACTCCACTTATCGAAGGATAGGCAGCAGTGATTTTTGTATTTCCACCGTTGAAATTGACCACGCCTGCTTGCTGAGTAAGCGTGATGGCGTCACTGCCGGGCAGCGTATCACCAGTCCATAACATGACTTTAACTTTTTTGCCCGGCGGCGCGAGCTGTTGGTTTATATAGTCGATGGAACCCATCACTTCACGGCGATAATCGACTGTGTAGTTTGGAATTGGCATCGATACGCCATATTCTTTGTCTCGATCACTGCTAAATTTCTGCGGCTGCCAAAAGAAAGGGTGGCTAAAAGAATGACTGGCAAGCTCAATATTTGGCAACAGGAATATGTCGCGCGCAATTTTTTCCAATGCCGTCGATTGCTCGGGATACATGCCTTGCTTACCGGTCTCCCCCTCTATCACGGATACGGTATGTGGTAAGTCATAAGGCTTGAATATTTTTTCCAGCAACACTTCCGCACTGTAAGGTGCGTTAGGTAACTCTGCCCGGCTGACAAAACCATCACCATCGATATGTGAAGTGAGAATTCGGCTGCCACTCTCAGTGGTTGAATCGGCGACAGGAAGATTGGATAACTGTAAAGCGTGCTGCAAAAACTCAATGGGTTCAATAACCCAACGCTTAAAGCCGGGGCGCAATTCATTAATCACATAAGGGTACAAGGCTGCACCGCCCCATGGAGCTATCACCACCGGGTCGGCGCGGTTTCCTTTTGCGTCCTTAAGAGTCAACCAGGGCGTGTTGTTTTCGCCGCTATTGGCTACCGGAGTAATACCGCGAGTTCTTATTTTAACTGTCGCTTCGAAGCGCCCTACGTATTGTGCCTGCGTCTCTACAGTCAACGGTTTTTGCAAGGACTTATTCAACGGTTTCAAACCCAGCTTCTTTAACAGACGCGGGTTTCGAAACGGAAAGCCGTTGACCACGGCAATTGGAATGTCGTTGTCCAACTGCTGCATCATCCATTGTTCATACTGCTTGAGTTGGCTTGAAGGAGCACTATCCAGCCAGGTCACCACACCGGCATACAAGCCCTGCAGCGGCTGGGTTGGCACGCCCGTATTAACATCGTGATAGTCACTACGCAAACCCAAATAATCCAGCGGGTTACCGAGCAATATATGCGCAGGGTGTAAGGCTAAAGCGCCCTGGCTGGAATCGTATATTATCAACACGCGGCGCGGTATAACGTTAACAGCGCCAACGCCCATAGCATCGAGTGCAGGCCCGCTTACCCAGGGAGTGAACCCCAGGGCAGTGATTTTCTGCGCGGTTTGCATCGCCTTATCGCGCTGTGATGGTGTCACGTAATCGATAATGGTCACCGGGATGTTCATCGCCGTCACTCCACCAAGTTTTTCCAATAACCATGTCCGATCAGCGCTTGATACGGGCCGGTATTTTTTTAGCTGCGCGTTCCAGCCCTCGAACAGTGATTCCACCGCCAGCGCATAGACGAGATCGTGTACTTCTGGCAGCAACTCAAAGCCACGATTGAAATACAGTTTTAGCGTTGGGTAGTGCTTGTGGATGCTACGTATCGTTTCAATCAGACCCGCTATCTGCGCGCGGCGTTGAGCGTCGTTGGCGGCGACTAACTGAAAACTGTCCAGGGTGTCGAAAAACAAGCCGTCGTAACCTGCTGCCGCAAGCGCCGGTATTCGATCTTTTAATAACCAGCGTCTCCACGTCGGGTTTTGTTGATCGATGACGCTGCTGTTCCAGGCGGAGTTACGGCCAGCGTTCCATTTGTCGGACACTTTAAAGCGCTTCGCGTCGCTGTCGCTGATTTCGCCGAGACTCAAATAAGCAAAGACTCGTGAGCCCTCTCGATGCAAAAAGTCGATATCGGCGCTGGTAGTGTTTAGCGGCTCGACGATTACGTCGTCAAACTGAGCAAGTTCCGGGGTTGGCAGTGGCGAGGCGTAAAAGAATGCGGCGGAACGGTGCGCTGAGTCAGCCAGACAATACGGTGCGATAAAACAGGCAGACAGCGCTATTAAATTTATGCGTGCCGCGATCTGACAAAACAAATTGTAGAGAAACTTGAAAAACACAGTTGCTTATAACGTGAACACATTGATGGAGTGAATTTATATGCCGTTTAGTAAATGTAGCAGACACACCGGAAAGCGCTTTTTGGTAAAGAAACGCGATGTGTTCACAGCGGGTTGTGTCACCAATAATCATTAATATAAGTAAGTATTATTTATATATATGTATATATAGAGTATTTAATGTTATTACTATTGGGGCCAGGTACGGCTGTGTATAACTATTTTTTAAACTTATAAAACAAGAGCTTAATACAACATTTATAAGATATAAACACTGTATGGCAAAGCCTGAGGATGCTCGTAAGCTGTGTTGCCACGAGCTGAGCCTTGGCGTCTTTTTTCGAAGAAGTGGAATTATTCAATGTTGTCCACATTTCATGCCTGCAATATACACAGGTTGTTTAGAGTTATTTGAATGACCTAGCGTAGAGCCGAGATCGGTTTTTAGCGCGCGATAAGACGCAGTTTGGAGGGATTGAAAGCCGTGTTTTGAAAAGTCTTGTTTTGAAAAGCTACGCCAAGCCGGTGGACATGCTCAGGCGATACAACGCGTAAGTACTCGCAGCGCGGCTCGCGTTCTGCGAAATGCGCCAGCAAGTCTGCGTTGCCCAGCCACTACTTACCGATGCAAAAGCTGGAAAAAATTTCGCCTAGTAAGGCGTCAGCTGTGACGTCACCAGTAATATCCGCTAACGCCTGCTGGGCCTGGCGCAGGTCTTCGGCCAGCAATTCGGCAGCACCGAATTCGACCAATTGCTGTTCGCCATGACGCAGATGATCTTGCGCGCTTTGTAAAGCCAGCAAATGACGTCGTCGCGCGGTGAATTGACTTGCCGGCGCGGGATGATAGCCGGCGATTTCCTTGATATGTGTTTTTAAAGCATCGACCCCAAGGTTTTCGGTAATCGACATATTGATTGTAGGCTGGGGCGCGCCGGCCAGCACGCCGGGGTTGAGGCCCGCCACATCGATTTTATTGCGCAGCAAACTGATCTTGCTAAGCAGTGTCTGCGAGGGAGCATCGCCAGGCCATAGTTCGGCGGCGTCAAGCGCGGTGTCGGTATTGCAGTCAACCATCAACAGCACCCTGTCCGCGTGCTCAAAGGCAAGCTGGGCGCGGCGCATGCCCTCTTTTTCGATAGCATCAGGGCTGCTTCGCAAACCTGCCGTGTCAATGATATGGATGGGCAGCCCGTCGATGTCGATACGTTCTTTTAATATATCGCGTGTGGTACCAGCGATAGCTGTGACAATGGCCGTTTCCTGGCCAGCCAGCACATTTAACAGGCTGGATTTACCGGCGTTGGGTCGTCCGGCAATCGCAATCTGTATCCCCTCGCGCAGCAGGCTGCCTTGGCGGGCGTGGTCAAATACCGTCTTGAGTTCGGCTAGCAGGTCAGTTAAGTCACCGGCTATTTTGCCGTCACTGATAAAGTCGATTTCCTCTTCCGGAAAATCCAGGGCTGCCTCAACGTAGACCCGCAGCCGGGTTAGTCGTTGCACCAGCTGGTTAATAGCCTTTGAAAATTCGCCCTGTAAACTGCGCTGCGCTCCGCGCGCCGCCTGTTCAGAATCACTGGCGATTAAGTCGGCGATGGCTTCGGCCTGCGCTAAATCGATTTTGTCGTTTAAAAATGCGCGCTCGGAAAACTCGCCCGGCCGCGCCAGTCGCGCACCTTGAGCAAGTGTTTCCTGCAGCAGCAGATCGAGGATAACCGGGCCGCCGTGAGCCTGCAATTCCACCACATTCTCACCGGTAAAGGACGCCGGTGCAGGGAAAAACAGCACAATGCCGTGATCTAACACGGGCTTTCCGGATGCGCTGCTTTCATGCAGCGCGCGGTACAGCGCCTGACGTGGTGTCAGCTTCGTTAGCGTTATGTGTTCGGCGATAGTCAGCGCCAGGGGGCCTGACAGGCGAATAATGCCGATGCCCCCCTGGCCTGGCGGGGTCGCTATGGCGGCGATGGTATCGCGGTCCAGCGTGGTCATGGTCGCGTTGTTGTACCTGCGGTGGCGACCGGTATAAAAAGCTGCGACAGAGTGCACAAAATTTGCATCCTACCGCAGCCGCTTTGACGTCTAGCTATTTCAGCCATCGCTAGCGCTTAAATCAGGTTTTCGTGCCCTGCTCGATCTGACGCGTAATTATCCACTGCTGCGTAATCGAAAGAACGTTGTTGGTAACCCAGTACAGTACCAGCCCGGACGGAAACCACAGGAATAGAAAAGTAAAAACAATCGGCATCCACTGCATGATTTTGGCTTGCATCGGGTCTGGTGGTGCGGGGTTGAGTCGCTGCTGAAACCACATGCTGGCGCCCATGATTAACGGCAGCACAAAGTACGGGTCCATGGCCGAAAGATCCCTGATCCATAGCATGAACGGTGCATGGCGCAACTCCACGCTTTCCATTAGCGTCCAGTACAGCGCGATAAAAACCGGCATTTGCACCAGAATCGGCAGGCAGCCACCCAGTGGGTTAATTTTTTCTTTCTTATACAGCTCCATTGTTGCCTGCGACATTTTTTGTCTGTCGTCGCCAAAGCGTTCTTTTAGCTCTGCCATTTTTGGTTGCAGACGGCGCATATTCGCCATCGATCGATAGCTGGTGGCAGACAAGCGGAAGAACGCGAGCTTGATGATAAAAGTCAGCGCAATGATCGACCAACCCCAGTTACCAAAGATGCCGTGCAGCTTGGTCAGCAACCAGAACAGCGGCTGCGCTATCCACCACAGCCAGCCGTAGTCGACAGTGAGGTCCAGTCCTTCAGAGATATCGCGCAGTGTGTACTGATCCTTGGGTCCGGCATAAAATTTGGTGTTAATCGTTTGCTGGGTGCCCGGTGCTACAGTTAACCGCGGGCCGGTATAGCGAATGATGTTAAAGCCAGAGCTGGTAACCGTGGTGGAGTAGCGATACTGCTGGTCAGCTGAGGGAATCCAGGCGCTTATAAAATAGTGTTGTACCATCGCGATCCAACCACCCTGCACTTCGGCCTTATAGGGTTTTTCCGCCATGTCGTCGAAATCGAATTTGATATAGGGTTCGTCAGCAGTGGTGGTAGCGCCGCCCAGAAACGGCTTCATGCCCATGCCGCCTGATTCGGCACCCGGGTCTTCAGAACTGTCGCGTTTGATCTGGGCAAACATACTGGCTTGCCAGTTTTGCTTGCCCTTGTTGTCAATAACGTAACTGACGTCGACGACATAGGAACCACGCGTGAAGTGATAGCGTTTGACTATACTGACGTTGCTTGCGTTTTGCAGAGTAAGGTCGACCGTCAGTTCCTGCTGATCGTCTGACATACGGTAGTCTGCCTTCGAGGCAGTAAAGACAGGTCGTCCTTTATCGCCGCCATCGGTGCCGTTAGGCCCGATTAACCCGCTTTGGGCTTTATAGGAACGAGCAGCGGTATTTTCCAACAGCACAAATGGAGATTTCGAACCGTCGAGCGTGGCCAGATGTCGAGGCAGGGCGGCATAGACAATATCACCACCGGTGGGATCAATACGTAGATCCAAAGAGTCGGTGGTGACGCTGATCAGACCTTTACTAGCAGCATTGTCGTCGGCGGTCGTTGCAGCTGTCGGGTCTTCGGGAATTGCATCGGCCGTTGCCAGTGGAACGGCTTCAGCATCCGCTTGGCCCGGAATATCACCGTCGTCAGCCAGGGTTTTTGGCTGCTGCACGCTCGCCGCAGGTGCGGCCGCAGCGTTCTTGTCAAATTCCTGCCACTTCGTCAGCAGACTCACGCCAACAAACAGCATGGCACCAATAATAGCGTAGCGAAGATAATCCATGCTCAACGCTGCCTCTCAGTTAATTGGTCGTGCGGCCCGTTCGGCACGGGATCAACACCACCCGCATGCCAGGGATGACAGCGCAATATGCGCCGCAGTGAGAGATACAGCCCGCGCGCCAAGCCGTGCGTTTGTAGTGCGTCGCGTGCATAACACGAGCAACTGGGATGGAAGCGGCAGTGTTGGCCGAGCAGCGGGCTGATGGCGAGACGGTAGCAAGCAAGTAGCAGTGTGAGAAAAGCTACGGGCATTGCCTTCATTTTGGCACCAAAGCTGTACTGGCACGATCTAGCAGTTTGTCCCATAGGGAGTTCAACTCAGCGTGAAGTAGTGAATTTTGTTGTTTGTCCAGACCGCGACGAGCGAGTACGACAATATCGAGAGCCGGCATAGCTTGCTGACGCAGTCGAAACGATTCGCGAGCCAACCGTTTTATTCGATTCCGCTGTACGGCTAATCGAACGTTTTTTTTGCCTATCACTAATCCGAGCCTGGGCCGGCCCAGTTCGTTGGCAATGGCTAGCACCAGCACTGTTTTGCTGGACACTTTAAATTGACCGCTTTGGAAGACCCGTTGGTAATCAACAGGCGTCAGCAGTCGTGCCGACTTCGGAAATGCATAAGCCGGCAAGATCACTATAAAGGAGTGTTAAGCAGCCAATCTTTTGCGACCTTTGGCGCGTCGACGCTTGATAACCAGACGACCGTTTTTGGTGGCCATACGAGCACGAAAACCATGCGTGCGCTTGCGTTTCAACACGCTGGGCTGGAACGTTCTTTTCATTACGACATACCTTGATAGGACTAATTTTAGACGGCGTCCAATGCGGCTTTGCACTAGCCGAAAAAGCGAGGGCGCATTTTAGGCAATTCGTGCTCGTTAAGCAATTTGAATAATGTGCCTATTGGCAGTTAAAGCGAGTAGCAGTGGCTTGCCTGGCGATGGATCGCTTTAAAAATTCTAAAACTACGCTACCGGGCGTGGTTACAACCAGTGGGAAAAGTTTTCGCAGAGTGGGGATAAGTTTTAGCGACGATAGCTCAAGCCTCTTTAATAGGGCATTGTAGAGGATGTTGATGTTTGCATAAGCGGTTGATATGTTATGGCGAGTTGAAAAACGGCGGGCAGATCGGCTAATTTATACCATCCAAAGCACAGATATTACATGCAATATACACGAGTTATCCACAGGTTTTAGTGCTCGGGCTGCGTCCCTGTTAATATTTTTAGTCACAGCTGAATAAATTTTTAACTTATTGAAAACGTGAGATAAAAATTAAAACAACAGATCTTTTTTTGCAATTTTATGTGTGGATAAGTCAATCTTTTAGGGGTAGAATGCCCGCCAATATTAACGACGCCAAAGGAGTGCACATGCTTGCATGTTGCGAGGTGTTTGATCGGCCTGAATTTATCCTAAAACAACAATCATTGTAGTCTGAATCCATGTCCTCTGTTTCTCAAACTAACTTGCCGTCTCCATCGCCCGATATGCTTTGGCAACGTTGCCAGCGTAGTCTGCAAGAAGAGCTACCGGCACAGCAGTTCAATACCTGGATACGTCCATTGCAGCATGAAGCGCGGTTCGATGAACTGTGCCTGTTAGCGCCGAACCGATTTATTAAAGACTGGGTGGCGGACAAATTTCTGCCGCGTATTAATCAGTTAGTCACGAGTTACGGCAATGGCGCGAGTTATAGTGTCAGCGTCGAAGTAGCAGCGGCACTCAAAAAAGTTGTCAGCTATGCCGACTCAAACGCCGTGCTACAGTCACCGCCGGTTGAGCCTTTGCCGAGAGAGCCGTTACTGAGAGAACCTTTACGGAGAGAACCGCAGCCGGAACTGCACCGTCCTGCCGCACGTCGTGAACTTGAGTTTGAATTTTCACCTGCAGCAGACGTATCGGCGCGCAGCAACGCATCGATTGCGCACGACAGTAAACTTATAGCGCAATACAATTTCGACACATTCGTTGAAGGTAAGTCCAATCAATTCGCTCGCGCTGCAGCCATGCAAGTGGCAGAGAATCCCGGCGGCTCAAACAACCCGTTGTTTCTTTATGGCGGAGTTGGTCTGGGTAAAACTCACTTGATGCATTCTGTCGGTAATGCGCTGCTTGCAAACGATAAGAGTGCGCGAATTGTGTACCTGCATTCTGAGCGCTTTGTGGCAGATATGGTCAAAGCTTTACAGCTCAACGCGATAAACGATTTCAAGCGCTTCTATCGCTCTGTTGACGCCTTGCTAATTGACGATATTCAATTTTTCGCCGGCAAGGAGCGCTCGCAGGAAGAATTTTTCCATACGGTCAATGCGCTATTGGAAGGCGGGCAACAAATGATTCTGACCTGCGACCGGTACCCGAAAGAGGTGAAAGGGTTGGAAGAGCGTTTGAAATCGCGTTTTGGCTGGGGTTTAACAGTTGCAGTAGAGCCGCCGGAGCTGGAAACACGCGTGGCTATTCTAATGAAGAAAGCCGAGCAGTCGAACATTGACTTACCTAACGAAGCGGCCTTTTTTATCGCGCAACGCATCCAGTCAAACGTTAGAGAGTTGGAAGGCGCGCTGAAAAGAGTTATAGCAAGTTCGCATTTCACCGGCCGTAAAATTGATGTGGCGTTAGTGCGCGAGTCATTAAAAGATCTGTTGGCCCTGCAGGACAAACAGGTTAGCGTCGACAACATACAGCGCACCGTTGCGGAATATTACAAAATAAAAATTTCTGATTTGTTGTCAAAGCGGCGCAATCGTTCAGTGGCGCGGCCGCGGCAAGTGGCGATGAGTTTGGCTAAAGAAATGACTAATCACAGTCTGCCAGAAATAGGCGATAGCTTTGGTGGGCGTGATCATACTACAGTGTTGCATGCCTGCCGTAAGATTAAAGAGTTACGTGAATCAGACGCGGATATAGGTAACGACTACAGAAACTTGCTGCGCTCGCTCACGGCCTGATCACCGCTGAGCAATAGTGTTAGATAGCCGCTAACGGCACTATACCGCCACGCTACAGAAATTTGAGAAACCAGCTATGAAATTATCGATTAATCGAGAGGAATTATTGAAACCACTTAATGTGGTGATCGGCGTGGTTGAGCGTCGACAAACGCTGCCAATATTGGCTAATGTGTTGCTCAGTCTTGAGGGTAACGAATTGTCTGTGCTGGGTACTGATCTCGAAGTTGAGCTTATCGGTCGTGTCAGCCTGGAGGCGGAAGCAGAAAACGGACAGGTTACTGTTCCAGCGAGAAAACTTACTGATATATGCAAGTCATTGCCGGAGGGCAGCACGATAAAGCTGCGCCAGGATGAACAAAAACTTATTATAGAAAGTGGACGCAGTCGTTTTACGCTGGCGACGTTACCTGCCGGTGATTTTCCGAGTGTTGACGATGAAGCAGGACAGATAGCATTCTCTATCACCCAGGCGCAATTGAAACATCTGCTGGATCGCACCTCGTTTGCTATGGCACAGCAAGACGTGCGTTATTATCTCAATGGCATGTTGTTCGAGTTAACACCGGGCAGCCTACGTCTTGTGGCGACGGACGGACATCGACTTGCCATGTGTACCCTGGAAGAATTGGAAAATATAGGCGATTCGCGACAAGTAATTTTGCCGCGGAAGGGCGTCGTTGAATTGGCCCGTCTGTTGCATAACGGAGATCAGCTTATAAAGCTTAGCGTCGGTAACAACCACCTTCGGGCAGAGACTGCGGATTTCAAGCTAACCTCCAAGTTGGTCGATGGTAAGTTTCCGGATTACGACCGGGTGTTGCCTCTAGGCGGTGACAAGATTGTACATGGTGCGAGAGACGAGATGCGGCACGCTTTCTCCCGCGCCGCTATTCTTTCCAACGAGAAGTATCACGGCGTACGTTTGGCGTTGTCTGACGAAACATTACAGATTGTTGCCAGCAATCCTGAGCAGGAACAGGCCGAAGACACAATTGGCGTTGATTACCATGGCGATAGCTTGGAAATCGGCTTTAATGTAAATTATATCTTAGACGTGCTGTCGGTAGTTGACGATGAAGCCGTGAAGTTTACGTTATCTGACTCCAATAGCAGTGCCCTGATCGAAGAAGCTAATGCCAGCGATTCGGTATATGTGGTTATGCCAATGCGGTTATAAATACAAATTTGATCTCGCTATTCCCTCCCCCTCCCCTTGCTCCGTTCGTCCGACTCCGCTCTCCCGCCTCCGCATTCGTCTGAATATTCCAGTTTCACTACTTTGCAATTAAGCCGCCGTGAACATTGAACGGCTGGAGATAAATCATGTTCGCAATATTGCAAGCGTGCGTCTATCGGGTTTAAGCATTGTTAACGTATTTTTTGGCGATAACGGCAGCGGAAAAACGTCTCTGTTGGAGTCCATATATATGCTTGGACTGGGGCGTTCATTTAGAACGCGACTGTTTAACTCGGTTATACAGAAAGATTCAGAGAAAAGTATAGTGTTTTGCTCGGCCCATGATCCGAGTAGCAATACTCGGATACCGATAGGTGTACGTAGAAGCCATAGCGAGGCGCCCGGGATTCGAGTGAAAGGTGAGCATGTCACATCAGCAGCCACGTTGGCGAAGCTGTTGCCCCTCCAGCTCATAAATTCCGATGCTTTCCTGTTGTTGGAGGGTTCTCCGAGTGTGAGGCGACAGTTTCTTGATTGGGGTGTGTTCCACGTGGAACATAAATTTCATGGAGCCTGGCTTAACGCCAAAAGATGTTTGAAACATCGAAATACTTTGTTGCGGCGTGCTAAAATGGTGAGTGGCGAACTGTCCTTGTGGACCAAAGCATACGTAGACGCATCAGTAGAAGTCGATGCATTTCGTCGTCAGTATGTTTCAGATTACATCGAGATATTTAAGCCAATTGCTGAGGAATTGCTGAAAATCAATGGCGTTAAAATTAGCTATCTACGCGGTTGGCCTTTAGATCGTGGCTTGAACGAGGCATTAACGGATTGTGCAGATCGTGATATACATCAGGGATTCACGTCGTTCGGTCCGCACAGAGCGGAACTAAAAATAACAAAAGATGGTAGGTTGGCTTCAGAGTTTTTGTCGCGGGGGCAGGAAAAATTGCTTATTTGCGTATTAAAGTTGGCTCAGGCCACCGCTTTTGAGCAGTTTACTGGTAAGAAATGTATTTTTCTAATTGACGATTTGCCGTCAGAGCTTGACTCGGGGCACAGACGTTTGCTGTGCAACTATTTGGAGGAATTGGGCTGTCAGGTGTTTGTTACTTGCACAGACAAAAGCGATTTTGACGGAAAGTGGAAATATCCAAAGCGTATTAAATGGTTCCACGTGGAACATGGTCAGATTACACAGGCATCAATTGCCTGACGAGGGTTTTAAATGAGCGATGATTCGCCAAATACATACGATTCCTCCAGTATCAAGGTCTTGAAGGGGCTTGATGCCGTTAGAAAACGCCCAGGAATGTACATTGGAGATACCGACGACGGTACTGGGTTACACCATATGGTGTTTGAATTAGTCGATAATTCAATTGATGAGGCGCTGGCCGGCCATTGCTCCACGGTGTCAGTCGTTATACACCCCGATGAATCAATCACGGTCGCCGATGACGGCAGAGGCATTCCCACGGAGATGCACGAAGAGGGCGTTTCAGCTGCCGAAGTTATAATGACAGTGTTACATGCCGGTGGTAAGTTTGACGACAATAGCTATAAAGTATCCGGTGGTTTGCATGGTGTAGGCGTCTCGGTTGTCAACGCGCTGTCTTCAGAGTTAAAGCTGACCATACGCCGGCAGGGACAGGTGTTCGAACAGCTATATAAGCACGGTGTGCCACAGGAGCCATTAAAAGTAGTAGGTGAAACGACGTCCTCCGGTACGGAAACGCTGTTCAAGCCCTCTCCAGAAACGTTCACCAGCATAGCGTTTCATTTCGACCAATTAGCAAAACGGTTACGTGAACTATCTTTTTTGAATTCTGGCGTTGCGATTCAACTGAAAGACGAGCGTAGTGGGCAGCAAGAGGAGTATAAATACGAAGGTGGGCTCAAAGCGTTTGTCGGATTCCTTAATCAAAACAAGACCGCGGTTAACAAGGTTTTCCACTTTGATACGCAGCAGGAAGACGGAACTGGTATCGAAGTGGCTATGCAGTGGAATGATACGTTCCAGGAGAACCTTCACTGTTATACCAACAACATTCCTCAGCGCGACGGCGGTACGCATTTAGCCGGCTTCAGGGCCGCGCTTACTCGTAGCTTGAATACCTATATCGAAAAGGAAGGGTTGGCGGCAAAAGCCAGAATCAGCACCACCGGTGACGATGCAAGAGAAGGTTTGACGGCCATCATCTCAGTAAAAGTACCCGACCCCAAGTTTTCGTCCCAAACTAAGGACAAGCTGGTTTCATCCGAAGTAAAAACAGCGGTAGAGCAGGCGATGAACGCGCAGTTCGGCGATTACCTCATTGAAAATCCGCAGGAAGCGAAGTCAATAGTTACTAAAATGATTGACGCGGCTAGAGCTCGGGAAGCAGCACGCAAAGCACGCGAGATGACGCGAAGAAAAGGCGCGCTGGATATAGCCGGTTTGCCCGGCAAGCTGGCAGACTGCCAGGAGAAAGACCCGGCATTATCGGAAATATACCTGGTGGAGGGCGACTCTGCAGGTGGGTCAGCTAAACAGGGCCGCGATCGACGCACTCAGGCAATACTACCGTTAAAGGGTAAGATTCTTAACGTTGAGAAAGCACGCTTCGATAAGATGTTGTCTTCGGCTGAGGTCGGTACGATGGTAACGGCATTGGGTTGCGGTATCGGTGGCGATGAATTCGATCCAAACAAGTTGCGCTATCACAGTATTATTATCATGACCGATGCCGACGTGGACGGCTCGCATATACGCACACTACTACTAACGTTTTTCTTTCGCCAAATGCGCGAGTTGATCGAACGCGGTCACGTCTATATTGCACAACCGCCGCTGTATAAAGTAGGTAAGGGTAAGCAGGAACAGTACCTTAAAGATGATGACGCACTCGATCAATATCTGGTACAGGCAGCCCTGGATCATGCTGCGCTATACGTGAACCCCGATGCGCCGCCTATCAGCGGCACCGGCCTCGATGCGCTGGTAACGAAATACCGTGGTGTAGCAAAGGTGGTGAAAAGGCTGAGCCGTCTTTATCCGCCAGATGCTCTCAACGCTATGATTTATCTGCCAGTTTTAGCTAGCGAAGATTTACCTAACGAATCAGTTGTGGCGCGCTGGTGTGCAGACTTACAAAAAGCGTTAGTTGACAAAACTACCAGTGAACACAATCATTTCAGAATCGATGTTGTTAAAAACAGCGAGCGCGGTCTGTTCTTGCCTGTGATCAATGTTGTGGCGCACGGTATTGAGACGCCTTTCAATGTTAATCAGGATTTCTTTATGTCAGGAGAATATAAGGCAATCATTGATTTGGGCAATAGCATCACCGACCTGATTGAAGAAGACGGTTACGTGAAACGCGGCGAGAAAACACAGCAAGTGACCAGCTTCGTCGAAGCGCTGGACTGGCTGATGGCCGAGGCGCGTAAAGGCCACGCAGTGCAACGATACAAAGGTTTGGGCGAAATGAATCCAGAACAGTTATGGGATACTACTATGGATCCTGCCACCCGGCGCATGCTACAGGTCACGATAGAAGACGGTATCGCCGCCGACCTTATTTTTACGACCCTGATGGGCGACGCGGTCGAACCACGGCGTGAGTTTATTGAAAACAACGCTTTAGCGGTGGCTAACCTCGACATCTAACAGTAGTAAGTGCTCACTATCGCCGCGCTCACTATGTTGCCGCTTTATCCTCAACAATCGCGGCTACTGCAGCCGCTAGGTCGGTGAATATTAACGGCTGTAGGTCGCCTAACTCGCGTCGTGTTTTACTGCCATTGCCGGTCAGTACCAGTATAGGTCGACACCCTTTGTTGCTGGCTGCCTGTAGATCCCGTAGCGAGTCGCCGATACAGGGGACCCCGCGCAAGCTCGTTGCGCAGTATTTCTCTATTTGGTCCAGCAGACCAGAACGCGGTTTGCGGCACTGGCAATTGTCATTAGGGCCGTGTGGGCAATAAAAAACATGCTCGATTTTACCGCCTGCCGCGTCAACGAGTGCGTGCATCTTAGCGTGTATCGCGTCGAGATCCTCGGGCTGGAAAAGTCCACGTGCCAGACCCGATTGGTTCGTGGCCACAAATATGCTGTAGCCGTGCTGATATAGTTGGCTGATGGCCGCTATACTGCCGGCAATGGGCTGCCATTCTTGCGGGTTTTTTATAAATGCATCCGAATCCTGATTGATAACACCGTCACGATCCAGAATGACAGGTTTCATTATTTGCCCGCTAGCAACGAAATATCGGCAATTTGCAGAAATAGATTGCGCAGCTGCTGCAGCAGAGCAAGGCGATTGGTGCGTACGGCCTGATCATCGACCATCACCATTACCGAATCGAAAAAGTCGTCCACCGGTTGTTTCAGTTCGGCCAGACTGGCTAACGCTGCCGCAAAGTCGTGGCGTTCCACCAGGGGCGTCACTTCCGCCGTTTTGTCTCGCACGCGATCGGCCAGTATTAATTCTGCCGTGTCGGTAAGCAACTGACGGTTCACTGAAGCCGGCATGTCGCCAGCATCCAGTTTCGATAAAATGTTGGCAACGCGTTTATTGGCAGCGGCCAACGCAGCAGCCTCTGTGCGCTTGGAAAACTCGGCGACCGCATGCACCCGTTGTTCAATCTCTAACGGTTTGCTTAAGCCGTGAACGTGCACCGCAAGAAAATTCTCCACGCCAATATTCTGCTCACCATACCAGCCACGCAGGCGCTCCATAATGTAGTCGAATACCTGCTGGGCTACGTCGATTTCACCAAAACTATTGAATAAGCCGGCAGCGTGCTGCAGGCAGGCACGCAGATCAAAATCGAGCTCATTTTCGATAACAATACGCAGCACGCCAAGTGCCGATCGGCGCAGGGCGAACGGATCTTTCGAACCTGTAGGCGGCTGGCCGATGCCGAATATTCCAACCAGCGTGTCGATGCGATCAGCCAGCGCTAATATTCTACCGGCATTACTGGCGGGCAGTGTGTCGCCTGCAAACCGTGGCTGATAATGCTCGGCGATGGCATCGGCCACGGCTTCGGACTCGTTGTCGTGGCGCGCATAGTAGCGCCCCATTGTGCCTTGCAGGTCGGCGAACTCGCCGACCATATCAGTGACCAGATCGGACTTGCACAACTGCGCTGCACGCACTGCATCGGCCGACGGTAATTGCAGTTGGTCGGCAATAAACTGTGCGAGCTGAGCTACCCGTTCTGTTTTTTCATACAGTGTGCCAAGCTGTGCCTGAAAGACCACGCTTTTCAATTGCTCACGGCGCTGATCAAGACTGAGTTTGCGGTCGGTATCAAAGAAAAACACGGCGTCTGCCAGCCGCGGCCGAATAACTCTTTCATTACCCGCGATGACTACTTCAGGTTGTTTGGAGGCAATATTGGCGATGGTAATGAAATAGGGCAGTAGACTGCCTTGGTCATCGACCAGATGAAAATATTTTTGATGTGAACGCATTGAGGATATCAGGACCTCTCGAGGCAGCGCCAAAAACGCTGCATCGAACTTACCTAGCAGGGCCTGCGGCCACTCAACCAGGCTACTGACTTCGTCCAGCAAATCGTTGTCAAATACTACTTTGCCGCCGGTGCCGGCTGCTCTTTCATCAAGCTGTGATTCGATCCGAGCCCAGCGTTCATCGAAGCTGGGAACAACGAAACCTTCCGCTTTTAACCTGCTCTCGTATTCTGTAGGCGAAGTGAGCACCAACTCCGTTTGGCAATGGAAGCGGTGACCTTGAGTGGTCCTACCCGCTGCAACGCCAAACAGCGTGGCGTCGATGACCTGTTCTCCATATAGCAACACCAACCAGCGCAGAGGTCGGATAAACTCATCTCGCTGCGCACCCCAGCGCATGCGTTTGGCAATGGGTAGTTGCTCCAACACGCGCGTCAGCAGCGTTGGCAGAAGCTGCGCCAAAGGTTCACCGGTTGCTGTGCTGACAAACGCCAGACGTTCGCCCTTATCGGTAGTTTGGGTAGTCAGTTGCTCGAACTGCACACCACAGCCGCGCGCGAATCCGTTCGCTGCCTTGCTTGGCTGCCCTGCGACGTCGTAGGCTGCTTTAACATTTGGACCTAATTTAATAGTCTCACGATCAGGCTGCTGCGCGGCCAGGTCGCTAACAATAAGCGCCAGCCGCCTCGGGCTGGCAAACTGTCTCACCTTGGTGAAAGCCAATTGTTCGCTTTGCAGTGCTGCTTTCAGTCCGGCGGCAAATGCAGTCGACAACGCCGCTAATTCCGTCGGCGGTAATTCTTCGGTGCCGAGTTCAATCAGCAAATCGTTACTTTCCAACGGCGGCCTCTCTTAGCTCAGGCGGAGCGAGCGGAAAGCCCAGCTGCTCGCGAGTGGAGTAATAGGTTGCGGCGACTTGCCGCGCCAGTGTGCGCACGCGCAGTATGTAACGCTGACGTTCGGTAACGGAAACCGCGTGGCGCGAATCCAGTAGATTAAAGGTGTGCGACGCCTGTAACACCTGCTCGTAGGCAGGTAGTGCCAGGCCCGCCTCGACCAGCAACATGCACTCCTGCTCGTGCTGCTCGAACGCGATCAGCAGCGCTTCAACATTGGCCAGCTCGAAATTATATTGCGACATCTCCACTTCATTTTGATGGAACACGTCGCCATAACTGACGGGGCCATTAGCATTTTCGGTCCAAACCAGATCATAGATGCTGTCGACGCCCTGTAAATACATCGCGATGCGCTCCAGGCCGTATGTGATTTCACCGCTGACGGGAAAGCATTCCAGCCCGCCGACCTGCTGGAAATAGGTAAATTGCGTGATCTCCATGCCGTTCAGCCACACTTCCCAGCCCAGACCCCAGGCACCAAGCGTAGGCGATTCCCAATTATCTTCCACAAAGCGGATATCATGCACCGTCGGGTCGATACCCAGCGTACGTAAACTGTTTAGATACAGCTCCTGTATTTCGGCAGGCGAGGGCTTGAGTAATACCTGAAATTGATAATAATGCTGCAACCGATTCGGGTTTTCGCCGTAGCGGCCATCGGTCGGTCGGCGGCTCGGTTGGACGTATGCGGCATTCCATGACTCGGGGCCAATGGCGCGTAAAAATGTTGCGGGGTGAAATGTTCCCGCGCCAACCTGCATATCCAATGGCTGCAATATGACACAGCCGTGTTGCGACCAATATTGTTGCAACGCGAATATTAAACCCTGGAAAGTTTTAACGTTGACCTGTTCTGCCATTGCGGCACGTTCCTTTACAGTTTATTTATCAGCCGCGCATTATACAGGGTATGCGTGAAGCTAACATGGATCCCCACCCGCGGTTTGGAGAAACAGTGACTCTCAAAGAACGAGCAATTATTAGTTTGTTAAAGTTGTTGGCGAAACTACCGCACGCATTTAATCGCCGGCTTGGCACATTTATCGGCCACTGCCTGTGGTACAGCCGCTCGCGCAGCCGCAAGGTAACCGAGAAAAATCTGCAGCTGTGCCTCCCGGCGTTAATGGCGCGAGAGAGCAGTGCCCTGGCGCGACGTAGTTTGCAGGAATTCGGCAAAACCATGTCCGAAATGGGCTCAGTGTGGCTTTGGCCTGTGCCGCGCGTTATCAAACTGGTGCGTTCCGTACACGGTCGCGAACTGTTAGAACAATGCGTCGCACAACAGCGCGGTGTTATTGTGCTGGCACCGCATATAGGCAACTGGGAAATACTCAGTTTGTTTCTGACGCAGGAATATCCGCTCACCGTACTCTACCAACCGCCAGAGAGCGAGGCATTGAATGCACTTATTCTGCGCTCCCGTGCGCGCACCGGTACGCAGCTGGCGCCAACCAGTCGGCGCGGTGTGTTAGCCCTGCTGAAAGCGCTGCAACGCCGCGAACTCATCGGCATTTTGCCGGATCAGGTGCCCGCGCGGGAGAGTGGCGTTTTCGCTCCCTACTTTGGCGTGCCAGCGCTAACCATGACGCTGGTTTCCAATTTGCTACAGAAAACCGGCGCGAGGGCAGTATGCGCCTACACGCAGCGCCTTCCCTGTGGTGGCTTTGATATTTTTTTCGAGCTGGCCGATGAGTGTATATACGACCAGGACATAACGCTTTCAACCGAGGGGCTGAACCGCAGCATTGAGCAGTGTGTGAGAAACGTGCCGGAACAAAATCAGTGGGAGTACAAACGCTTTAAGAAAAGGCCTGAGGGCGAGGAGCCGGTTTACAAATTTAGCTAAACCATCAACCGATAAATCAGCGTCGCCAAAAAGTCGGCGTAAACAATACCAGCAGAGTAAAGATCTCCAACCGACCCAGCAGCATAGCAAAGCACAGCAGCCATTTAGCCGGGTTATTGATGTCGCCGTAATGTGCTGTTACGTCTCCCAGGCCAGGGCCCAGATTATTTATGGCAGCGCCCACCGCCGAGAAGGCAGTAATAAAGTCCAGCCCGGTAGCCAGCAGCAACAACATGAGTATCGCGAAACAAAACATATAGAGGGCGAAAAACCCCCACACGGCGGATAATATGCGATCGCCTACCGGACGATTGCCCAGCTTTATAGGAATAATCGCCTGCGGGTGAACTAACTGTTTAAATTCGCGCAGGCCCTGTTTGACCATCAGCAGTATACGCACCACCTTGATACCGCCCCCGGTAGAGTAGGCGCAGGCACCCATAAAAGCCATCAGAAACAACAATAGCGGCAGAAAAACCGGCCATTTAGAAAAATCAGTACTGGTGAAGCCAGTCGTTGTGGCTATCGATACTACCTGGAATGCCCCCTGTAATAAGCCCTCTCCGGCGGCGTACGTATCGGAGAGATACAGCGTAAGCCAGGTGACTATCGTGGCGATTAACAACGAGCGAAGATAGAACTGCGCTTCGGGATCTGTGATATATCCCTTTATAGTAGTGTGTCGCCAGGCAAAATAATGTAGCGCAAAATTTATGCCGGCAAATACCATGTAGAAAATCGAAACCAGCATGATGGCAGTATTGTTGAAATACGCCATGCTCTTATCGTGAGTGGAGAAACCGCCAATCGACACGGTTGAAAAGCTGTGAGTGATGGCGTCGAACACGTCCATACCAGCGAGCCAATACGATATAGCGCAGCCGCCCGTCATCGACAAGTATATAAAGAAAAGAGCCTTTGCAGTGCCGGTGATGCGAGGGGTAAGCTTGGTATCCTTAACCGGCCCGGGCGTTTCCGCCCTGTATAACTGCATACCGCCGATGCCCAGCATGGGTAGAATCGCTACGGCGATCACAATAATACCTATGCCGCCCAGCCACTGCAGCTGTTGCCGGTAATACAGCACGGAGGGGGGTAAAAAATCCAGTCCGGTGAGCACCGTTGCGCCGGTTGTGGTCAAACCGGATATGCTTTCAAACACGGCATCGGAAATAGAAATGTTCGGTTGTTCCGACAATAAAAATGGCAATGAGCCAAACAACCCCAGCACGAACCAGAACAGAGCGGTAATCAAAAAGCCGTCGCGTATATGCAACTCGTGATCGGCCGTGCGAAACGGCCACCAGATTAACGCGCCGCATGTTAGCGTTGTTAGAAAGGCGATAAAGAACTCGGCAGCGTCGCCGTCCTGGTAAATCCATGCAACGATAACCGGAGTGAGCATGGTCAGGCTAAACAACATGAGTAGCAGCCCGAGTATTCTTAGAATAATGGCAAAGTGCATTGCTTAACAGCGCATGGTTTTAGGTGAACGTTTAGATGAAAGTGAAGCCTACCTGGAACAGGCGTTCGACTTCGTTGACGCGACTCTTATCTATCAGAAATAGCACCACATGATCTTCCGATTCAATGACAACGTCCCGGTGAGCAATCAACACCTGCGAGCCTCTGGCGATAGCGCCTATGGTTACCCCCACTGGTAGTGAGATTTCGTCGAGGCGGCGGCCAACAACCTTGGAAGAGTTTTTGTCACCGTGAGCAACGACCTCAATAGCCTCCGCCGCGCCGCGCCGCAGAGAGTAAACGTTAGCCATATCGCCGCGGCGCACATGGGTAAGCAAGCTGCCAACGGTAACCTGGTGCGGTGACAGGGCGATGTCGATAACACCCCCTTCCATAAGGTCGACATAGGCCGACTTTGTTATCAGCGTAATAACCTTGCGCGCCCCCAACTTCTTAGCCAGTAACGACGACATAATATTGGCCTCGTCGTCGTTGGTTAGCGCGAAGAACAAATCGGTGTTTTCAATATTCTCCGCCTGCAGCAAATCCCGGTCAGACGCGCTGCCGTGCAGCACAATTGCCTTCTCTAGTTGTTCAGATAATTGCTCGGCGCGCTGCTTGTTAAATTCGATAACTTTCACGCGGTAGTTGTTTTCGATCGTGCTGGCAAGACGCGCACCAATATTGCCGCCGCCGGCGATGATAATGCGCTTGTATGGGTTTTCCATCCGCCGCAGCTCAGCCATAACGTTAGGGATATGTTCTCTGGCGGCAATGAAGAACACTTCATCGTCCACCTCTACTACCGTAGACCCCTCCGGGATGATGGGGCTATCGCGGCGGAATATAGCCGCAACCCGGGTGTCACCCTTGGGAAGATGTTTACGAATCTCGCTTAATGCCTGGCCTATCATGGGCCCGCCGTAATAGGCTTTAACAGCGACCAACTGAATACGGCCGCCGGCAAAGTCCAGTACCTGCAGCGCATTGGGGTGTTGCACAAGGTGCTGTAAATAGGTGGTGACCAATGCCTCCGGGCTGATCCACACGTCGATAGGAATCGCCTCATTGCGAAAAATATCTTCCCGGTTTTGATACTGCGGCGCACGAATGCGGCTGATCTTGGTGGGAGTATGAAACAGCGTGAACGCAATCTGGCAGGCGATCATATTGATCTCGTCGCTATTGGTCACGGCAATCAGCATGTCGGCGTCTTCGGCGCCGGCTCTGCGCAATACATCCGGGTAGGAGGCATGCCCAATGACAGTGCCAATGTCTAATCTATCTTGCAATTCGTGCAGGCGTTCGGCGTCAATATCGACCAGGGTGATGTCGTTTTTTTCGCCGGCAAGATGCTCGGCCAGTGAGCCGCCCACCTGACCGGCGCCCAGAATAATAATTTTCATAACATGCCGAGTGCTGTTTCGTGTAGCGGATTATTCTTGCTTAACAATGCGTAGTAAAAACCATCGTGCGTACCGGTTTCTGGTAACAGTTGGCGACCGTAACGACAATCTCTGCCCCAGCAAGCGTGTATCTGCTGGTGAACGGCGTCTTCTGTTCGCGCAATAAACGCAGCGATGATTTGCTCGTTCTCATCCGGCAGAATTGAGCAGGTAGAGTAAAGCAATTTGCCGCCGGGTTTAAGCAGCTGCCACGCAACTTGCAACAATTTACATTGCTCCTGCGTGAGTGGAGCTATGTCTTTGTCCTGCCTTAAAAACTTAATGTCGGGGTGGCGGCTGATTACACCGGTTGCCGAGCAGGGAACGTCGAGCAGAATGCGGTCGAACAGCTCACCTTGTTTTTCACCGCGATGCCAGCTCCCGGGTTCGGCCAGGTCAGCGGCCAGCAATTGTGCGCTAAGTTGCAGGCGATCAAGGTTCTCCTGCACCCGCTCCAGTCGCTGCGGTTTGATGTCGATGCCAAGTAGCTGCAGGTCAGGCTGTAGTTCGAGCATATGGCAGGTCTTACCGCCCGGTGCCGCGCAGGCGTCGAGCACTGACTGACCTGGCTGCAGCTCGAGCAGCGAGGCTGCCAACTGCGCGCCTTGATCCTGCACGCTGACGCGTCCTTCGCTGAACCCTGGCAAAGACTGTACGCTGACGGCCTGTTCAACGATGACTGCCTGGGGGGCGAGGCTGCAGGCACGGGCAGCAATGTTTAGCTGTTCCAGTTCACGTACGTAATCATCACGGCTGCCTCGCAGCGCATTGATGCGCAGAGTCAGCGGCGGTCGCTGATTATTGGCGTGCAATATAGCCTGATAATCTTCTGGCCATGCGCGGCTAACACGCTCGCTCAGCCATAGCGGGTGCGCTAACTTTTCGTTGTCTGTTAGTGCAGCGAATAATGTTTCTTTATTACGATCATATTTACGTAATACGCCGTTCACCAGTCCGGTTGCCCACTGCTTATTAATGGCCCGGCATGCCTCTACCGTTTGGGACAGCGCGGCGTGCCCCGGTGTGCGCATATAGCTGAGTTGGTAGGCACCAATCAACAGCAGCGCGTAAACATCAAGGTCTTTATTGCGCAACGGTTTGACGAGCAACCCTTGCATTACCGCATGCAGCTGAAAATACCAGCGCAGTACGCCGAAACATAGCTCTTTCACAAATGCGACATCGGCCGTCGGCACGCTGGCGGTGTGTTGTGGTAACAGCACGCTGAGAGAACCCTTGTGTTGTAAAATACTGCTGATAAGCCGCGCCGCCGCTGCGCGCGATGCGGCCATCAGGCGATGTTCTCGAAGGCGCTACCCGGTTGAAACAGCGAACCTTTTGCGTTCAGAACGGCAAGGGCTGGCAGCATTTTCCCGCCTGGCAATTGCAGCTGCACAATGCGCAGCGCGCCCTCACCACAGGCGACAATAATCGCGTCGCGCTGCACCTCTATGATGGTTCCGGGAGCATGTTGCGATGCGGCTTCGACAATTATGGCAGACGCTATTTTGATGCGCATATCGCCAAGCAGGCTGTACATTGTGTTGGCAGAATAGAAGGCGCGTAGCTTCCTCTCTATAACACTCGCCGGCAAACGCCAATCGATTTGCAGTTCCTGTTTGGTTATTTTGTTTGCGTAAGTAGCGAGCGCATCGACTTGCGGTTGCGGCTTCAGTGAATTGTTAGTCAGTTGCTGCAAAGTTTGTAGCAGGCAGCTTGCGCCAATAGTAGCCAGTCTGGCGCGCAGGCTGGCGCCGGTCTCATTTGCATCTATCGAACAACTTTTGGTCAACAGCACCGGCCCGGTGTCCATTCCCTCGTCCATCTGCATAATGCAGATTCCGCTTACATCGTCGCCGGCTTCGATGGCGCGTTCAATCGGCGCCGCGCCGCGCCAGCGCGGTAGCAGCGAGGCATGAATATTGATACAGCCGTGTACGGGTATAGCGAGCACCGCTTGCGGTAACAGCAAACCGTAGGCCGCAACCACTAACACGTCGGGGCGCAGCGCACGGAATTCATCCAATGCCTCTGCATTGCGGAAGTTCGGTGGTTGATAAACGGCAATCGAATGTTGTTGTGCCAGCTGTTTTACCGGGCTTGCAAGCATACGCCGACCGCGGCCGCTGCGCCGATCAGGCTGAGAGTAAACGGCACTTACCTGATACGTGTTAGCGTCGAGCAATGCTTGCAGCGCCTGTGCCGCAAATTCGGGGGTACCAGCAAAGACAACGTTCAAGTCGCCGCTGTCAGGCACTTTGACGTTGTTGTTTGAGTAGCTTGTCTTTGATGCGTTTACGCTTCAATGCCGATAAGTAGTCGACGAACAGCTTGCCGTCCAAATGATCGATTTCGTGTTGGATGCATACTGCCATCAGACCGTCCGGCGTGAACTCCATCGGCTCGGCGTTTTCATTCAGCGCTGTTACTTTGACGTGCAGCGGCCGCTCCACCAATTCCTGATAACCTGGAACCGACAGGCAGCCTTCTTCGCATTCGGCGGTTTCCGCATCCAATACAGTAACCTCCGGGTTTATAAATACCCGCGGATCATTACGCTCTTCACTGACGTCCATCACCACAATACGCTGGTGTACGTTTACCTGGGTGGCGGCTAAACCCACACCGGGCGCGTCGTACATGGTCTCCAGCATATCGCTGGCAAGCTGACGAATATCGTCAGTGACTTCCTGTACTGGAGTCGCCTTGGTGCGCAAACGTGCGTCGGGAAATTCTAGAATGTTCAGTAGCGCCATAAAAATCGTGATCTAACTCAAAAAAATAAAGTGTGTCTCTGCTTTAGCCGACATGTCGCGTACGCCGGTGTGCGGTGTAATTTGAAACACCTGCTATAGTTTAATTGTACTCTTTCCAGCATGGCCAGCGAAAGCGCAGCAGGCATGCACTGTAAGACAATGCAGGCTTTAAAGAGTGCGAGTGATTGCTTAAGAAAACACTGTATAGATCACCTGCCGACCGACTCATTAGCGGCGGCAGCAATGAACCGGCGTTAACCCAAATCTACTGCCGGGCAAGGTGCATAGAAGGAACACACATGAAGAAAAATTTACTCCTGGGCCTGGCTAGTCTCTGGCTGTGCTGCGTGGCAGCGAACGCCGACGATGTGACGTTACGCGACGGCCATCCCGACCGACATATTGTCGTTAAAGGCGATACGCTGTGGGATATTTCCGGTTCTTTTTTGCGTGACCCGTGGCTGTGGCCAGAGGTTTGGCAGGTCAACCCGCAGATTGCCAACCCGCATCTAATCTATCCCGGTGATCAAATTAATCTGGTGTACCTGGACGGCAAGCCCCGCCTGCGCGTTAAACGCGGTGTCATGGGTAATACCGTAAAATTGTCGCCGAAGATGCGTACATCGGCTGCGGACAGCGCGATTCCAACTATACCGCTGGAAAAAATCAATGCATTTTTGAGCCGCAGTCGTGTCGTGCAAAACGGTGAGCTTGAGGCTGCGCCCTACGCTCTGGCCGGTGGCCAACGCCACCTGATTACCGGCGCCGGTGATGAGCTGTACGCGCGCGGCAAATTCCCCGCGGGCGAAACCGTATTTGGAATCTATCGTCGCGGCCAAACCTTCAGCGACCCCGACACCGACGAATTTCTCGGGCTGGAAGCCACCGATATTGGCACCGGCAAATTAACTGCGCTGGAGCGCGATCTGGGTACGCTGTCGATCACTCGCAGCAACGAAGAAATCCGCAACAAAGATCGCCTGTTAGCGTACAAAGAGCGCAAGATTACGGCAACCTTCCAGCCGAGCTCTCCCAACAATGAAGTCGAGGGTTATATCGTCGCGGTGGAAGGCGGCGTGACCCAAATCGGTTTCATGGACATCGTCGCGCTCAATAAAGGTGAACGCGACGGCCTGGTAGAAGGCAACGTGCTTGCCATCGACCGTGCCGGCGAAGTGGTGCGCGATCAAATCAAAAATGATTTGGTGCGATTGCCCGACGTGCGTGCGGGCCTCTTGATGGTTTTTCGTACATATGAAAAAATGAGCTATGGAATCGTGTTACGCGCAACGCAGCCGCTGGCTGTAATGGATCGCGTTCACAACCCGTAGCGACCGCTCTCGTTTGACCGTCGTTACAGCAACAAGGATGCAACGATGGTCAAGCCGGACGACACCACCCTTCTTTATGTAGCACTGCAGTATATTGCCGGTCTTGGTGCTCGCCGCACTGCACGGCTGCTGCCTCAGTTCGACTCAATTCAACAATTTATCAATGCCGATCCTCAGCAGCTAAAAAGTCTGCGTGTTAACGCGGATGTCACTCTCGCGCTACGTGATTTAGCGCATAGAGGTCACACAAGTGATGCCGGCAAGCAAGCGCTTACTGCGCTGCAGCGGCTCGATTCAGAGGGCTGGCACGCCATCACCTCGGCAGACTCGCGTTATCCTATGCTGCTGCGTGAAATACCGGCAGCGCCGCCGTTGCTGTACGTTAACGGTTCGGTAGAGCTGCTGGCCAGTACGCAGATAGCCATGGTCGGTAGCCGTCATGCCAGTCCCGCCGGCCTGGAAACGGCACGCCAGTTTGGTGCCGACCTGAGCCGCGCCGGGCTGACCGTTACCAGCGGTCTGGCGCTGGGCATAGACGCGGCCTGTCATCGCGGGGCGCTGCAGGCCGACAGCCCCACCATTGCCGTGGTTGCCACCGGACTCGACAGCGTTTATCCGCGTCGGCATTCTGCGCTGGCACAGCAAATAGCTGAAAACGGAGCGATTGTCAGCGAGTTTCCGTTAGGCACAGCGCCCAACGCCAAGCACTTTCCGCAACGTAATCGCATCATCAGTGGCCTTAGTCTCGGCGTATTGGTAGTAGAGGCCGCTTTGCGCAGTGGTTCACTGATTACCGCGCGCTATGCGCTGGAGCAGAACCGCGAAGTATTCGCTATTCCAGGTCCCATCAATAGCCCGGTGAGCAAAGGCACAAATGGCCTGATTCAACAGGGTGCAAAGCTGGTCGAAACCACTGCCGATGTGCTGGCTGAGCTACCCATGCTGGGTGTCAATACGGCAGCGGTGACGAGCGCGGCTGCCGCAATCCCGCCGATGCAGGGCGATGAAACCGCACTACTGATTCTGGCAGCAGTCGGTTTTGAACCGACTAATACCGATAAAATCATCGACCGCAGCGGCTTGCCGGCGGCCGCAGTACTGTCGACCTTAATGCAGCTTGAACTGCTTGGGCATATTGCTGAGTGTCCGGGCGGCTTTAGCAGGCTGCGCTAACCACGTAGTCGAGATTACGCTAGTTAACCGTCAAACTGCTGGCGCCCAGCTTGCGCGCTGCCTTCAACTGCGCTAAGTTGCGCGGTTTGCTGTTTAGAGCCTTTCCACCTAGAGAACTAGCATAATGACTACCCCTTTTGTTGCCGTGTTAATGGGTTCCGATTCGGATTTGCCCGTGATGGAATCCTGCCTTACCGTGTTGACCAAATTCGCGATTCCGTTTGAAGCAAAAATCACATCCGCGCATCGCACGCCGGACCAAACCCGCGCCTATGTGCAAGACGCAGAGCAGCGCGGCTGTAACGTATTTATCGCCGCTGCCGGCATGGCTGCTCATCTGGCCGGTGCGGTTGCCGCCCACACGGCCAAACCGGTAATAGGCGTACCGCTGGATGCCACCATGATGGGGCTGGACTCACTGCTGGCAACCGTGCAAATGCCGCCGGGCATTCCCGTGGCTACTGTCGCCATCGGCAAACCGGGCGCAAAAAACGCAGCCCATCTGGCAGCGCAAATACTGGCCCTGCAGGATGCAGACCTTGCCGAGCGGGTACAGCAAGAGCGAGCAGCTAACGTCGCCGGAGTAGAGAAGAAAGACGCCGCGCTACAGCAGCAACTAAAGCGCTAGACATGAGTTTTCGGCTGCGCCACAGCGCCAACGTAGTGGCGTCGGGCGGCATCATCGCCTATCCGACCGAAGCAGTGTGGGGTCTGGGCTGCGACCCTGACAATCCGGAGGCTGTAATGCGCCTGCTGCGGCTCAAGCGGCGCGACTGGCGCAAAGGATTGATTCTGGTGGCCGCCTCAATGGCTCAGTTTGAACCCTATCTGCACACGTTAAGCAACACGCAACGGCAGCAGTTAGAGTCAAGCTGGCCGGGTCCAACAACGTGGCTAATACCGCATTCAGGCAACGCTGGCAAAGGCATATGCGGCGCACATTCGAGTGTTGGGCTGCGAGTAAGTGCTCACCCTGTGGTGCAGGCATTATGTAATTTATCAGGTGGGCCACTGGTGTCGACATCGGCCAACCCTACCGGTTTGCGGCCGGCACGCGACCGCCTGGCGGTGCGCCGTTATTTCGGTAGCGCTGTCGATGCGTATGCACCAGGTTGTGTAGGCGAGGCCCGGCGACCCAGTGAAATTCGTGATTTGCTAACCGGCGATATTATCCGAGCCGCCTGAATGAACCAGCAAAGCGTAGACAAAACCGCCGTTAAAACTTACCTGCAAAACCTGCAAGATAGCATTTGCGAGGCGCTGGCAACTGCTGACGGTAGCGCCGGGTTTATCGCCGATGTGTGGCAGCGCGCCGAAGGCGGTGGCGGCAAATCACGCGTACTTACCGACGGAGCCGTGTTTGAGAAAGCCGGAGTCAATTTTTCGCATATTCACGGCCGCACTTTGCCGCCCACTGCCAGCGCGCGCAACCCCGAACTGGCCGGTCGCGGTTTCGAAGCGTTGGGCGTGTCGCTGGTCATTCATCCGCACAACCCTTATGTACCGACCACGCATGCGAACCTGCGGTTCTTCGTCGCTGAAGCGCCTAATGCAGAGCCCATCTGGTGGTTCGGTGGCGGCTACGACTTAACCCCGTATTATGGCTTCGAAGAAGATTGCATACACTGGCACCAAACTGCCAAAGCCGCGTGCGAGCCATTTGGCGCCGAGCTGTATCCAAACTATAAAAAGTGGTGCGATGAATACTTCTATATCAAACACCGCAAAGAGCCGCGTGGCATCGGCGGCTTGTTTTTTGACGACCTCAACGAACAGGGTTTTGCGCAAACCTTTGCATTTATCCGCTCGATTGGCGACAGCTTTCTGGAGGCGTATTTACCTATCGTGCGGCGTCGCCAATCAGCTAGCTTTGGCGAGGCCGAACGCCGCTTCCAGCTCTATAGGCGCGGTCGCTACGTAGAGTTTAATCTGGTTTACGACAGAGGCACCTTGTTCGGCTTGCAAAGCGATGGCCGCATTGAATCAATTTTGATGTCGCTGCCGCCACTGGTGCGGTGGGACTATGATTGGCAGCCGCCGGCCGGCAGCGCTGAAGAAAAGTTATATAAAGAGTATCTGCATGCCCGCGATTGGGCAGGCTCGGCGTAGGCTATATGGATCAGTACGCCGTCTTCGGCAACCCCATTGCGCATAGCAAATCACCTCTGATTCATCGCCTGTTTGCTGAGCAAACCGGTCAAGTGCTGGAGTATGCCGCGCAGCGGGTAGGGTCGGACGATTTCGCCAGCGCAGCCAGAACTTTTTTTGTCAGCGGCGGCAAAGGCCTGAATATTACCGCACCTTGTAAACAGGATGCGTGGCGATTCGCCGACTGGCGTAGCGCCCACGCCGAGCGTGCCGGCGCCGTCAATACGCTGGCTATGCAGCCGGACGGCCGCGTGCTTGGCGCCAATACCGACGCTATCGGTTTGCTAAATGACATTCGCAACAACCTGGGTTGGCAGATCGAGGGTAAGCGCTTACTGCTCATCGGTGCCGGTGGTGCTGCGCGTGGCGTACTACAACCACTGTTGGAGGCTGGTCCGCAAGCGCTGACCATCGTCAACCGTACGCCAGAAAAAGCCGACGCGTTAGCACGTGAGTTTAGCGATCTGGGGCCGGTGATAGCGAATAGCTTTAGCGCCTTAAATGGTCAGCAGTTCGATCTACTGATCAACGCGACTGCTGCGAGCCTACAGGGCGAATTACCGCCTCTGCCCGACACTATCCTGAGCGATCACGCCTGCGCTTACGATATGCTGTACGCTGCCGCGGCAACACCTTTTAATATCTGGGCCACGCAAAACGGCGCCCGCCAGGTGGCAGATGGTCTGGGCATGTTAGTTGAGCAGGCGGCAGAATCGTTCTATATCTGGCGTAGCGTGCGTCCCGACACGGCATCATTGCTAACAATCGTTAGAGCAGAGCTGCAGAAAAACAGTGCGGCAACGTGATGCGGCAACATATTGCGTAATTGCGCTAAAATAAACCAATAAGGTTAAACGCATTATTCGAGCATCGGGCGCCAGCCTGTGTGTTGCATTCTATGGCCACTACTATCCGTTTTTGTGCGCTTGTCACACTTCTCACTGCGGCCTTCGTCAGCTGTCCCGCCGCAGGCAAAGCGCTGGAAAAACGCAACTGGGTTGAGGTACGCACAGCTAATTTCACTGTGCGCAGCCTGTTGGGTGAAAAAGAGACGGTTGAGCTGGCGCGCGAGCTTGAAATGTTTCGTGCGGCGGTGGCTACCGTCACAGATGGCAAACCCGGTGACGCCTCAATTCTGACCGAGGTGTATGCGTTGCGGCGAGGACGCGAGTTTGAGCACTTTGGCATAGACCCGCAGGCGGCGGGTAGATTCATAGCGGGTTTACGCAACAACACCCTGCTTATTCGTGATGCCGATGACATCGAACAAGCGCCCGACTTAATACACAAATACACCCACTTTTTAATCGGCAATTACCGCGCGCTGCAGTATCCCAAGTGGTATGTCGAAGGCATGGCAGAATACCTCAGTGGGATACGTGGCCGCCGTAACTCGTTCGATACTGGTCTGGCAAACAAACAGCGGCGCGACCTTCTGAATGACGCAAGCTGGATTCCTGTGCATAAAATTCTTGCCGCCGAGCAATACTACGACAGCTGGACCGCCGAGAGCAAAGCGGCGTTTCACGCCCAGGCGTGGGCGCTGGTTCATTACCTGCTAAGCAAGTCTGAACCTGGCAGTTCTCTCGCTGCGGCGGTAGCGCGTTATGTTGCAGTGATCAAATCCGGCGGCAACACCGACGCTGCGTTCAACGCGGCCTTTGGGACGACGCTGCGTCAACTCGACCGCGCGCTGCGGCGCTATGTCAAAGATGCTGATTATCAGCTTTTGACGTTCGACGCCCACACGCTGATTCCGAACTTTAGAGCCAGTGTGGTAAGGCCCACCGCTGCGCAAATTTCGTTGGGTCTGGCCCGTGCTGCACTGGCATGCGGCGAGCTCGACTCGGCACAACGCTGGTTCACCGTGGCGGCGGCTGACAAGCGAACGCGCCCACGGGCCGAAACAGGGCTGGGTGATGTATTCAAGTTTCGCGGTGACTTTGCGCTAGCGCTACCACGTTTCGAACAGGCACTGGCGCTGGCACCAAAGGATCTTTACGTGCAGTTGGACCTCGCCGAGTACTGGCACTATCGCGCCATGAACACCCAACTACAGGCTGACCGCAAAAAGTTTCTCGACAGCGCCCGCAATCAATACGTAAAAGCCTGGAAGCTCGACGACTCGGTTGCCGAAATATATGCCATGTATGGGCACACCTATCTACTGCAGGGCGACTACAGCAGAGGTATTGAAATGCTCGAAGAGGCGAGCCGCCTATTGCCCGCCAGCCTCGACATTCGACTGATTCTTGCCGAGGGCTATGCCGGTGCAGGCCGCAAACAACAGGCCATTGATGCCGCGCGCTCAATTATTGCGTGGAGCCACGACAGCGCCGCCAACAAAAGGGCAAAGGAAGTACTCGCGCAACTTGCTGCTGGCCCACAGTAGTGCGCTACTTCACAGTTAGGATAAGTTACCCGCACTAAGGCTTTAGAGAGGGGTAACATAACGCTCCTCTGGGCGGTCGTCTGCCAGCCAGGAAGCGAGCCTTATGTTCGGTTATTTCCGTCATGCCACGGTGCTGTTAAGTTTGCTGTCAGCTTTTGCTGCTGTTGCAGCGTACGCACAGCAGCTGGAAGACCGCGACTGGATAGAAGTGCGCACCACTAACTTTAATGTGCGCAGCGTACTGAGCAAAAAAGACACGCTTGCGCTGGCCCGGCAACTGGAAATGTTTCGCGCGGCCGTTACCATTGTCACCAGCGCACAGCGCAGCCACGATCCAATTCCGACCGCCATCTACGCAGTAGGGGCTAACGCGGATTTCAAACAGTTCGGCATCGACACGCCTGAGGCAGGCATATTCAAGCGTGGCCTGCGCAACAATACAATTCTTGTTCGTGATGCAAATTCATTGCAGAAAACCTCGGCCGTTCTGCACGAATACGTTCACTTCCTGGCCAGTAACGGCGACAATCAGCTGCACCCAAAGTGGTTTAATGAGGGCTTTGCAGAGCATCTCAGCGGCATACGCATCGGTAGCGACGTGTTCGAAATTGGCCTTGCACCCAGGCAAAGAAAGAACATCGTACGCGACCATAACTGGATTCCGCTGCAAGACGTGCTTGCTGCCACCGATTACTATGACGAATGGAATGCAGAACAAAGGGCAATGTTCCATGCCGAAGCCTGGGCGTTGGTTCACTATTTGTTGAACCGACTTGACCGCGGCACCCCCTTCGCCGCCGATATGCAGCGCTATCTGGCGTTAGTCGAGTCAGGCGAAGCAGATACCTCCGCCTTCGAGCAAGCCTTCGGAGTGAACACCGGTCGCTTGAATAGCGAAGTGAGAGAGCATTTAGAACATGGTAAGTTTGACTCTTTCGCTTTTGAAATTGACACCTTGTTGCCAGTGTTCGAGGCCGAAGTTGTCAAATTGAGCCGCGAACAGCTGGCGTTGGGCCTCGCCCAGATTGCCCTTGGCAGCGGCCGGCTGGACAAGGCGGACCATTGGTTTAGCATCGCCGCCGGCGGCGAACAGGCACGCGCACGCGCTGAGGCGGGGCTGGGTGACGTGCTGAAATTCCGCGACGATTACGCGGCTGCGGAACCGCACTTTGAAAAAGCCGTCGCGCTGGCGCCGGGTAACCCTTATGTTCAATTAGATGTCGCTGAATACTGGCATTATCGCGCTATGAAGACCACCGCAGCAGCTGAGCGCAAAGACTTTTTCACGCGTGCGCGCAGTCACTATGCCAAAGCGCGCGCACTCGACGGCTCAATACCGGAAACATACGCCATGCACGGCCAGACGTTTCTGCTGCAGGGCGAGTACAAGAAAGCGATCGAGTTACTGGAAGAGGCGCAACGGCGTCTGCCCCCAGCGCTTGATATACGTTTGATTCTTGCTGAAGCGTACGCCGCCGCCGATCAAAAAGAGGCGTCTGCCCGAGCAGTGCGCTCGGTTCTGATCTGGAGTCACAAAGACCGAGCAGTAATTGACCACGCTCGGGTTATCATTGCCAGACTCGGAACGACGGCAAAACAGCGGCGCGTCAGTTTAAAAATCGACTAAGGCCACGGCGGCGGCTAGCGCACTTCGGCGCTGAGGTTACAGATTTTTTTCTACTGCGTTCAAAAAGCCGACCATATCAACAACGGTTTCGTTGTCAGGATTATCGGTTTTACCTTTCAGATCGCCGGTGATAATGCCCTGGCCCACTGTCTCAATTAATGCCTGCTTTAAATTATCCGAATAGTCGCCAAGCGCTGTATTGTTTTCGCGTTTGGCCAGCGTCTCTAACGCATTCGCTACAGCGTAAAGCAGGGCGGACGAGTTAAAGTACGCCTCCTTGCCTTCAGTCTCTGTATATTTCAGGAAAAGATCATGCGCGGTTCCATGCGGTGCTTCGAACAGCATGGTGCCGTCTTTGCTTTCGATAATCGAACTGGCGGTGGCGAGACTGCCGCCCAGCGCGGCGGAGATATCAGAAAAAATATCTCCATCCAGATTTTGCGCCGGGTACAACGCATTGCGCGGCGGGTCAGTAATCATTTTGATAAGCTGGCTGGAGGGGCGCATGATCATGAAGGAAGGGGGCGCAGTTTGGTCAATCGCTAACTCTTCGCGCACATCCTTGATGACATTACTGAATACATCGTCGTATTCCATGTACTCCCGCTTCAGCCCAAAATACACTTCCTTGCCTTTGACGGAGGCGTCGCGGAACACCTGGGAAACCCAATCCTTGATCGCGGCGCGGTCATTCGACATAAACAGAATGGGGTCATGCTTTTTCACTTCGCGGGCATGTTTTTCCTCGCCGTCGAGGATAACTTTGATTATACCGTCTTCTGCGGCGGGCATATTAAAGCTGCCGTACTGGTCGCCGCCACCGGCACTCATACGGGAGATAGAGATATGCGTTTTGCGCACCGGAATACCGTATTTCTTCAACGAATTGACCAGTTTGAACAGCTTACGCCCGGTCGTATTGTCCGGCACCCCCCATAACGCCCGCTCGGGCGGGTTGGCAATAATGCGCGCGGCCTGCGCGTCGATTAGCTCATAATGATACGCAAGAGCTTGCTGCTCGAATTCTGCCTTAAATTCATCATTAAAAATAGTCTCAATGGCGGCGCGCATAACGCCGTCGTAGCCGGCAATCACGGTGTCTTTTAAGCCGAGGTACACATCTCTTTTCTCATCCAGCGCACGCTTGAAGAAACGCCGTGCCCATGCCTGCACCTCGGAAAGATCGTTAGTCGCCAGCAGCCACGGGTCGCCGATGTTCAGCTTGCGGCGGTGCAACTCAACCGGATCGCCACTACTGCCAACAAACACAAGTTTGGCGATGCCGGTCGCCTTGGAAAGTTCGTTGTGGCTGTCGAGGTTGCCGCCCGAGTCCATCGTGTCGACTACGATATCCCGGTCTATCCACTGTGGCGTAGAAACTTCAATATTCCTGAACTGGATATCCTCGCGCGTAATGTTGCCGCTAATTCCTTTACGGATAGCCCCGTTGGGCGACTTGGTTGCCAGCTTATCCAGCGTCGCTTCTTCCATGTGCGGATGTTTTGCTAGCAGTTCTTCCAGCTGATCACGATTAACCGTCATTCCGGCATTTTTGATGCCTACACCGTGTAACTTCAGCGCGCTAATCGCATCGCGCACTGCTTCGCCGTTGGTAAGCAGACGATGCTCGGCTGACAGGTCGATTTCAAGCAGCGTAATATCCAGCTTGCTTGTCACGAACTGTTCGAGGATACGCTCAAATGCCACCTGCGCCATTTCATCGCCATGCAAAATAACCAGCGGTTTCTCTACCTTGATCTTGTCAACCATGCGTTGCTCCTTTACTGGCTATTCGTTGATGCCCAATAGCTCAACGTCAAATATTAAGGTTGAATCGGGGCCGATGGACCCTGCGCCGCGGCTACCGTAAGCTAATTCGCTGGGTACAAACAGGCGCGTTTTTTCGCCAACGACCATTAGCTGCACGCCCTCAGTCCAGCCAGCGATTACCTGATTGAGGCCAAAATCTATCGGCTCGCCGCGGTCTACCGAACTGTCAAACACCGAGCCGTCAATTAGCGTGCCGTGATAATGCACTTTCACCCGGTCGCTTGGGCCGGGATGCTCGCTACCCGTGCCTTTTTGCAAAACTTTATATTGCAAGCCGGACGCGGTGGTGCTGACGCCCTCTGCCGATTTGTTCTCGGCTAAAAATTCTTCCCCTTGCTGCATATTCTCTGCTCCCGCTATTTTACTGCTGGTTGATCGTTGATAAACGAAGATCGCTAACGCAACGACGGCTGCTATTATGATTATTTTCGTCATGGTACGCTTGATTTACCTATTCCGCTTAGCCGTATTGCTGCCTCAATCAGCAAGCCTAACACAAGCTGCCGCATGCAATATAGCAAACTGCCATCCGCGATTCAGTTGCTGTTGAGACGGTCAAAAACATAGTCTTGCGCAGAAAATTTGCAACTGCGCGACAATATAAACGAAAAGATCGCCTACAAGGAGGCACGCCCATGAGGGTTTTTAACATAATACGATTTGCAACCCTTTTCACTGCAGGCCTGGTGATGGCCAGCCCGACTATGGCTCTGCGTTGCGATCATAAAGTAGTCAGTGAGGGCATGCGCCAGATCGAAATACGCAAATATTGTGGCGCGCCTACAACCACGCAAGAGCGAACCGTTGTGCGCGCCGGTGTTTCACGTCGGCAAGGCCGAACAAACCCTGACGGCAACAGCCAGCAAGAATTATTATATAACGATCGTAGCTACGAAGAAATTGTGGTTGAGGAGTGGACCTACAACTTCGGCCGCCTCCGATTTATGGTTGTGATTCGTTTCGTCAACGGCGTGGTTACCGATATTGAAGATTTAGGCTACGGGTATATTGAGTAGCTTGTTTCACCTGCGCAGAAGCTAAAACTCACGCTGGAGAGGCGTTGCTCAATATTCCTGCAGAAACTGCAGAATATCGCTTTTGACCGTGTCGTCAAAATCATAGATTCGCGACAGCGCCAGCAGCAGGCCGATATGACCGACACCTTCGTAGTATTTGGCGGTTGCGCTGCCTCCCATACCGTTGACCTTGGCTGCAAATAGCCGCGTATTTTTCACCTCGACCGTAGTGTCATCTTTACCGTGTAATAACAACATGGTTGGTTCGTTGCCGGTAACAAAATGCAGCGGCTGCATCGGTGCATAGTTGCTCATATTATTAAATATATTCTGATACTTCTTTTTCCGAGGAGTAAAAGCATAGGGGCCGGCCATGCCAACAAAACGGCTAAACAGCTGCGGCTGCAGCTTGTGTGCCGCCAGGTAATGTCGGTCGGTAATCAACAAGCCGCCAATATGCGCACCCGCGGAGTGCCCCATTAGGACAAAGTCATCGACTTCGGCGTAGCTGTCTATATTGTTCTTAAGCCAGGCGATCGCCAGTGCGACATTTTCTACAAATTCAGGGAAACGGCCAGCGGGATACTTTATATAGTCGGGAATAGCGACCGTATAGCCTGCCGCGGTAAACGCGTCGGCCGCAAAGTCGTATTGCCCCTTCTCACCACTAGTCCAGCCGCCGCCATACAAAAACACAATAAGCGTTTTGCTGTTCTTGCCCGCCTCGTCGGGACTGTATAAGTCCAGCTTCTGGTAGTTCGCGTCGCCATAGCGCAGATCTTTTTGCACGCTGTGTTTGTTGCTGAGATAAGACGGCGTATTGACCACTTGAAGCCCAACAGTGGTGCAGGCACTAAGGGCCAAGCCGGCAAGTGCAACGGCACCGGTACGCGAGAGGGAGGCAAATTTACTGCGAGTCGTTGCGATGGCAAAGTCCTGTTGGGAGAATACTAAAAGCCGGGCGCATACCCGGCGTGAATAACGCAGTGCATTTATGTCTATGTTAAGCGTCAACATGTCTACGTAGCCAGCAAGCCGTTGGATTTACACCTGTCCACCACACACTTATTGCTTGCCCATTGATATAAAATGCTCAACCAAACGTACCATCAGCTGCTTCTGCACGGCCAGCAAGTGTTGATCTAATCGTAAATACCATAAAAATAAAATCGAGTTCGAAGTCTTTCAATAGATTGCCAATATGGCGAGAGATAACGGATTTGTCGTGCTCAAACAACACGGTCATCTGATCCGGACTTAGCTAGACCATGTCGTGATCCAGAGCACGGCGATGATGAGGGCATGAGCCGCTAAAGCTGCTTGCGCTGCGTGTTTTTTTCTGGCGGGGCGCGGCGTTTGTGGTATAAACTGGAAACATGAGCTTAAATATTGACCCAAATATTGAACGTGATCTCACAGAACTCGCAGGTTTACAAAACGTGTCTGTGAATGCATTGCTGCGTGAATTTACAGCCGAGCAAAAGCGCTACTGGAAAGAGCGAGCCGAAGATATGGCCCGCCTTGAAAATGCGAAGCAAAACGGCGGCGTATCTCAGGATGAAATGAAAGCCCATTTTGACGAACTCAGGGACGCTGCCCGCGCAAAGCTGTAAATGCAACTGCGATGGACCACGGAAGCGCACGCAGATTT
>JBBKXJ010000241.1:0-3652 GCA_037969395.1 Pseudomonadales bacterium
CCACCCAGCCAGCCATCACTGTCTCGCAATGACTGCCGGTAGGCAGAATCTTCGGCCAGCCTAAGTGTCTGGTTGTAACGGGCAGTCAATGTTTTCTGGTCCGACACCACTGTCAGACATTGCTGCCCGGCCTCGTTGAGCTGCTGCGCATGGGTTAGAAACAAGCGAGTATATTCGGGGTTCTCGCAAATCGCGATCAGCTCGGCCAGTAGCTGCATCATCCTCAGCGCCGCTATGCGGTCGCTCGCGACATACTGCAGCGGCTGGTCGAAGACAGCGCTGGCGAAGTGCTGCACCGACACAGGGTGCACGGCAACGCGAAGCTGGCCCTCTTCGTCATAGCGGCAAGCATCGGGCAATTCGCGTTGTACGAGGGTCATAAATACAGGCTGCAACCAGTCGAAGCAGCCGACGGCGGTGAACGGGTCATTAACCCCTGGCGACAGTGCCCGCATCATAATTTCGACCAGTTGGTCTATCAGGAACATCGCATTCTGCGTCGCGGTTCGTTTGACGCCCAGCACAAAGCAGCTCGTCAGCTCAGCGGCGATCGCATCATCAACGCGTGCGGTAGGGTGCGCAAGCAGCAGCACACTGCCAGCAGTGACAAAATCGCCGGGGCGATATTCAATGCGCACCACTAAATCGTGTTTCTGCGCGACGTTTAGCAGCGCCTGGTCATCTATTACCTGTATATAGCCGGTTGCAGGCGATGCAACCGACTTGCTCTCTACCCGATACTTTGCGCCAAGCTTTTTCCTGACGACGCTTTGCGCCTCTTTTTCGTGGCCGACATCGTCCGGAAATAGATCGGTAATTGCCGACTGTAGATCGAGGCCAACGACGTTTGCGAGCCGCGCGACGTTAATAGACTCGGGAATATGGTGAATAAAATAGATGAGATTACCCACGCTGAGTAGCGACAGAGCAATCGCTACGAGTAGAGAAATATTGGGGATATTCGCGGTCGAGATATCGTCCGAAGTGCCGGTGACCGTGCGCAGAATGAGCAGACAGTAAACGAAGGTCGCGATAAAGGTTCCCAGAGTCACCTGGTTACCGGTATCGCGCATAAAGTTACCAATCAGGCGCGGACCAATATTCGATGCCGCAAACGAGACGCTCACCAGCGTCATCGAGAAGGTGACGCCGGCAACGCCGATCATCGCGGTGGCGATGGTGGAGAGCACTGCTCGCGTGCCTTCGGGGCCGCTATGATAAAACAGCGGGATGCTGGTTAGAAAATCAGTATCAAAATTGCTATCTATTCGATCGGTGACAAAAGCCAGAATAATGGCAAGCAACACCATCAGTGTCGGCACAAACCAATAGCTGCCGCGGATATCCTCAATTAATTTTAACAGTCGGCCGTGCACATATACTCCTGTTGCTACGTTATCAGCATTGTTGTTAGCGATGACGTGACGCGGTTCGTAGGTCGACAATTGCCGACTTCGTAACAGGAGTCAGCCCAATTGCTCTTGCAGGATATGCCAACGAGGCTGTTATACCGCAACTGATTAGTCGCCTAACAACTCGCCAATGTTTTGCAAATTCTCAACGTGATCACAAACCGATTTGATTATAAGCTGAATAGGTGTGGCGACGACAAGCCCGATTGGACCCCACAACCAGCCCCAAAACAGCAGGCTGATAAAGATACCCACGGCATTCATGGACGACGCACGACTGGTCATTATCGGTGTCAGGATATTACCCTGCAGACTGGTGATGGCCAATGACACGGCTGCTACCAGCAGTGCCATGCCGACTGTGCCAAACTGCACGAAGGCAACGAAGCCAGTCGCCAGAAAGATCACACCGGGCCCCAGGTACGGAATCATACTCGCGACGCCGGCCAGTGTTCCCCATAGTGCCGCCTGCTCTACGCCAAGCCACCAAAAAGCTAACCACGTGCTCACGCCTACGAACACCGCGCCAAATAGCATTACGAAGAAAAACAGTCGTAGTTGGCGGTTGATGTCTTCGAGAATCGTTACCGTAATTTTTTTTCTGCTTAAAGTATCGCCTGATATTTTAACCAGCTTTTCCTTGTACATCCTGCCGGACGCCAATATGAAATACACCAGCAGTAACACAGAAATGAATTGGCCAAGCAAGACCGCCGCACTGACAGACCCGCCCCACACGTACTCGCCGAGATCAAATGACTTCTCCTGCACGGCTACCGGCACTTCGCGCGGCGCGGGACTCGACTTGCCGCTGCTTTCAGCGCCGTCAGTTGCTTTTTCAACGGCCTGCGCCGCTGAGCGAAGCTTCTTCAATACCGACTCTTCGTCCTCAGTTTGACCATTTATGCGGGACACCTGCTTTGCAGCAGTGGGCACCTTGTCGAGCAATAGCAGTGCCTGTTCCTGCAGCGACCCGGCGGCGTAATAGGTGGCGGTAAGCAATCCACTAACGACAAGGGCCGCGCCCAGCCAGTGCGGCACCCGAACTCGACGATAGAGAAAAGAGACTATGGGGTACAGCGCGTAGCTCAGCAGCATACCAAGCACAACCGGTGCGAATACGCTTTGCGACCATTCCAGAAATACAATGACTGTAATGATCGTAAGGACGATTAGAGCTGTGCTGCGAATATCAACCGCAGTTATGAGAGGTAACTCTTCCGCAGCATCTGGTGTCGTAGTAGCGTCGCCCGGGCTTCCGCCGCTATTAGTCAAAACTGCGCGCTGCTGAGTGGTCCATACTGTGCTCCTGGTCGACGCGCCGGCCCCACAACATGTGACCTAGCGACGATCTAAACTCGAAAAAAAAGCCGAAGTGCGCCTTGGCGCAAATCGGCTTTAAATGGCTACTTGATAAGGCCTAGTACAATCCAAGTAGTTTTAACACAACGACAACAACGACAACAACGCCAATGATATAAAAAATACTTCTTCCCATAATATTCTCCAGATTTTTAGAGTGGTATACCGAAGTATACGAACGTAAAGCAATAAACGTGCCCCGCCTAGCACCAAGTGATAATTACTATCTAAGAGCTACTACGGGCCGCTAAGCGCGTAGATCCTGCACATTCGGTAACGGCAAGGCCATTCAGATAGCTGATTTAAGAAGCAACAGCGGCGCTCCTGGTAAAAACGGCTATAGTTTGTGCAAATTTTACAAATACCACAATCGAGCAGCAGCCAATCTATGGCTCCCACGCCTGGCACGCCAGCCGCATGCAAGTGGTCTTGCGTGACTCGATCGCGGTCCGGGTCGCAGGCAGGCTGCTAGTCTTTCGCATGCGCTTTGCCTTCTTCGACGGCGTCTTTCAAATCTTTCGACTCAACATCAATCTCGTCGGCTTTGTCTATCTGCTCCTGGCCACGCTCTGATTTGATAAAGTCACGTTGCTCTTTGTTGTAGTTGCGGGCCGCTTCGGTATTACCTTCGCCCTGGTTTTTGCTTTCGTCTGCCATGATAATCTCCTGTTGCGATCAATCGGCCGCTCTAGTTCAGGCGGTCTACGTGGTCTGTCAGTTGCTTCGCGAAATTCTCAGCATCCTGTTCCGATGGTTCGGATGCTACATACTGCGTTACGCCCCAATCGCCGCTGCGGCAGTGAACGCACCAATCTTCTTCTGCGTCCGGATTGGCCGACCCGGCCCACCATTCGTACTCAGTACCTGACTTTTCAAAA